>JAFGGU010000067.1 GCA_016930375.1 Bacteroidales bacterium | reverse complement strand
GACAATAAAACGGGTATTCTTGTGTGATGCCAGTTTCAATTTGGCCATTTCAATCATGTTGGATGCCAAATCCAAACAGTCAATTGTTGCATTAGGGAACTTATCCGAAATAGCTTTGGCAATGGTACCGGTTCCGCATCCCAAATCCATTACCCGTATCGGCTGTTTCGTATCAAAATGAATTGCATCCACCAAAGCCCGAACCATTTGGTTATAATAGGGAATGAGCCTGATGATTACTTCATCAAACTCCTTAGCCTCAGCTTCAAAATGTTCCTTGATCTGTTTCATTTGATAAATATCCAGATTCTTTTTATTTCAGGCAGTTCGGTATGGTTAAACTCACAGAGGTTCCTTTATTCTCTTGGCTATCTATCCATATTTTTCCTCCATGCTTTTCGATATATTCTTTGCACAGTAATAACCCGAAACCAGTTCCTGATTCATTCGCGGTTCCTTTAGTTGAATGAAAGGATGAAAAACTGAAAAGTTTTTCCAGCGCTTCAGGGATGATTCCAATTCCATTATCCGTTACCTGAATCGTTGTATTCACATGATCTTGTAATGCGGAGACTTGTATTTTTCCACCTTTATCGGTGAATTTTATGGCATTTGATATGAGGTTTCGGAGTATGGCTTTAAGCATGAAAATATCAGCATTTACAAGCAATTCATTTTCGGAATTATTCTCAATTGAAATCCTTTTTGCTTTTGCAATGGGTTCAAGAATATCTGCTACTTCATTTATCAACTCCGAAATATTCGTTACAGTGGGAGAAAATGTTATTTTTCTCGAACTGCCGCTTGCCCATGAAAGGGTATCTTCAAGCAATTTATATGTTTTGTTAGCTGTACTATAAATAGATTCCACCATCTCTTCTATCTTTTCAAAAGAGAAGTGTCTCAATTCTTTCTTCAACAACTGAGAGAATCCCAAAAGGCTGCTAAAAGGGCTTCTCAGGTCATGTGCAAGAATAGAAATAAAACGATCCTTGTCTGCATTAAGCTGTATAAGTTGCTTTTCTGCGTTTTTCCGCTCTGATATATCATGAAATGTCCAAATACGGCCATAGTTTTTCCCATCAGGTCCAATAACCGGAGAAGAATAACGATCCAACACTGTGCCATCAATTAATTCAAGCTCATCACGACTTTTTTCATCAGGATGCTCTCTGAGGTAGTCAATTTCAGCAACAAATTTCTGCGAGTCAACTGTCATACTCATGACATGATTGACCTGTTTCATGCCATTGGGATCATCGACTATTTCCTTTGGTATTTTCCACAGATCAATGGTTTGCTGATTTTGAAGTATTTTCTGGCCATAGGGGTTAACTACCAGGAATCCATCAATGGTTGAATTGGCAACCCCTTCAAGAAATGTTAACCTGTAACGCAGATCATCTTCGCATTTTTTAAATTTGCTTACTTCCTCATCGTATTTTTTTTCCAAAGCAGCATGCTTGAGTTGAAGCTCTTCCAACTCATTAATAAGTTCATTTTTTGTTCTATCCATCTTGTTAATTTAATCCATCACACAAAAAACGATCCCGGAAAGAATTCAGTAATACCAGAGGGTGATTAACAGGTAGAGAATAAAACGTTTTACGGAGTATCTTCTTTTATGTTTCAAAAATGAACTTTGTAGGCAATCATGTTGCCATCAGATAAGCCTCCCCATCTCGGCGAAGTTTCCTGACCATTGCCGTCAACTTAAAAACAGCTTACGCCCTGCCTACCGGACAGGCTTGTCACTTGTCACTTTTCACTTTTCACTATTTCACCAAAAACCGGTTCACCTCCAGCCAGTGCGTAAAGGCATCAAACCAACGGTTGCTGGTACGGTCGGGGTTCCCGAGTCCGAAACCGTGGCCGCCATTCTGGTACAGGTGAAATTCTACCGGACGTCCGGCAGTGTACCACGACTTGATCACGCCGAACTGGCCTCCGAAGAGAAAATCATCACTGGCAATCACACTGAATAGGGGAGGAGCGTTCTTTGGCACTTCTACCGGGCCCATTGGACCATAAACCGGACCAATGAAATCAAGTTCCATCGCTTTTGAGTTGAGTGCGCAGTGCATTGTCAGTCCTGCCCCGGCCGAAAAGCCAATCATGCCCAACCGTGAGGTGTCAACGCCCCATTCTGCGGCACGTTTAACAATCAGGGCATAGGCAGCCTCTGCATCTTCAAGTTGATTCGACAGATCCCAGCCGGGTGCAGCCTTTGGTGCATCTGACGAAGTATCTGCTGCAGCAGCAAAAGTCTGATCCATCGCTTTTTTTAGCCCTTCAAGTGTCGGAGGTGTCGGGATGAGTCTGTATTTGAGCACGAAGGCGGCAATTCCGCGATCAGCAAGTGCCTGGGCAACTTCCCAGCCTTCATTACCCATTGATAGCCATCTGAAACCACCACCGGGGGCAACAATGACGGCTGCGCCGTTTGCTTTTCCCGGCTCAGGAAGGAAAGGTGTAAGGGTAGCATTGGAAATGTTGCGTGCCATAGGATCGCCCCACTGGCGAAACCAGGATTCGGGAGCAGGCTGATCCTCCACACCGCCTGTACCCAAAAGTATGGCATTAGGTTCCGCAGGGGTATCAAGTGGATATATGGTTCCGTCCTGCGCCATGGCAGATGAAGCCAAAACCAGTAATGAGGCCATCATGGCCGTTTTAACCAGGTAGATGATTTTGTTAGTCATAGAATTATGTTTTAAGACAGAAGTTTAAAAATTACGGATGTGAAATTAAGAAGTTTTTTAACAAATGCGTAATGGTGCTGGATACTGGACCTGCCTGCGCTGCCGCTTCGGCAGAAAGCCAATGCCATCTGGCAAGATGACGCAGGACAAAGTAAGTCAGTCCTGCCTGTCGGTAAGTTGCGCTTGAATCAAGCCTTATTAATCAATTCCTCAATCTCACCCAAATGCAATTTCAGGTGTGGCAGGTAGTTCATGATCATGGCCTTGAGAGTGATTCTTTCATTTACCGCAGAAATCCATTCGTGTTCCAATTTTTCCGGATTGACCTGCTGAATGACATGAGCAATATGAATATTGGCATATTTCCACAGTTGTATCAAAACAGGCCATTTTTCATCCTGATAATTCTGAATGGCAATCCATTTGTCATTGTTCCCAAGATTTGCATAATCGGGATAAATCAAGGGATTTGGCTGGTACTGCAAATGAACAATCCGGTGTGTATTGTTTGAGGCGGAATCAATCATGTGCCCGACAATTTGCTTGATCGTCCTGTTCTGACTGTTCTTTCTTTCTGAAATCACTTCGCCTGACAGATGGGTCAGCTTATCTTCCCATTCATCTACCGAAGCTAGAATTCCCTGTATTTCCGGTTCAAATTCTTTTATCATCATATTGGTTTTTATGTTCATCATAAGTCAACAAACAAAGAGATGGCAGAGAAATTCTGTAATTTACAATTTCTCTTAATCGGCATATTACAGCTAATGATAAGATGATCATTACCGTTTGTGTAATAAAAGAGTCAGGGATAAAACCAGCTTTAAGGTGCAGTTGATTTCCGATAAATACTGCTGAAAAAAATATTAAGACTGTTATTATCAGTCCACCCAACAACTGGTTTTTGTTTTTCATTTTATGTTGGTATTATATTATTGATGGGTTTTTCAATTGGTTTATGAAAAATAAAAGTACTGCATTTTATGTATCCGCAAATAGGAAAAACACTCATGAGCCAATCCGGAGTTTCTTAAAGATGTGCACAGCCGTTCCTGCCATTTGGGCGAAACGGCTTATGCGCCGGATGCTTTTGGTTTATGCATGATGCCGGTTGCAATAGCTTGCTATATTTTTGCCAATCTCAAATGCTTTCACAAGGTGTTTTTCTTTTACCTGATCCATATACAGGGTTCCGCCCAGAATTACCATATGTTTGTTTTCAAACCTGGTTCCAAGCCGGTCATCAATCATTACATTCCGCATACTTTCCGCAACTCCAGTCTCATCCAGGAATTCGTTGGGATGACCGGCAGTACACAAAACCATTCCCAGTTTTTGCTTTTTCATGGCAAGCTGTTTAATTCCTTTATCATCACACCCATAGGCATATCCCACAGAGTAAACCCTGTCGAACCAGCCTTTTAATTTGGCAGGGCAATCACTCCACCAAACCGGATATACAAAAATGATGCAATCGGATTGCTGAATTTTTTCCTGCTCTGTGAATACGTCAGTTGGTACTGCATTTCCAACCTTTCCCAATCCTTCTCTTACATACTCTTCTTCGCTCATATCCGATTGAAAATCCATCTCATACAAATCGGATACAAGTATTTTGTGATTTACAGTTTTCAGTCCGGTTAATAGCTGATTGAAAACCTGATGCGTAAAGGATTTTTTGCTGGGATGGCAGTATATGATTAAAACGTTCATTTAAAGTCTTCTTCTTCCGCACGGAAATCTCCTGCCAATATAGTTAAAATGTTATCAAGTCAATGGGTTTTAAGTCTTATGTCCATGTCAAATTGCCGGGTACCCTGTCACTTCTTCAAACCAGCTTATTCATAAAGCACACGCTGAAAGGCAAATGATCAAAATCCCGGGTTCCTGTTTCTTTAAACCCTTGTTTGATGTACCAGTTTTTCAGTGGCGCATTGGAATCAATTAAAGCAATGGATATTATCTTTCCGCCTGATTCTTTTATTCTGGATGTCGCAAAATCCATCAATTTTATCCCAAATCCCTGATTCCTGAATTCCGGAACAACTGATACTTTCTCAATGTAAAAGGTATCCGCCTCTTTGGATGATTTTTCAATGGCAATACAGCCAACCGTTTTACCATCCGGTGACAACGTGTACAATTCAATACCTTTGATTAATTGCGACTTCAATGTGGATTCGTCAATGAAAGCATTATTGGTTGGATTAGTCTCCCTGGTAAATCCAAAATCCTTTGCCACTGTACCATGAGATACGTTTAGTACCTGCACAACAGATGACAAGTCGTCGCTGGAAATGACCCTTTGAAAAACCATCGGGGTCATTTGTTTTGCTCCATTTTATTGCGAACCGTCATGGGAATACCATCAAATCCCCAGCTATCCGGATTCAGCTCATAGATGATAAAATAATTGGTTAAATCATTTGAACCCAGCGTACGTTTAACCAGCTCCTTACCGGCAATCAGTGCGTCTTTCTGCAGCTGATCCACCTGCTGTTTAACAACCTTTACATTTATGTAGGGCATAATTCTATTCTTTATTAATGGTTAGATAATCAAATACCCGAAAATTGTGAGTCAGGCAGCCCTACTGCCGTTGCAACTTCTACTCCCCTACCCTGCGCTCCGTCGGCCCTGCCTGCCGACTGTCTGACACTGCTACTTGTAATCAGCCACCAGGCTATCCGGCTTTATCACTGGCAATACTTCTTCAATCATAATCTTTTGAAACAAATCACTTTCTTCAATATGCGGAAAATGAGCTGAT
>JAFGGU010000066.1 GCA_016930375.1 Bacteroidales bacterium | reverse complement strand
GGGGCGTAGTGCTCAATATTGAAGAAGCGGTCAATGCCATCCGATATACGGTCGATGAAGTCCAGAAACAGGTTGGATTTGAAATCCGCGAAGCATACGTGGGAATTGCCGGTCAGCACATCACAAGTTTACAGAACAGGGGATATATACTCCGTGATTCTTACGAAGAAGAGATCACCAAAAACGATACCGACCACTTACTGTCAGAGATGTATAAAATTTCCATCCAACCGGGAGAGGAAATCATACATGTCATTCCGCAAAGTTATGTGGTTGACAATGAAACCGGGGTAAAGAATCCCATCGGCATGTTCGGGAAACGTCTCGAGGGCAATTATCACATTGTTATCGGCCAGACGTCTTCAGCCCGCACCATTGAGCGTTGCGTCAACCGCGTAGGGATACATGTGAAACAAATGATCCTGGAGCCCCTTGCCTCCTCTGCCGCCGTGCTTACCGACGATGAAATTGAAGCAGGTGTAGCGCTTGTTGACATTGGCGGCGGAACTACAGATATAGCCGTTTATTACGATGATATCATCAAGCATACGGCGGTGATCCCATTTGGAGGGAATGTAATTACCAAGGATGTAATGGAAGGCTGCTCTATCCTGAGCAAACATGCCGAGTTGCTGAAACTTCAATACGGCTCTGCTCTTGGTGATCTGGCCGAAGAAGCCAAAGTTGTTGCAGTGCCTGGCATCAGCGGCCGTGATCCCAAGGAAGTGTCGATCAAAAGCCTGGCCTATATTATACAGTCGCGCATGGAAGAAATCCTGGATGCTGTGGTATACCAGCTCGAAGGATCCGATTGCATGGAAAAACTGACTGCCGGAATTGTGATTACCGGAGGTGGTTCGCTTTTACGGCATCTGCCGCAGCTGGTAAAATATCGTACCGGCCTGGATGTCCGTATTGGCAAGCCCGAGGTGCAGGCAGCGAACCATGATCTGAAAGAAGTCAATCATCCCATGTACTCCACAAGTGTGGGATTGTTGTACAAGGGTTTTGAGCAATATGTACCGGAACCAGCCGTACAGGAGATCCGTGAGAAGGAGCCTGTTCCGGAATTTATTATGGATGAAGGAATAAAAGAAACCAAACCGAGGAAAAGCCTGTTTGAGTCCTTTAAAACCACGATTGAGAATATTTTCGATGACGATATTGACAAGAAAATGTAAAACCAATAATCCAAAGCCATGGATGAACTGATTTCCTTCGAAATGCCGGTGAACAAATCTTCCATCATTAAGGTCCTGGGTGTTGGAGGCGGCGGCAGTAACGCGGTTAACCACATGTTCCATCAGGGAATCAAAGATGTGGATTTTATCGTCTGCAATACTGATGCCCAGGCGCTTGCAAACAGTCCAGTGCCTGTGAAGATCCAGCTTGGCGCTTCCCTGACTGAAGGTCGCGGCGCAGGCAACAAACCGGAAAAGGGCAAGCAGGCGGCCATCGAAAGTCTGGACAACCTGATAGAGATATTATCGGTCAACACCAAAATGGTATTCATTACAGCCGGGATGGGCGGTGGAACGGGTACCGGCGCGGCTCCCGTCATTGCCAGGGCTGCCAAGGAACTTGGCATCCTGACCGTGGCCATCGTCACCATACCTTTTAAGAATGAGGGTCCGGTGAGGGTAAACCAGGCACTTGAAGGAATTTCTGAGCTCGAAAAGCACGTCGACTCGCTGCTGGTTATCAACAACGAAAAGATCAGGCAGATCTATGGCAATCTCCGTCTTTCTGAAGCCTTTGCCAGGGCCGATGATGTGTTGACGGTTGCTGCAAGAGGTATTGCCGAGATCATTACCGTTCATGGTTTTATCAATGTGGATTTTGCCGATGTGCAGACTGTCATGACAAACAGTGGTGTGGCCATACTGGGAACAGGCATGGCCGAGGGAGAAGGACGTGCCATTGAAGCGATCAAACAGGCGCTGAATTCACCTCTGCTCAATGATACAGATATCAAAGGGGCAAAAAATATCCTGCTGAATGTTATTTCAGGCGATGATGAAGTGACCATGGACGAGATCGGACAAATCATTGACTGGGTGAAGGACTGCTCTGGTGTTCATACCGACCTGATCTGGGGGAATGGCACTGATCCCGGACTGGGAAGGAAGATCAGCGTGACAGTCATTGCAACCGGATTCAATGCAAGCAGCATTCCTGAACTGTATATCCGCCGTCGTGAAATCGACAAAATACCACTGGTAGAATATTCTGATACCGTATCGGAGGAAGACAGCATTTTTGTTGTGCGGGACGCTCCGCCACAAAGACCTGCAAATTCCACACCATCCCAGCGGACCATTGAATTCGACCTCAAGACGGTTGATGACGATCTTTTCAGGGATATAAGCCGGGTTCGCAGACCGGTAGATACGCGGAAAGCCGGCGACAGGGTGAATGCCATCAAGCGTACCCAGGAAGACCTGAAAGAGCTGAAACAAAGTGTCCGCCAAAGCGACCGGGAGATCGATGAAATGGAGAACACGCCTGCATTCAAAAGAAAACATCTGCACATTGATCCGCAGAAATCCACGGATGAAAATAAACTGTCACAATATTCCCTATCCGATGATGAAAACTCCCAGGTAAAACTGAGTAAGGAGAATCCGTATTTGAACGGGGCGGTGGATTGAGAGAATGCAGCGGCAGTAGCAGCGGCAGTCTTGCAGTTATGCAGTCTTGCAGTCAACAATCACAACCTGCCTGCCGGCAGGCAGGCAATCACAACAATCACAACAATCACAACATACAACCTACAACCTACAACATACAACCTACAACATACAACATACAACATACAACATACAACATACAACCTGCTATGAACTTATTCGACAAAATTTCCGAAGACCTGAAATCCGCCATGCTGGCCAGGCAAAAAGACAGGCTTGAATCTCTGCGCGCCATTAAAACAGCCCTGTTGCTGGCCAAAACCGAATCGGGTAGTCACGATCTCAGTACGGACCAGGAAATGAAGATCCTGCAGAAAATGGTGAAGCAACGCCGGGAATCCGCAGAGATCTATAAAACGCAAAACCGGGAAGAACTGTACCAGAATGAAATAAAGGAAGCTGCCATCATCGAAGAATACCTTCCCAAACAAATGAATGAAGATGAACTTGTTGTGGTTTTAAAAAGTATAATACAACGTGTTGGCGCCACTTCGCCCAAAGACATGGGCAAAGTCATGGGCACCGCTTCCAAAGAACTTTCCGGCAAAGCAGATGGTAAGATGATCGCGGACAAAGTCAAGGAATTGCTGGCAGGTCTGTAATGTATATTCTGACAGCAGCATCGGAACTGGCCGTTGGCGTATTGTTTCTGTTCACAGGCCTGTCCGCCAACAATAACCCTGGCGATCCGCCATTGCAAAAGCTTTGCAGTGAAGCGGTAGAAGGTTTTCATGGCCAGTCGGGCATTTATGTTTACCATCCCGGTAAAAATATTGAAGTGTCAATAAATGCTGACACCCTCTTCCCCACTGCCAGCATGATCAAGATCCCTATTCTCTGCACCCTCTGGGAACAGGTTGAAGCCGGTAAACTGAAACCCGACAGCATAGTCCGTTTCTTTGCCGATTCACTTCATTATCCCTGGAAGGGAGAGGATGCCCTGAGCCGTTTTGCACCGGGTGAAGATATAACCGTCAGGCAACTGATGACCCATATGATCACTTTCAGTGATAACCATGCCAGCCTCTTTTTGCAGGCCATGGCCGGAGGCGGAACAGCTGTAAACGTCTGGCTCCTGGATCATAGATTCGATGCCACCCGGGTAAATTCGCGCACACCGGGAAGGGAGGCTGCACGCAGCGTTTATGGCTGGGGACAAACAACTCCCCGTGAAATGGCCAGGCTGTTGTGGATGATCCGGCAGGGTGAAATTGTCAATCCCGGCATCAGTGAAATTATTTACAGACATCTCACCCGCATATACTGGAACGGGGAAGCCCTTTCGCAAATACCTCCCACCGTTCAGGCGGCATCCAAACAAGGCGCCGTGGATGAATCCAGGTCGGAGGTGGTGCTGGTGAATGCACCGCACGGCGATTATGTTTTTTGCGTGATCACCAAAAACCAGCAGGATACAAGCTGGATATACAGCAATGAAGGCTATAGACTGATCCGGAAAATATCAGCCCTGCTATGGAATTACTTTGAACCGGAATGGCCTTATGCTGCTCCGGGGGAACTGGAGAAGTACCTACCGTAAATTTCTCGCAGATTTCGCAGTTGAAAACCTCTCGCAAAGACGCCAATTCGCGAAGTTTATAATTTTGCTTTGGATTTCATACTTAGCGTCTCTGCGTCTTTGCGAGAACTGCACTTTTAAAGCTCCCTTACCCAAATATTCCTGTAACTCACCAGATTGTCGTGATCCTGCAGTGAAATGGGTTCCTTCATGCCATGCACGACAGGCCGGGGTGCACCAATGTATTCGGTAGTGCCCCTGATTTCGACGTTGTTCTGTATGAGCACACCATTATGCAAAACGGTGATCCGTCCCGGAAGGGTGACCCGACCGTTCTCGCTGAAGCGGGGGGCAGTGTAAATAATATCATAGGACTGCCAATCACCGGGCTTCCTGCACGCATTCACAAGAGGAATGCTCTGCTTGTAGATCGATCCGGTCTGGCCGTTCGAATAGGTTGTGTTATTGTAACAATCCAGTACCTGCACTTCGTAAAGACTTTGCAGGAAGATACCGCTGTTGCCGCGTCCCTGGCCCTCACCTGTGACCACAATGGGCGAACGCCATTCAATATGCAGCTGGCAGTCGCCAAATCCACGTTTGGTCCGGATGATACCGGTCCCTGGCTTTACGGTCATGCAACCGTCCGCTACGGTCCATCCTGCAGGCTCACCTTTGTCATTGGTCCATTCGTTCAGGCTGGTGCCATCGAACAGGACAATGGCATCGGAAGGAGCTGCAGTGGCTTCTCCGGGCGTTATCACGGGGGGAACAGGTTCCCAGAGTTCGGTACTTTCAGGATTTTTCTGTTCTTGGGCAATTGCTGCCAGCGAAAATGACAACAGGATCAATATCGACTTCAAAGTTTTCATATGGAAAAAAATTTAGTTTCATTACAAAGTTAGGATTTTTATGATTGCATCGCCTGACTAACCAGTCGGTAAATTTATTTGCCCACCCGCTTTCTTGCGTTCTGTAAATTATTATCTTTACGGCCGTATTTTTATGAAAACTGTGATATCTTATTATATTTCACTTAGTTGTTATCAATTAACCATTTATTAATTAAAAGCAATTATACCTATGTTGAATAATTTATTCTGGTTGGTACCACTTGGATCATTGCTGGCCCTTGGATTTGCTTACTACTTTTTTAAGCAGATGATGAAGGAGTCAGAGGGTACGGATACGATGAAAAAAATTGCCCAGTACGTTCGTGAGGGGGCAATGGCTTATCTGAAACAACAATATAAGGTTGTTACTCTTGTTTTTGTTATTTTAACTGTCGTTTTTGCAATTCTCGCGTATGTATTGAAAATCCAGAATCCCTGGGTGCCCTTTGCCTTTTTGACAGGCGGTTTCTTCAGTGGTCTTGCAGGTTTCATCGGCATGAAAACTGCCACGTATGCTTCGGCACGTACTGCCAACGCTGCTCAAAGATCGCTGAACCATGGCCTCAGGGTTGCATTCCGTTCAGGCGCTGTTATGGGTCTGGTTGTGGTTGGTCTGGGATTGCTTGACATTTCCATCTGGTTCTATGCGCTGAACTATATTGTTGGCGCATTGGATAACACCACCAACATGGCAATTGCCAGTGATCCTTCCATGAAACTTATCATCATCACCACTACAACCCTTACCTTCGGTATGGGTGCTTCCACCCAGGCATTGTTTGCCCGTGTCGGCGGCGGCATTTACACGAAAGCTGCCGATGTAGGAGCTGACCTCGTTGGTAAAGTTGAAGCAGGCATTCCCGAAGACGATCCCCGCAATCCGGCTACCATTGCTGATAATGTGGGTGACAACGTGGGTGATGTTGCCGGTATGGGCGCTGACCTGTATGAATCGTATTGCGGATCCATTCTGTCCACTGCCGCATTGGGAGCGACAGGCTTCACAGCAACCGGGCTGATAGCTGCCGGCTATGGAAACTATGATGCTGCAACCACACAGTTTAATGCTGTTATTGCTCCTATGCTGATTGCAGCTGTGGGCATTGTGCTGTCAATCCTCGGAATATTCCTGGTACGTACCAAAGAAGGCGCATCGCAAAAACAGCTTCTTGCCTCACTCGGACGCGGTGTAAATGTCAGTTCTGTCTTTATTGCCGTGTTTGCCCTCCTGATTCTCTGGGTATTAAAAATTCCCAATTTCGTGGGCGTATGGGGAGCCATGATCGCAGGTCTTGTTGCCGGTATCGGTATCGGTAAAACAACCGAATATTATACATCGGCAGGTTTCAAACCCACACAGAAGATTGCCGGTTCTTCAAAAACAGGCCCGGCTACCGTTATTATCAGCGGAATAGGAACGGGCATGATATCCACCGCTTTCCCGGTATTGATTGTCGGTACTTCCATTATTCTGGCATTCATATTTGCCTCCAATTTCAACTTTGAAAATCTTAGCATGGGCCTTTACGGCATCGGCATAGCTGCTGTAGGTATGCTTTCTACGCTTGGCATAACCCTGGCCACGGATGCTTACGGACCTATTGCCGACAACGCCGGTGGCAACGCCGAAATGAGTCACCTGGGTCCTGAAGTGCGCAAGCGTACCGATGCGCTCGATTCATTGGGCAACACTACTGCCGCAACCGGTAAAGGTTTTGCCATTGGTTCTGCCGCTCTGACAGCTCTCGCCTTGCTGGCGTCCTATGTTGAGGAGATCAAGGTAGGCCTGGCCAGGTTGCCTGAAAAAGCAGCGGCTTTTCAAGCATCTACAGGCATTGAAATACATAATGCCGGTATCCAGGATGTCATGACCTATTATAACATTGACCTCATGAACCCAAGGGTACTGGTTGGTGCATTTATCGGTTCCATGGCAGCTTTCCTTTTCTGCGGACTCAGCATGAATGCTGTTGGTCGTGCTGCGCAATCCATGGTGGATGAAGTACGCCGTCAGTTCCGCGAAATAAAAGGGATTCTTGAAGGCAAAGCCGAACCTGATTATGCAAGCTGTGTGGCTATTTCCACCAAAGGTGCGCAACGTGAAATGATGCTTCCATCTTTACTGGCTATTACCATACCCATCGCAGTTGGTATTCTTTTCGGCCCTGCAGGAGTAATGGGACTGTTGGTTGGCGCTGTTGCCACCGGTTTCATCCTCGCCATTTTTATGGCCAATGCCGGTGGTGCATGGGACAATGCCAAAAAATTCATTGAAGAAGGCAACTATGGCGGAAAAGGCAGTGATTGCCATAAAGCCGCAGTTGTTGGTGACACAGTGGGTGATCCTTTCAAGGATACTTCCGGACCTTCCCTTAACATCCTCATCAAGCTGATGAGCATGGTATCGATCGTGGTGGTAGGAGTAACGCTGGCTACATCCTTGATATAATCTTCAGCCAACTTAAATATATGAATCCCGGTTTATTGAAGACCGGGATTTTTTTTGTGATTATGCACGATTTATCATTCAAATACTATTCAATAAGGATTTTGTTAATGAGTATTATGATTTGTACCTGAAAAAAAAGGACCCCCTCTCGGGAGCCCTCTAACAGGAGAAAAATTCACATCAAAAGACAAATGAAAAAATAGACAAAACCGAAATCTTTATTTTAATCCAATATGTACTCCTGTAATATATTCACTTTCGTTATACACACTCAGTTTATAAGTACCTTTTTTTAACCGGTCTTTTGGTGTATATTTTAATTCCAAAGTTTTAACAGCTTCTGTATACCCTTCTGCAGTATTTTCTGTCGCCTTTCCGGCGGCTGGATCAACAACATTAATTATTGCTGTACTTACTTCCTTGCTTGAAACCTTAGTTCCATCCGGATAAATAAGTGTAAAACTTACATTATTGCTTACCGATGCCGGCACATCCAAATAAGCTGAAATGAGATTTGTTCTGGCTGCCATAACGGTCAGTTTGTTTTTCCTGCCTTTGGTTGCAGTGATCTTAATATTATTGGAAATCATGGAGCGGAGCAGCGTGTTCTGCTCCTTCAACTGATCATTCTCCTGCTCAAGATTTGCAATTTTGCCGGATTGATCCTGTGATTGCCTGGTTAAATCCGCCAATTGTTCTTTCAGGGTATTGATTTCCGTTTGTAACTTGCTGTTTTGGATCTCAATCTCTTTAACTTGTTTTAATGCATTGTTCCCCACTTTATTTTCTGATAACAGTTTCCGGATCTTTGTTGTATTTTCATCGATCAACCGCTCTTTTTCTTTAATAAGTTCATCCATATGAATACTATTCTTATTAAAATCTTCCTGGAGTGCAGTCAGTTCTTTCTTTAATCTGTCACCTTTTTCAAGTAAAGCCTGAGAAGTCTGCTTTTCCGCAACCAATTCCTTCTTATTGCTTCTTCCCTTAAAAAAGAGGATCCCGGACAAGAGTAGCAAAAGGAAAATAACAACAGTCGCAAAAACCGTATTTCTTGATTTATTCTCCATAAATAAAAATTGTAATATTAAAATCGAAAGTAACCATAATCAATTTAGCCTTCATGAATAATAGATTAAAAAGGAATTAAAATTCATATCAACTCTTACTTGAACCGATAAAAACATTTGCTCAGATGCGACTTATCTCATCCGAAAAACCTGAAACTCTTTCTGATCAGTGTACTTCCAGCGAAGCTGGTTATATAAAAAGCTATTGCTTTCATTTCAAATGGTCCCTTCAGAAAATAAGCCCTTGCATTTTTCATCTTATCAATGAGGTAGAAATACCTTGCCCAGGATCCGTGCGATCTTCGCCGGCCAAGCTTAACTTCCTTCGGATATTTGTCCTCATAGTTTTCAAACGTATATAAAACATAATAAAAGTTCTTTTTACGATAATCCTCATGCAACGACAGATTGTCTCCGGACACATAGCGTTTCATAAGTACTTTTGGAATCTCAGCTGTCCTCTGATTTTCAAATATGCGCAAAAGCCAGTCAAAATCGCACATTCCAAAGTGTTCTTCAAAAAAAATATTTTTCAGATCATTTCTGATCATAAATGTACTTAAGTAAGTGTTTTGGCCTCTTCTGTCCATCCTGAGTTTTGCCAGAAAAGTCTCATTCTCTTTGAACAAAACAGGGTCACTACCTGAAAGCGCCCTTGTGGATGCTTTTGAGCCCGACCGGTGATGTATCGAATAGCCTGTAGTGATGACAGGCGCGTAATGAGTAGCTCGCAATTGCATGATTATCTTATCCGGCATCCATACATCATCATGATCGATAAAGCAGATATAATCACCATTTGCCTGCCTCAGGGCCATGTTCCTTCCTTTGTTCGGGCCACCAGAATTGATTTCGGTTGTGTAAAATGAAATATTATTCTGATGGAGGATTAGCCGTGTTTTGTCAGAAGAACAATCATCCACAACAATGAGTTCCAGATTGAAGAATTCTCCCCTCCCGTTTTGTCCGATGACTGAATCAAGTGTTCTCTGCAGGGTATTCTCGGAATTGAATGTCACCAGAATTACCGATACGTTAATCATAGCTACTCAATTTCATCATACATATATACGATGATATATGAAAATGAGCATTAAAGCGGGATTAAAAACAAATTAAACTATCCTTAGACAAAGAAAAACTTTCCAATAAAATAGGTCTCAAACATTTTTGTAGAGTGGAAGATGCATGGAAAACGTTGTGCCGATATTAATTTCAGAACTTACAGTAACAAATCCATGGTGAAGCTGGGAAATATTTTCAACAAGCGTTAATCCAATACCATGGCCTTTTTTATTGAGCGCGTTTTTTGTTCTATAAAAAGGATTGAAAATCATATTAATCTCATCTTCAAGGATACCAATACCATTATCCTTGAATTCAATGACAATGAAATCTATTTTTAAATCAACCAGAATATTTATTGCAGGATGGATTGAATATTTGTATGCATTTTCCAGTATATTCAAAAATGCTGTCTTTATTAAAAACTCATTGCCATAAACGGTGAGGTTATCATCATCCACAATGGTATCACTAAAGTTTGTTTTTATAAGGAAATCGGGATGCCTGTTTTTCATCTCATTAGCAGCCTGCCATAGGGTATCATCAATACGCACCCTGTCAAAACTATGTGAAGTGCTTTCCGCGCTGGTTTGAGCTAACAGCAATAAGTTATTCGCCAAATGATTGATATTCACTGCATCTTCATAAACAGATTGCAGGGTTTTATGATATTCTTTCTTCGATCGGTCTGACATTAATACAACCTCCATCTGACCTGTCAGAACTGTCAAAGGATTTCTCAACTCATGTGATGCATTGGCAATGAATGTTTTTTGAATCCTGAATGATGTCTCCAGTCGTTTCAGCATATTGTTGAATGTAATTGCAAGCTTGGCAATCTCATCCTTTCCGTTGCCTTCGTTTACCCGGGCATCCAGATTGGATATGCTGATCTCATCTACCTGGTTGATAATTCTTTCAATTGGATTCAAAGCACGGTTGGCCAATAATCTTCCGATCAGAAAGATAAAAATCAGGCTGGTGATATAAACCAGAATGAGAATATTACGCAACATTCTTATCTTCCTGATTCCGAAAATATCAGTAGCTGCAGTGAAAACCACAATCCGGTTTCCCTTGCTGACGTATAAAAGTCCGCATACTTCGAAATCTCCCTGGTTAAATCTTATCTCCTCTTCATTTCTGACTTTCCGAATCAGATTTCTTGAAATAACCAGACTACTATCTATATCACTCGAATAAATTTTTTTATCACTGGAATCATAAATCAGGATTTTCTCATTGGCGAGATTGAGGGGGTTATTCTGCTCAATTTTTCTTAAAACTTCAAGATCTATCTCGTCAATATCAATGAGCATCTGCGCTACTAATTTGGATTTGCTTGACAGACGATCAAAAAATTCAACCTTTCTCGATCCTGAAAATGAAAGGTGTATTGCTATAAAGGTCAACAGCAGTATTAATGCAACAGCTGCACTGAATTGATAGGTGAGTTTTTTACGTATTTCCATTCAGTTCATCAAAAACGTACCCCAGTCCTATCCGGGTATGAATTAGTTTATTATTGAATTCTTTATCGATTTTTTTTCGCAGAATGTTGATATAAACATCCACAACATTAGTGCCTGTATCGAAATTAATGTCCCAAACCTGTTGCGCGATTTCCAGCCTTGAAAGAATTCTTCCCTTATTCATCATCATAAATTCAAGCAGGGCAAACTCCTTTGCGGTCAAAGTAATGGATTTATCTCCGCGTTTTGCAATCTTTCTGAACAAATCAAGCTAAAGGTCAAAAACCTGCAGAATACCCGATTTATGCTGAATCCCGGCTGATCTTTTGAAAAGAGCCTTGATCCTGGCCAGGAGTTCCTGGAATTCAAAAGGTTTTGTAAGATAATCATCAGCACCTGCATCAAAACCGGTCACTTTATCTTCCGTTGTGCCTAAAGCCGTTAGCATCAATATGGGTATGCTTTCATTTTTCAGGCGTATCTTCTTACACAATTCCAAACCATTCACTTGTGGAATGATCAGGTCCAGTATAATGAGATCATATGCACCCTGCAAAGCCAGCCTTTCACCCAAAAGTCCATCATAGGCTGCATCCACTTTATAGCCTTGTTCTTTAAGACCCTTTTTTAAAAAGGCTACAAGTTTTACTTCGTCTTCAATAATCAGGATATTCACGCTTAACAAATTTAATCAGTTAACTGACAATCCATTGCTGGATCATGAAGGTCATCAGTCCCGCAAAAAAACCCACAAGTGCCAACAGGCTGATATGCTTAAGATACCAGAAAAAATCAATCTTCTCAATTCCCATCACAGCAACGCCTGCAGCTGAACCAATTATAAGTGCACTACCTCCTGTTCCGGCTGATAAGGCCAGAAATTCCCAGAAAGCATGATCGATCGGGAATACCTCCATGCTGAACATACCCTGGGCTGCAGCGACAAGCGGCACATTATCTATAACCGCCGACAACATACCCAGTAATGTACCTGTAATATAGATATTATCAATGTAAGCATTAATAAAAATCGCCATCTTCCTTAAAACACCTTCGGCCTCCAAAGCTGAAACTGCAAGCAGGATACCCAGAAAGAAAAGGATGCTTGAGGTATCAATTCTTCGCAATGCACTGGTGACGGAGAACTTATACCTTACATCAGGATGCTTTCTTAAATGAATAATACTACTAATAAACCACATGATACCTAATGCTATTAACATGCCCATGAAAGGCGGCATATGTGTCAGGGTTTTGAATACAGGAACAAATACCAGTAGCATGACTCCGGAGAACAGCACAAGATTACTTTCACCAATCAATTCCGTTTCATCCGCCCTTTGTCCGGAAGGAATTTTCTGACCTCTGAATTTGAAAATCAGGAGAGCAATGGGAACAAGTAAAACAACCAGGCTGGGTATCAATGTGGTTGCAACAATCTTTCCGGCAGTAATTTGACCACCTATCCAGAGCATCGTTGTAGTAACATCTCCAATGGGTGACCAGGCACCTCCTGCATTTGCTGCAATAATTACCAGAGAGGCAAACCAGAGCCGGTCTTTCTTTTCCAGGAGCAGCTTTCTACATAAGGTTACCATAACAATCGATGTTGTGAGATTATCCAGAATGGCCGACAAGAAGAAAGTAATTAAACCAACAAGAAGTAATAAGCGTGACTTGTATTGGGTGCGGATGATCCTGGTTATCAAAGTAAATCCGCCGTGTGAATCCACAACTTCCACAATGGTCATGGCACCTAACAGGAAAAACAGTATGGCTGAAATATCGCCCAGGTGATGAAGTAATTCAACTTCTGCATCCAGCCAGGTGTTCTGACCTAGATAGTAAAGCAACCAGCAAACAACACCAGTAACAAGGGCAGAAGCTGCCTTGTCGATTCTTATCCTGTGCTCGATGGCAATCAGAATATAGCCTACGATAAATGCAATGGTAATTAGTATTGTCATTCTCTTGTTTAAATTTTCTGTAATCTGAAACTTGAAAAAAATACTTCCGCGTAAAATTAGATTGAGCCAAATAAATAATCAGGGATTAAGTACTTCTCATGCAAATTTAACTGAATTTTAATTTGTTTCTTTTACGAAGGAGTTTGGGCATGTAATTGCCTTCAGCACTAAACAGCAGCAATATGGACTAACTACTGAACCCTTTTGTGAATCCTCTTCACGGGAATGATTATTTCGGAATGAGGTATAAATTATTTATTTTAACATTAATTTTATTGTAATACCCGAAATATCATTTATGTCTGATTTACCATGAATATATTACTTAATAACCATTGGCACCATATGCCACAGGAAGAAATTGTAGATCTCCTGAATACCAACCTGCAAAAAGGTTTGGAAATACTGGAAGTAAAACACCGTCAGCAGCAGTTCGGATTGAACGTCATAACGCCCGGAAAAGGCAAGGGCCCTCTGCTGCGCTTTCTGCTGCAGTTTAACAACCCCCTGGTGATCATTCTGCTAATTGCCAGTGTGGTTACCATATTATTAAAAGATACAACGGATGCAATGGTTATCTTTGGGGTGGTACTGATAAATGCCATTATAGGATTTATCCAGGAATCAAGGGCTGAAGAAGCCATTTCAGCTCTGTCCAAAACGATGACCACTGAGGCAAATGCCATTCGTAGCGGCAAGACGGTGCGCATTCCGGCTGCAGAACTGGTTCCCGGTGATATTGTGCAGCTTCAGGCCGGTATGAGCGTTCCGGCGGATGTGCGATTGATGTCCTCCCGGGACTTGCAGGTTACTGAGGCTGCGCTAACTGGTGAATCGTTACCTGTAAAAAAAAATGCGGATGTATTACTTCCACACGACACGGTGCTGGCTGACCGCATAAACATAGCGTATGCCTCAACACTGGTTACTTATGGGACTGCACACGGCGTGGTTGTGGCAACCGGTGATAAAAGTGAAGTGGGACGTATCTCCCAGCTGATTTCAGGCGCGGCGGAATTAAGAACCCCGCTTACGAAAAAGATCTCACATTTCAGCCTGATCCTGCTTATTGCCATACTTGTATTGTCAGCTCTTACAGTTTTGATAGGCCTTTTGCGCGGCCAGGCATTGATTGACACGCTCATGACCGCCATCGCTCTGGCAGTTAGTGCCATCCCCGAAGGATTGCCTGCAACACTTACAGTAATACTTGCCATTGGTGTGGCCCGCATGGCCAGGCGTCATGCCATCATACGTAACCTGCCGGCTGTTGAAACCCTTGGATCCACCACGGTCATATGTTCTGATAAGACTGGGACCCTCACCCAGAATCAAATGACAGTAAAGGAGGTTTTTACCAGGGATGGAATGTATTCGGTTGCCGGAACAGGTTATTATCCCGTTGGAGAAATCAGGAGCATCGATGACCGGGGGCCTGCTTATCAAGATAACATGGCATTGCTCGAAACACTGAAATGCGGGCTGTTTTGCAATGACAGCTTACTGGAAGAGAAAGAAGGACAATGGTATGTGCATGGTGATCCAACAGAGGGTGCTTTGCTGGTTTCAGCCCGTAAGGCATTGCAAATCAGCGATGCTGACAAATTCCCGGCAAGGATTGATGCCATTCCGTTTGATTCGCAGCACCAATACATGGCCACCCTCCACTCCGACGGATCAATCTATATCAAAGGGGCTGCCGAGGTTCTTCTCGATCGTTGCTCAGAGATCCTTGACAAGTCTGGAGGAGCCACGCCAGGGGACATGAACATATTCCGGAATGTTGTTGACCGTATGGCTTCAGGGGGAATGCGCGTGCTGGCCTTTGCCCGGTTGGAAAAACCAGGTGCCAGAAGTATTGCCTTTGACGATATCAGCGGTCTAACTATATTAGGACTGCAGGGAATGATTGATCCGCCGCGGGAGGAAGCTGTTACATCCATCAAAGCCTGTCACCAGGCCGGTATTAACGTTAAGATGATAACGGGAGATCATGCCCTTACAGCTGCAGCTATTGGCAGGCAGATCGGACTGGCTGACGAACAGGACAAGGAAGTCCTGACAGGATACGAACTGTCCGGGATGTCAGACGCGGATTTGTCTGAAAAGATTGAAGCCGTTAATATTTTCGCCCGCGTGGCTCCGGAACAAAAATTGCGGCTGGTGGAAATACTCCAGTCCCGGAATCATATTGTTGCCATGACCGGCGACGGAGTAAACGACGCGCCTGCCCTTAAACAGGCAAACATAGGTGTATCCATGGGAATAACAGGGACAGATGTGGCCAAGGAATCAGCTGATATGATCCTTACGGATGACAACTTTGCCTCTATTGAAGCAGCTGTTGAAGAAGGGCGCGGCGTATATGACAACCTCATCAAGTTCATTGCCTGGACCCTGCCTACAAACCTTGGTGAAGGGCTTGTTCTGCTGGCTGCCATCGTTACGGGCGCTACCCTGCCCATACTTCCCATTCAGATCCTATGGATCAATATGATTACGGCTGCTGTACTCGGCGTATCCCTTTCGCTCGAGCCCAAAGAAGATAACCTCATGCAACGCAAACCTCGTGATGCCAAAGCACCCATTTTAAGTGGTATCCTGATCTGGCGGATTCTCCTGGTTAGCGTAATAATACTGGCAGGTGCTTTTGGATTATTTGAATATGAACTATCTATCGGAGCATCCATGGAGGAAGCCCGAACCGTGGCTGTCAATGTTGTGATCTTTGTGGAGTTGTTCTACCTGTTTAATGCTCGTTCTACAGATCGTTCCATATTCCGCCTGGGTTTCTTCTCCAATCCCTGGGCTGTAGGAGGTGCTGTACTGATGACGGTTATCCAACTGATCTACACGTATATCCCTTTTATGAACGGGATCTTTGGCAGCGCTCCCATATCGCCGATAATGTGGGTGGATGTATTGGCTATCAGTCTCATCGCCTTTCTGGTTGTTGAGCTGGAAAAATGGCTCAGAAGGAAGAAATCAGGGCAAATATTGCCGGTCAACTCCTGAATATCCCCCCCTCCTTATCCGGAAAGATCGAATGCAATTCCAGTTCTTTCCCGTCCCAGACCGCGTAGGTGAAATTGTTGATCCAGTCGCCCAGATTAACAACCCTGCTGGTGCCCAAAGCCACGTCAAAAGGGATATGGCGGTGACCGAAGATGAAGTAATCGAAATGTTCATGTTGCAAGGTTTCACGGGCATAGACAACCTGGCTTTCCTGGTCATCCCCCCGGTAAGGCTCAGCTATGATGCCTTTGGCATACCGGCTGCTTTTTGACCAGCGTTTGCCGAATGCCATGGAAGCATTGGGGTGGATGCGGGCAAACAGCCATTGCAGGATCTTATTTGTGAACCCCCATTTCATCAGCTTATATCCGTTATCTCCACTGCCAATGCCGTCGCCATGACCGATAAAAAACTTTTTGCCGTTGATATTCCGGGTGACAGGTTGCCTGTAAAGGGTAAGTCCGATCTCGCCAGGCAGGTAATCATAGATCCAGATATCATGGTTTCCCGTGAAAAAATGCAATTGTACCCCGCTGTCTGCCAGTTCGGCAATCTTGCCCAAAAACCGTGTGAATCCCCGGGGTGCCACATACCTGTATTCGTGCCAGAAATCGAAAATATCGCCCAGCAGGTATAACTCCGCAGCATCTGCCTTGATCCCGTCAAGCCAGTTTACCAGAAGGCGTTCCCTGATAAGGCTTTTTTCCGGTGGATACAGGCCCAGGTGGACATCGGAAATAAAGTATATCTTTCCTTTTCCTGCCAATGAAATGCATTTTAATTGAACAAATCGTCAAGCTTCATTTTCAACTGAGCCGGGGTAAGATTCTTGGCAAGGATGGAAACATTGTCCGGACCTATCAGATAATTGACAGGCACACCTGTCACGTTGTAAGATAGCGCCACGATTGAATTCGGGTATTTTGAATCGATAACGCTGATCCAGGGCAGTTCATCAAACCTGACTGCCTTCTCCCAGTCCTCCACCGAATTGTCGAGGGATACCTGCAATATCTCAAATCCCCGCTTCTTATAACGCTCATATATCTTTTTAAATTCAAGATTCTGCTTAACGCTGTTTTCGCTGTAAGATGCCCAGAAACTTAGCAAAACATGACGACCTTTCAGTGATTTCAGGGTGATTGTATCCCCCTTGATATCCGGAAGTGCTACATCGGGAAGCGCAGACTCAACCTGATCTGCCTTCTGTAAAATCACCCGGGCTTTGTAATCACCAATCCTGTTGCTGGTATAAGCTTTCAGGGCATTCACATGTTTCGAGCCCGGGACATATTTGGCCAGGGAATCACTGACGATCTTGAAGAACTGGAGATCCTGCGCCTTGTAGAACACATAGGATCCGGGTTGATATTGCTGGTATAATGCATAAACACTGGCCAGGGAGTTATAATGGGTCAGAATGAAAGTTATTGAAAACTTCCTGTGCCGTTCCAGGATATCCTGATATTCCTTGTTTAAACGCTCTCTGAGACTGTCTTCAGTGGCTCCAGAAAAAACACGTGTAATGGAATCCAGCTGAATTTTAGTTTCATGTAGCCCCTTGATGAGTTTGGTGACCTGCTCCGTATCGTGGGACCCTTCGATTTTGAGAGAAGGCATCAGATTATTGGCATCTGCTTCAACACGAATATGTTCGCCGGGTTTGGGAAACAGAACAATGACCCTGTCATCCGATAGCCTTAACTGGTAAAAGCATGGTATCTCCGTATCAAACTTAAAACTGAACGTACCGTCCTTTTTAAGTGCAATTGAATCTGAAGCCCTGTTCTCATAAACATCCACCTCATCCAGATGAAGCATCATCTTTTCAGCATGGGTAATATGGCCTGTGATTTTTACCTGGTCGCGGTTACAGGCAGCAAGTGCAAGAACACCAATGAACAATAGAACATTTCTCATCGAGTATAAATATTTGTAAACAAAAAGTTTCCTTTTCCCCATCACTCCAATATCTTGATCTTAGATCTTAGATCTTGAATCTTCAATCTTCAATCATTTTTCCCCAAAATCCCCGGTAATTCATCCGCCATAATGTTTCTTCCCAAAATGATCCCATTTTCATCGATGAGATATACAACCGGAAGCTGCTCGATATGATACGAGGCAACTACAGGAGAATCCCAGTACTGCAGGTCGGATACATGGATCCCCTTTGCGTTTTTATCATTTACTGCACTCAACCACGAATCACGGGTCCTGTCGAGTGAAACCAGGAAATATTCAAGGTTGCTGCCACCTATTTTGGGATAAAGAACATACAGTTTTCTGATCTCCGACAGGCTTTGGCTCGACCAGGAAGCCCAAAACACCAGAAGGACCTGTCGCCCTTTCAGGGAAGACAGTGAAATGATCTCACCCTTCGGATCAGGCAGAGCTATATCCGGGGCTGAAGATCCCGCTTCAAGCCTGAGCAGGTCTCTCAACTCCGTGACTTTGCGATTCAGATCGATTACGGCTTCTGAGCGGGGAAATAAGGGAGAGAGGTTGGAGTCTACTATTTCATAATACCTGAAATCCTTTTTATAATCAAATACCGGGGTATTTCGTCCAAGTTGCTGATAAAGGGCCATTAATCCAACCAGTGATCCGGGATTTTCTTCAATAAGCTGAATGGAGAAGTTCTTATGCTCCGTGAATATCATTTCATAAGCTTTGTCAACGCGCGCTTTCACCTTGTAAAAATCGCCTGATCCCCGGGAGTTCTCAAATTCATTGCTGATCTCTGTGATCTGCTCCAAAGTGCGGGTTTGCATATTTACCATTTTCTGGATCAGCCTGCTATCCTTTGATCCTTCAATCAAATAATTGACATCGAATGAAGCAGCATCGGTAATCACTTTGAAATCATCTCCGGGATGAATGATCAGGTTGATATAATTTTTAGGCCGGTGGTAAACGATATAGAAATCAGGCTCATCAGTATGACCCTTCAGCAGGTATTTCCCGTTTTTACCGGGCATAGCGGAATCCACCGGCACAGTTCCCGTAAGGGTACGTTGCGCCAGATAAATCAAACTGTTGTCCGCACCATTCACATCAACTTCCACGGTGAAGTTATGCCGGTCTCCCGAACAGGAATAACCCGCAAGCAGGAGCAATGTTAACAGGTAGGTTGTACGCATAAGCGAAAGAATCGAAGTTCCAAATTTATATTTTTCCCGGATATAATGATAGCACAATTCCGGTTATTTGATCCGTAAGGCGGAAACCACATTAATAGCTTGTTCCGTAAACCTTTTGACTATTTCGGTTGTTGCTCCTTATCAGGAAAATACTTACATTTACTTATTCATAGTTCAACTATTTTTAATACCTTGTAATGTTAAAATCCCTGTAAGAATGGCCTACCTGAAATTTGACAAAACGCAGCTTATAAATCTTGAGTATTCCCTGACCAAGGAATTTATAAGGAGTAACCGAGCCGGTTCGTATACTTCCACAACTATTGTGTACTGCAACACCCGGAAATATCATGGTTTACTGGTAGCCCCGATCGAAAACCTGGATGGTGACAGGCATGTGCTGCTGTCATCCTTTGATGAGACTATTATTGAAAGGGAGAACGAGTTTAACCTGGGCATTCACAAATACCAGGGTGATATTTACAGCCCGCGTGGACACAAATACGTTCGTGATTTTACGGCCGATCCTACGCCCACTATTGTTTACCGTGTAGGCGGGGTGGTTCTTGTAAAGGAAAGTCTTCTGGTTGAAAAGGAAGAGCAAATCATGATCAGATATACCATTCAGGAATCTGATGTACCCATACGGCTGAGATTTCGTCCGTTTCTTGCTTTCCGCAATATGCACTCGCTGAGCAGGGCCAATCTTTACGCCAACGGCCGCGCCACCCTGATTCCCAACGGTGCCAAATTCAGGCTTTACGATGGTTATCCATTCCTGCACATGCAGTTCTCCAAAGAGGTTGATTTTGTGCCTACACCCGACTGGTATTACGGAATTGAATACAACAAGGAATTGCGCCGGGGTTACGATTATAAGGAAGATCTTTTTATACCCGGTTATTTTGAATTGAGCGCCAAAAAGGGAGATGTGATCATTTTTTCGGCCGGAACAACCAAAGCCAATCCGGAAAACCTGAAGCGAAAATATACCCTTGAACTGGGGAAACGTACACCGCGTGACAGTTTCAAGCACTGCCTGATCAATTCCGCACAACAGTTTTTTATCAAACGAAACAAGAAAACGGAGATCATTGCCGGCTTTCCTTGGTTCGGTTGTTGGGGAAGAGACACCTTCATTGCTTTGCCGGGTCTGACATTAGCTATCGGGGACGTTTCCACATGCAAGGATGTGTTGGATACGCAGGTTGCCAGGCTTAAAGACGGCTTATTCCCCAACATGGGCAATGAGGATAATCCTGCTTTTAATTCTGTGGATGCCCCCTTGTGGTTCTTCTGGGCGCTTCAGCAGTATACGAAGGTGGTCAAATCCTACACGGCCATCTGGCGATCCTACGGGAAGACCATAAAATCCATCCTGGATGCCTACAGGTACGGGACCCATTATAATATCAAAATGCATGATAACGGCCTGATCTACGCCGGTGAACCCGGCAAGGCCCTTACCTGGATGGATGCAGTTGTCAATGGAAAACCTGTTACGCCCAGGATCGGCTTCCCTGTTGAAATTAATTCACTCTGGTACAATGCAGTAATGTTCAGTCTCGACCTGGCCAAACGTGCCAGGGACGATGATTTTGCCAGGGATTGGGAGCCCCTTCCCGCGCTTATCAAAGAATCGTTCCTGAATATGTTCTGGGACAGTAAAAAAGGATATTTGGCCGATGTGGCCGATTATAAAACTTCTGACTGGTCAATCCGGCCCAACCAGGTGATTGCCGTTTCCCTGGAGTATTCCATGCTGAGCCCCGATATCAAAAAAACCGTATTGTCGGTTGTTGAAAGAGACCTGTTAACCCCCCGCGGACTCAGAACACTTTCTCCAACAAATGAAAAATACAAGGGAATTTACAAGGGAACCCAGGAACAGCGTGATCTGGCTTACCACCAGGGAACAGTATGGCCCTGGCTTCTTGAGCATTTTTGTGAAGGTTATATGAACCTGCATAAAGAAAGTGGACTTGGTTTCCTGAAACAGCTGATCGAAGGATTCGAGCCTGTTATGACCGAACTGGGCATCGGAACGATACCTGAAATATTTGACGGTGATCCGCCACACCGGGCTCGCGGAGCGATATCTCAGGCGTGGAGCGTGGCTGCTCTGTTGCGCATTATTCAACGATATGAAATGATGACTGAGAATAAATGATGATCTTTGAAAAAAATCCTAAATCCCCAATAATATTATGCGCGTATTGATGTTTGGATGGGAATTTCCACCTCATATTTCCGGAGGGCTGGGAACAGCCTGTTATGGTCTGACAAAAGGTTTGCACCAGGTGGGTGTCAATGACATCCTGTTTGTTGTACCCAAGGCCTATGGTGATGAGGATATGTCAAAGGTACACATCATCGATGCAGGAGAGGTGTTTGTCAGCGATCGTATCGTGGATTACCAAACTTTTTTCGCAAAAATGCATTTCATGGAGGTCGGTACCTCCCTCAGACCTTACTCCACTCCCGAAGAATATGAGAAGCTTTCTGTTGAGGACCAGGAAATGTCCAAATACCTGATACAATCTTCATTCTCGGGTAAGCTTAGTTTCAGCGGCGGATATGGACAGAACCTGTTCCAGGAAATTGCAAATTATGCCGCTGTGGCAACCATCATCGCTTACCAGAATCAGTTTGATGTAATTCATGCCCACGACTGGCTTGCTTATCCCGCCGGAATGGCTGCAAAGCTTATTTCCGGAAAACCGCTCATCGTGCATGTGCACGCAACCGATTTTGACCGGAGCGGTGGAAGTGTGAATCCGGGAGTGTATGAAATTGAGAAGGCAGGCATGGAAGCCGCCGATAAGGTAATCGCCGTTAGCAACCTGACCCGCAATATCATCATTGAAAAATACGGTATCGATCCCGGCAAAGTAGTGACCGTTCACAATGCGGTTGAACCTCTGGCCGACCGTGAACTTCAAAAGAGGGAACGGAGTATTAACGATAAAATCGTGACTTTCCTGGGAAGGGTAACACTTCAAAAGGGGCCTGAGTATTTTATCGAGGCAGCTCATCTAGTACTACAAAAGATGAAAAATGTGCGATTCGTCATGGCAGGAAGCGGTGATATGCTGAACAGGATGATCTGGCGGGTAGCTACCCTGAAAATCGGCAGTAGGTTTCATTTCACGGGATTTCTTAAAGGCGATGACGTTCATCATATGTTCTCACTCAGTGATGTATATGTCATGCCGTCCATTTCCGAACCGTTCGGCATATCTCCCCTCGAAGCCATGCAATCCAATGTACCTGTGATCATTTCTAGACAATCAGGAGTTTCAGAAATTTTGCAGCATGCAATTAAAGTGGATTTTTGGGACACCCATGCCATGGCGGATGCCATTTACGGAATCCTGAAATATGACGGCCTTCCACTCATGTTTAAAAAGCATGCCAAAGAAGAGGTAGACAATCTCAAATGGGAACATGCCGCCGAAAAAGTGAAAGAAGTATACCAGTCGGTCATTAATTAGCATCTACAACTTATTATAATAAAGAGCATGAGAACAATTTGCCTTTACTTCCAGATTCATCAGCCCTTTCGGTTGAAACGTTACCGCTTTTTCAACATCGGTAATGACCATTATTACTATGATGATTTTCTGAATGAATCCATCACCACCCGTGTCGCTGAGCGAAGTTACCTGCAAGCCAATAAGGTAATCAGGCAAATCATCAAGGAATACGGTACTCAGTTCAAGGTTGCCTTTTCCATTTCCGGTATAGCACTCGACCAGTTCCAGCTATATTCTCCCGAAGTGATTGAAAGTTTTCAGAAACTTGCCAAAACAGGTTCGGTGGAATTCCTCGCCGAGACTTATTCACATTCACTGGTTGCCCTGAAAAGCAAAGATGAATTTCAAAGGCAGGTGAATGAACAAAAACAGAAAATAAAGGAACTTTTTGGCCAGGAACCCAAGGTGTTCCGGAATACCGAACTGGTTTATTCCGACAAGATCGGTGCCGATGTCGCCGATATGGGATTCACTGCCATGCTTACAGAAGGAGCGAAGCATGTGCTGGGATGGAAAAGTCCGAATTACTTATATTGCAATGCCATTAACCCGAAATTGAAAATTCTGCTGCGTAATTTCAGGATGAGTGACGATATTTCCTTCCGGTTTTCCAACCGGGGCTGGTCGGAATTCCCCCTTACCGCCGAGAAATTTGCCGGATGGCTCAAGAAAATTGATAAAAAGGAAGAAACCGTCAATATTTTCATCGATTATGAGACCTTTGGTGAACACCAGTGGATGGAATCAGGCATATTCGAGTTTCTCACCGCACTGCCCGGCGTTATCTACAAGAGCACCAATTTCTCATTCAGCACCCCCACCGAGATTGCAGCCAACTTATTGCCCATCTCCACGATCAATGTGCCTTATCCCATTTCCTGGGCAGATGAAGAAAGGGATTTGACGGCCTGGCTTGGTAACGAATTACAGGTGGATGCCTTCAACAAACTTTATTCCCTGACAGATAAGGTAAGCCGCATTCATGATGAAAAAATCCAGAAGGATTGGAAATACTTGCAGGCCAGTGATCATTTGTATTTCATGTCAACCAAATTCTTTTCAGACGGAGCAACGCAGGCATATTTCAATCCCTATGATTCTCCCTATGAGGCCTATATCAATTACATGAATGTTCTGAGTGACTTCACCATCAGGGTAAATGCCCTGGTTCCGGAAAGCACCGGGGAACAGGAACTTGCCAATCTTTCCCAGGTAATCGCCGATAAAGACGCGCTGATCGGTAAATATGAGGCCGAGCTGAAACGGCTGAAATCCACCAAGACGAAGATTGAGACTGTCGCAAAGGGGCCCGGTAAAACTCCGGCAAAAAAGGCCCCCGCTAAAAAAGCTCCGGCAAAAAAAGCCCCGGCAAAAAAAGCTCCGGCCAAATCAACTGCCATGAGCCTGAAACCAGCATCACCCAAAAAAGAAAAAACGAAAAAACCCAAAGCAGGGAAAAAGTAAATACATTAATTGTATTTTCGCTTTTTAAATTATGATCGTTACACGATCTGTAAAATTGTTATAACGAATTGTGTATGAATAAAAATCCATTGTCTCCTGATTACCTGTTCGAAGTCAGTTGGGAAGTGTGTAATAAAGTCGGCGGCATTCACACTGTAATTGCGACAAAATCACTAACCCTGGTTAATGAACTGCAAAATAATCTTATTCTGATCGGGCCGGATCTCATTAAGGACGAATCTGGCAGTAATCCTGAATTTATTGAAGACCCCCAGCTTTTTATAGCCTGGAAAAGACAGGCAGAATCGGAAGGCCTGAGAATTAAGGTGGGCAGATGGAACATCAACGGATATCCCATAGCCATATTGATAAATTTCAGCAGCTTATTCCAGGATAAAGACAAAATATTTTATGAACTGTGGGAAAAATACAAGCTCGATTCATTGCCGGGCCAGTGGGATTATATTGAACCTGTATTATTCGGATATGCTGCAGGCAGGACAATAGAAAGCTTCATTAAGTTCAACCTGAATACTTATGACCGTATCATAGCGCATTTCCATGAGTGGATGACCGGGTCGGGAGTATTGTATCTCAAAGACAGGTTACCCCAGGTCGGCACTATTTTTACCACCCACGCCACGGCCGTAGGGCGATCCCTGGCCGGCAACAACAGGCCTCTTTACAAGGATCTTTTAACGTATAACGCAGAAGAGATAGCCAAGGAATTCAACATTATCTCCAAACAATCCGCTGAAAAGCTTTCTGCCCAGAATGCGGATGCTTTTACCACGGTGAGTGACATCACTGCCCTGGAATGCACCCAATTCCTGCAAAGGGATGTATCTCTCGTAACCCCCAATGGCTTTGAAGACACGTTCGTTCCCGAAGGATCACAATTTGATACCAAGCGATCCGAGGGAAGGAGAATACTTCTGGAAGTTGCCGAGACTTTTTTCAGGCAGAAATACAAAGAGGATGTTTTTTTGGTTGCCACCAGCGGACGCTATGAATTCAGGAACAAGGGCATTGATCTGTTCATTGATTCACTGGGTGAATTGAACAGGTCAAAAGACCTGAAACGACCGGTCATTGCGTATATACTTATCCCGGCCAATCATTACGGGCCGCGAAAAGACATAGCAAACAGACATCTGGCTGACGACCAGGCCTTCGGATCGAAATACCTGACCCACAATCTGCATGACGCTGAATGGGACCCTATCCTCAATCGCATCCGGGAAGCAGGTCTTAACAACAGTGAAAAAGACAAGGTTAAGGTACTTTTTGTGCCTTCTTATTTGAATGGGAATGATGGCATTTTTAACATTCCTTATTATGATCTTTTGATTGGTCTTGACCTTACCATATTCGCCTCCTATTATGAGCCCTGGGGATATACGCCCCTTGAAAGCCTGGCGTTTTCGGTGCCGACCGTCACCACAACGCTTGCCGGTTTCGGTCTATGGATCAATAACAAGTGTGAAAACACGGCTTCCTGTGTGGATGTTATTGAACGCACAGATGACAACGATGCAGAAGTGGTTGATAACATCGTCCGTTCCATTCAGAAATATTGCAAACTTTCCATCGGAGAAATGCAGGCTGCCCGGTTAAGGGCTTTGGACATATCCCGGGAAGTATTGTGGAAAAGCCTGATCACTTATTACAAGCAAAGTTATGATATCGCTTTACAGCAGGTTGCGAAACGCATTGACCAGTTCGTAAAGATAGAGGAGCGTCCCAGCGAGGCCATACAGGAATTTGTCGCACCCACTGAAATCAAACCGGTTTGGAAAAGGATTATTGTTAAATCGAAGCTCCCCGAGCAGTTGCACATGCTGGGAGAGATAACTGAGAATCTGTGGTGGACCTGGGACGACGAAGCGCAGGAATTGTTTGAGGTAATTGATCCGGAAATATGGCAGAAATGCGATCAGAATCCGGCCATTCTTTTTGAGCAGGTCAGGCACAGCCAGCTGATCGAGCTGAGTCAGAATAAAGAATATACAGATAAACTCGAACGCGTTTACAAGCGTTTCATCAATTACATTTCAGAACCTGTAGACGCCAACCGTCCCCATATTGGCTATTTCAGTATGGAATACGGCTTTCACAGTTCTTTAAAGATATACTCCGGAGGTTTGGGCATACTGGCGGGAGACTATCTGAAAGAAGCCAGTGATCAAAAATGTAATATCACAGGCGTTGGTTTGTTATACCGTTACGGATATTTCAGCCAGATGATCACTACCCGCGGTGAGCAGCAGGCCGCATATGATTTTCAGCATTTCTCAAAATTACCTGTCAAGCCGGTTAAGGATGATAAAGGCCATTTTCTTACCGTCTCCATCATTTTGCCGGGAAGATCATTGCAGGCAAGGATATGGGAAGTAAAAGTGGGCCGCATAAAACTGTATTTGCTGGATACGGATCTGGCTTCAAACAATGAAGAAGACAGAACAGTTACCTACAATTTATATGGAGGAAACAATGAGAATCGCCTGAAGCAGGAATTGCTTCTTGGCATTGTTGGCATACGGGCACTTGACCTGCTGGGAATTCATTGCGACCTTTATCACAGCAATGAAGGCCACAGTGCGTTCATCGGGCTTGAAAGAATGCGGAATTACATGCATAATAATAACCTGACTTATTCAGAAGCCAAAGAAATCGTAAGGGCCTCCACGCTATTTACCACACACACACCTGTGCCGGCAGGGCACGATGAATTCGACGAAGACCTGCTGCGTAAATACATCGGCCATTATCCCGAAAGGCTGAAGATCAGCTGGAATGAACTTATGGCATTAGGTCGTTCCAACATCAATGCCTGGAATGAAAAATTCAACATGAGTTTTCTGGCTGCGCATCTCTCCCAGGAGGTGAACGGGGTAAGCATGCTGCATGGTACTGTTACACAGCAGATGTTTGCCAGGCTGTGGCCCGGATATTTACCCGAAGAATTGCACATCAGTTTTGTCACCAACGGTGTTCATTTTCCCACCTGGACTGCCAAAAGCTGGAAAAAGCTTTACCGGGAGTCCTTCGGAGATGGTTTTGAGAACAATCTGGCTGATGTTGATTACTGGGAGAAGATTTATGATGTTTCGGATGCCAAAGTTTGGGAAATCAAGCAAAAGCTAAGGGCGCGGCTGATCAACACCATCAAGGACAGGTATAAGGAAAACTGGGTGAAAAGACATGAAGATCCCAGGAGGATTGTAGCCATCAATCATCAACTTTCTGAAAAAGCGCTGACCATTTGCTTTGCGCGCCGTTTTGCCACTTATAAAAGAGCTCATTTGCTTTTCCGCAATCCCGAGCGCCTTGCCCAGATTCTCAGCATTCCGGGAAAACCGGTTCAGCTGATTTTCGCCGGGAAAGCGCATCCCCATGATAAGGCCGGACAGGACCTGATCAAAATGATCATCGATGTTTCAAAGCGGCCTGAATTCCTGGGTAAAATTATCTTCCTGCAGAACTATGACATGAACCTGGCCAAAATCCTGGTTCAGGGTGCGGATATATGGTTAAATACACCAACACGGCCGCTTGAGGCTTCAGGCACCAGTGGTGAGAAAGCTGTTCTCAATGGCACGCTTCACTTTAGTGTTCTGGACGGATGGTGGGTTGAAGGTTATCAACCCGAGGCAGGATGGGCTCTGACCAATGAAATCACTTACGAAGATCCCGGGCTTCAGGATGACCTGGATGCTGAGATCATTTATTCCCTGCTCGAACAGGAAGTGATCCCGGCCTTCTATGACCGTAACAAAACCGATGTGCCCGAAAACTGGGTCCGCATGATCAAGAACTCCATCGCATCCATTGCCCCGCATTTTGTTACTACCAGAATGCTCCATGATTACATGCAGAGGTTCTATACCAGGCTATACGACCGTTCTCAGCAATTGGCAAAGGATGATTTTGTAATGGCCAAGCGTTTTTCCTCCTGGAAAAAACGTATCAAACGCGCCTGGAACAATATCTCTGTGGTTGATTTCAGCGTATTCAACAATGGAAGTGAATTGTTCGAGATGGATCATGCCTACGAAAGCAAAGTAATACTTGATCTGAACGAGATATCAGCCTCCGATGTCGGTGTTGAACTGGTAATCACCGAAAACGGAGAGCGGCTGATCTCAACCCACGAATTCACCCTTGACAAATCGAGCATTGACAAGGCAGTTTACAAGGCCAATGTGACTATAAAACAACCAGGTACCTTTAGCTACGGTATTAGGATCTACCCGAAAAGCGATCTTTTACCGCACAGGCAGGATATAAACCTTGTGAAGTGGATATGATGATATGACCCGTGCCTGGAAAATAAAGGAAAATGGTCATATTGACGACATTAACAGGCTGGCAGATGCCCTTGCTGTTAATCCCGTAATTGCTACACTTCTGGTACAAAGAGGCATCACGACCTATGAAAAGGCAAAGGCATTTTTTCGTCCCGATCTGAACATGCTGCATGATCCATTTCTCATGAATGATATGGAAGTTGCTGTTCAACGGCTCGAAACAGCCTTCAAAAAGAAAGAAAAGATTCTGGTTTATGGCGATTATGATGTGGATGGCACAACATCGGTTGCCTTGGTGTATTCCTTCATCCGGAATTATCATACCGAGGTTGATTATTATATCCCCGACCGGTATGCCGAGGGTTACGGCGTTTCATTCCGGGGAATTGACTATGCGATAGGCCGGGGAATCAGTTTGATCATTGCCCTGGACTGCGGCATTAAAGCAGGGGATAAAGTTGCGTATGCCAAAGAGCATAACATCGACGTCATTATTTGTGATCACCATACCCCAGGTGATGTTTTACCGGCAGCGCTTGCTGTTCTTAATCCGGAAAGACGTGATTCAACCTATCCTTTTAAATCCCTTTCGGGATGTGGGGTAGGCTTCAAACTACTTCAGGCTTTTGCGTTAAGGAGGAACATTTCCTTTGATGTTGTGGCAGGATATCTCGACCTGGTAGCCGTTAGTATTGCCTCCGACATTGTGCCCCTGGTTGATGAAAACAGGATTATGGCTTATCACGGTTTGAAGAAACTCAACGAGGACCCGGCTGTGGGATTAAAGGCAATTATTACTGTTGCAGGGCTTACAGATAAGAACATAACGGTAGACGATATAGTTTTTAAAATAGGTCCCCGTATCAATGCTGCCGGCCGTATTGAGTCGGGCAAACAGGCCGTGAAATTGCTTGTGTCTGAAAAGCACGAGGAGGCCGCTTTGCATTGCGAAAAGATTGATTCACATAACCAGACCCGCCGGAATATCGATAAGATCATCACAGAAGAAGCTCTTCAGGAAATTGCCAAAACTGATAAATACAGATATTCCACGGTACTTTTTAATCCCGCCTGGCATAAAGGAGTTGTTGGAATTGTAGCCTCCAGGCTCATAGAAAGCCATTTCCGGCCAACCGTTATTCTGACCGAATCCAACGGTCATGCTACAGGCTCAGCAAGATCAATACCGGGATTTGACCTTTACCAGGCAATAACAGAATGCGCCGACCTGCTTGAAAGTTTTGGCGGACACATGTATGCGGCAGGAATAACACTTAGAATCGATCATGTTCAGAAATTCAGAGATCGTTTCGAAGAAGTGGTTAAGAACGCCATTACACCCGAAATGATGATACCACAGGTTGATATCGACGCAGAGCTGAATTTTAAAGACATTTCTCCCAAACTTTTCAGGATCCTGAAACAATTTGAGCCTTTCGGCCCTGAAAACATGAATCCGGTTTTTTTTGCAGAGAATGTATCGGATAATGGTTTTGCGCGACTCGTCGGGACCGATGAGGAACACCTGCAACTGGGACTGATTCAGGAAGACATTCCCTTTAAGGTATACCGGGCTATAGCTTTTAACCAGGCTTCCCACCTCCGGAAAATCAAAAAAGGAACAGCGTTTGACATAGCATATACGGTGGTTGAGAATAATTTCAGGGGCAATACCACCCTGCAGCTCAATATCAAAGACATTAAAATTGAGAACTGAATTTCCTTTGCGCTCTATTAAGTTAGTCATTTATTATGCGAATCGGATTTGACGCAAAACGTGCTTTTTTTAATAAAAGCGGGCTCGGAAGTTACAGCCGCAACCTGATTCAGGGCCTTGCTGAAAAGTATCCCGAAAATGAATACATATTGTATACTCCGGGACTTAATTTCGATTTATTCGAACCCAACCAGGATTGTATCACGGTAAGAGGTCCAGAAAGGCCGATCCACAGAATCTTCAGTTCCTACTGGAGGTCATTCTACCTTTCACACCAGTTGCCCCACGACAAAATTGAGATTTATCACGGCCTGAGTCATGAAATTCCATTCAATTTCCCAAAAAAGCAGGTCAAATCCATTGTCACCATTCACGACCTGATATTCCTGAGATTACCTCATCTGTACAACATGATCGACAGGAACATGTATGAGAGAAGGTTCCGGTATTCATGCGAAACGAGTGACCGGATAGTCGCTGTAAGCAGGCAAACGGCCAATGATATCATCGAGTTTTTCGGCATTTCTGCCGATAAAATCGATGTTGTTTACCAGGGATGCAACCCGGTTTTCAACACCGATGTGTCCTTGATTGAAAAAGAGATTCTGCGGATGAAATATCTTCTGCCAAAATCATTTATACTATACGTAGGCACCATTGAGGAACGGAAGAACCTGCTAACGCTGATCAAGGCCCTGCATTATGGCAAAATTGATTTGCCCCTGGTGGTGATCGGAAAGCCGACAAAATACCTAAATAAGATTATTGAATTCATTGAACGGCATAGTCTGATCAATATTATTTTCTGCGATATTGTTCAAAACCTGGATCTGCCCGGAATATACCAGCTTGCTGATTTGTTTGTCTATCCTTCCTTTTTTGAAGGTTTCGGGATACCTATTCTGGAAGCGCTTTATTCAAGGGTCCCGGTTATCACTTCGAAGACCAGTTCACTGACGGAAGTCGGAGGTGATCATTCCATTTACGTAGATCCCAACAATGTAGAGGAAATGTCTGCAGCAATCAAGAAAGTGATGATGGACCGGGAATTGCAGGAAAAAATGATCGCAGAGGGTTACAGGCACGCCAGGAAATTTGATGCCGACAAGGTTACCTACAACATCATGCAGGTTTACCGTAAATTATACGACCATGCTTGAAGATCTCCAGGCGGCTTCTGATGTACTCAGGAGAGGTGGAACGATCCTCTACCCGACCGATACCATCTGGGGAATTGGCTGTGATGCCACCTGTGAGGAGGCTGTGCAGAAGATATATGACATAAAACAGCGGCGCGATGAAAAAAGTATGCTGGTTCTGCTTGACAGTGCAGATAAACTGAACAGATATGTTGTTGAAGTACCCGATATTGCCTGGAATATACTGGTTGTTGCGGACCAACCGCTCACCGTTATTTATCCCGGGGCTCAGAACCTGGCCAAAAATCTGATACCAGGTGATGGCAGCATAGGCATCCGGATTGTCGCGGATGAATTCTGTAAAAAACTGATCTCCGGATTTGGCAGGCCTATTGTTTCTACTTCCGCCAACCTAAGCGGAATGCCCTGGCCTGGTAATTTTCAAAAGATCGACAGGACCATTTTGAAGAAGGTTGATTATGTGGTCAGGTGGCGACAAAATGAGAAATCCCACGGTAAGCCCTCAGGTATTATAAAAATCGGCCTCCGGGGAGAAGTTCAGGTAATTCGGGAATAAAGCTCATTTGTCATTCATCTGAAAATTTATACTTTTGCCCTCTCCTTTGAATAAAAATCATTTGGCTGCTATCGGTAAAATACTTGTCGTAAGACTCAGTTCCATTGGCGATATTATACTTACTACCCCGTTGCTCAGATCATTGAGAACAGCTTATCCCTGCGCCCGCATTACCTTTGTGATCAAAAAGCAGTACGAGGAATTGCTTTCTTCTTCTCCCTATATCGATGAACTGATCACCTTTGACAAAAAGGAAGGACTCAAAGGATTAAGAAGAATCAAACAGGATTTGCAGGAACGGCGTTTTGATCTATACCTCGACATTCATAAAAATTGGCGGTCACGCTACCTTCGTTTTTGCCTGCATGCCCGCAAAATAACTTCCTATAAAAAATTAATTTTTAAGAGGACTTTATTGATCTGGTTCAAAATCAACCTCTATAAAACTGTCAAACCGGTTTATCAACGCTATTTCGACTCGGTAAGGCACCTTGGAATTCACTATGATGGCCTCGGAACTGAAATTCATGTGCCGTCGGAGAAAACTGAAATGGTGAAGAGCATGTTATCTGAAGCCGGGTACAATTTGGATGCGCCTTTGGTCATTTTATGCCCAAGTGCCACCTATGCCAACAAACGATGGAAATCTGAAGGATTTGTTGATACTGCCCGGTATCTGATCACTGAAAAATCGGCTTTTATTGTGGTTCATGGCGGCAAAGAAGATGAATTGTTATGCGCAGAAATAGCCTCGGCAATCGGTTCCCGCGCAGTAAGCATGGCCGGCCTTTTAAGCCTTTCGGGATCAGCTGCGTTAATCCAACTGAGCGCTTTGGTTATTGCCAATGACAGTGGCCTTTTACACCTGGCTCAGTCGCAGAAAAAGCCGGTAATCGGAATTTATGGCGCTACTACGCGTGAACTGGGCTATTTTCCGGTTGAACAGAATAGCACAGTAATTGAGACCGACCTATCCTGCAGGCCTTGTACGCATAATGGTCTGAATAAATGCCCGAAAAAGCATTTCCGGTGTATGAAGGATATCCCTTCACAAAAAGTGATAAATGCTGCCATGAACTATTTACACTGAAAAACGATTCACCATGTCAGGAATTTTGATGCTGATCTACAACATGATTGGGATTCCGGTTCTAAAAGGCGGGTTCTTCATAGGGTCGCTTTTTAATGCCAAAATGCGTGAAGGCAGGAAGGCCAGGAAAAACCAGTTTGCCCGAATTGCCAATGACATTGCATGTGCCGGAAACAGAAAGAGGATTCTTTTTCATTGCACTTCAGCCGGTGAATGGTTGCAGGCTCTTCCCATCATTGAAAGCTTGAAATCGCAGTTTCCGGGACTCTATATCATGGTTTCCTTCTTTTCACCATCAGGGTTCAGGTTTGCCAAAAACCCCGCTGAAGTTGATCTTAAGTTTTATCTCCCTCTTGATACAAGGTGTGCAGCTCACCGGCTTTTTAAAATTCTGAAACCGGATCTATGGATCATATCAAAATTCGATGTATGGCCCAACCATGTGTGTGAAGCCGCCAAACAGGGTATCCCGGTAGTGATCACTTCAGCCACTTTATCGGCAGACTCCGGCCGGGACAAAGGCATTTCAAGGATCTTCAACAAATTCATATACAACAAAATATCGTATTTCTTTCCCATCTCCGACGAGGATAAAATGCGTTTTCAGGCACTTGTCCCGGATGAGGAAAAGTATACCGTGGCCGGTGACACACGATATGATCATGTGTTTAACCGGGGCCGTAAAGCCAGCGACGCCGGTGATGTGAAGATCTTTCCTGAAAATGCCGGTATTACCTTCATTGCAGGAAGTACATGGCCCCCGGATGAGAAACATATACTCCCGGCCATCATTGATCTCATCAGGGAATTTCCGGATTTACATGTGATTATTGTGCCGCATGAGCTTCATGAAAGCCACCTGCATGACATTGAAGAAGTATTTTCTAACTCAGAAATAAGAACTGAACGCTATACCGATTTCTCGCAAGAGGGAACCGCATCCTCCCGTGTGGTCATTTTCAATACCATTGGCCTTCTGGCGAGGCTATACAAACAAACCGGGATTGCATTCATTGGCGGAAGCTTTGGCAAGGGCACCCACAATGTCATGGAACCTGCCATATTCAACCAACCTGTGCTGTTTGGCCCGAACCACCTGAATTCATACGAGGCCGGTGAATTGCTCAAAATCGGAGCCGCTTTCAAGGTAACCCGTCAACAGGAGTTATACGATAAGGTGCATCTGCTGATCAGTGATCCGGCATTGCGCAAATCTATGGGTGAAAAAGCAAGAAATTTAATTATCAGCAATACAGGCGCTACCGCCATAATAATTAATAAACTGAAAGAAAAATATGGTATCATTTCCAAAGTATATTCAGATTGAAACCTCGGTTGTGTGCAACAGCAATTGCATTTTTTGCCCGCACAAAGAAATGGAACGGGGACCCGACTACATGGAAGAACATGTATGGAAAAAGATTATTGATGAATCACGCGGAAAAGGAGTGATATACCGCCCTTTCATGATCAACGAGCCTTTCGTTGATTTGCGGATGCCTGAAATTATCCGCTATATCCATGAGGATCCCACAGCCAAGGTTGAATTTAATTCGAACGGCAACTTTCACCCGAAATTTGATGTTGCAGCGGCAATAGCAGCGGGAATTGAATGGATCAGGTTCAGCATCGACGGATTCACCGAAGAAACCTTCCGGAAAAGCGGCCGTGGAGGAAATTTTAAGAAAATTGTGAGCAATGTGCTTGAATTTATTGAGGAAAGAAACCGGCAGGGCAGTAAGTGCCATGTGGAAGTCCGCATGATCGACCTTGATATTACCCGGGATGAACAAAAGGATTTCGTTGATTTCTGGAAACAGCACGCCGATGAAGCTACCATAACACAACTGTACAACTGGCCCTGGTCAGGACAAACAGATTGCTTCAGGGCTCCCTGTCCCAAAATAAAAAGTGAAATGTTTTTCATGTCCGACGGACAAGCGGTGCTTTGCTGTTGGGATGCCTTCGGGCGAGGGGTAATAGGTGATGTCACCAAACAAAGCGTTGAAGAAATATGGCTCGGCAATCCCAATCAGCAATACAGACAACTGCTCGATAAAGGCGATCGTCATAAAATTCACCTTTGCTCAAGATGCGATGCGTATATGAAGTATGACTTCAGCAAGTGGAGCGGGTATTAAGGAGGTTGTGGTGGTTGTAGGTTGTAAGTTGAAGAGGTTTTAGGAGCTCTTGGAATTGTCGGAATTTTCCACTACATTTCATATACCAACCCAAAATGAAAAGTCATGAAAACCTTACCCATCCTCCTGACATTACTCATCATTGTACTTGTTTCCTGCAAAAAAGAGGAAAATCCCAAACCTGATGCAAATTACGTCGGTTTGCTGACATTGGAATATTCCAGAACTTTCCCCGAATTCACGGCTAATGTAATCATGGAAGTGGAAATTGACAAATCGGGGGAGGTTTACATTTCTCAGCCCGATCAGGCAAATTACGACAGCGGTGAGGATGAAATTGTCATTGAAGACACAAAAATTAAACAACAGGAAACCGGTACGATAACCCTTACTTCGTTAGGCGGAACCTACAAGGAAATGGACGGTGACGGATACCTGTCGGTCCATGCATCTACCCTGATAGATGGTACCCAAACTACCTGGGGATGGGATGATGATCTGGGATGGGTATTCCCTATTGAAGTACCTTTTACACTGGAAGATCCCATTGAAAGTCCCATGAATTTTAATATTGACGATGCCGTAATAAACGCATCGGGCTCATTTTTGGGCGCTACCATTCAGGTTCCTCCCTTCGGCTCGATGACGTATACATGGACTCTGGTATTAACTGTAGGAATGTAATAAATCTCCTCCATTTTTCCCGGGTTGGTCCTGTTTATTCAAAACATAAATATTTCTGCTAAAACCATCTGATTATTGGCGGAAAATTACAATTTTGTAGTACGACTCAAAAAACCAATTAATTGCCATACTATGAAAAGAATATTATTTGCATTCTCCATTATCCTGGTAATCGCATTATGTATGCAATGTAAACCCAAAGCTCCGGAACCCACGCAGAATTTTCTGACCGAGGAAGAAATTACCCAGGGATGGAAACTCCTGTTTGATGGAGAAACATTCAATGGCTGGCGTAATTTCGGCTCTGATTCGCTTACCGGATGGAAGATCGACAGCGGGAGACTGCTGGCACTCGGACTGGGTGGCGATCATGCCAACGACATCATTACCGTGGATGAATACGAGAATTTTGAGCTTTCCCTGGAGTGGAAGACTTCCACAGGTGGTAACAGCGGGATCTTCTTCAATGCGATTGAAGATACAGCCGTCGAAGCCATCTATGAAATTGCACCCGAATACCAGATCATTGATGAAGCAACCTGGGATGGAGATTCCCTGACTGAAGGACAAAAGGCAGCCGCCTGCTATGATATGTATTATGCCGATCCGGCAAAAACCCTGATGCCTGTCGGTGAATTCAATGTTTCGAAGATCATTATCAACAACGGTCATGTCGAGCATTGGCTGAACGGCGCCAAAGTAGTTGAATACCAGATGTGGACCGCTGAATGGGACAGCCTGAAATCAGTCCGCAAATGGAAAGATTTCCCCCTTTACGGCACCGCCCGTAAAGGACACATTGGACTGCAGGACCATGGCAGGCAGACGTGGTTCCGGAACATTAAGGTTCGCACCCTGTAAAAGGAAAATCCATGACAAACAATCCCGAAAAGAAGCAGGAACGGCTTCTTTCTCTTGACACACTCAGAGGATTTGACATGCTTTGGATCGCCGGGGGAGAATATCTCATCGTTACCCTTGCAGCCCTTACAGGATGGCCTTTTCTGCAGTGGGCAGCCGGACAAATGAACCATGTGGAATGGGAAGGTTTTCGCTTCTATGATATGATCTTCCCCCTGTTTCTTTTTATTGCCGGGGTATCCATGCCTTTCTCCATTCTGAAACGGCAAAAGAGGGGTGAAAGCATGAGGAGTATTTATCTTCACCTCGTGAAACGCCTCATCCTGCTCATTTTGCTGGGATTGATATACAATGGGATTCTACGGTTAGACTTCGAGAAACAACGCTATTCAAGCGTACTGGCCCGCATTGGCATTGCCTGGTTCCTGGCTGCTGTGATCGTGCTGAATACCTCGGTGAGGGGCCAGGTTGTTTGGTTTATCGGCATATTGCTGGGTTATTTTGCCATCATGAAGCTCATTCCCGTTCCCGGATTTGGAGCAGGCGTACTGACCCCTGAAGGCAACCTGGCGGCCTTCATTGACCAGAAGCTGTTGCCCGGCAGGTTGTGCTGTTATACTTACGGGGACAATGAGGGATTGCTTTCTCACATTCCTGCCATCTGCACGGCTCTTTTGGGTACCTTTGCCGGCCATTTGCTCATCTCGCATGACGGGAGACTTACCGGCCTGAGAAAAGGTCTGATTCTTCTCCTGGCAGGAATTGCAGCACTTGCCCTTGGCAAACTCTGGAGCCTGTCATTCCCGATTATCAAGAATCTGTGGACATCTTCCTTTGTATTGTACGCTGGTGGATGGAGCCTGATACTTCTTGCACTGTTTTACCTCGTGATTGATGTGTGGGGATTTAAAAAATGGACCCTGCCCTTTGTTGTAATCGGGCTAAACTCCATCACCATCTACATGCTGAACTCCGGGATCATCAATTTTGAAGAAATGGGCGGGTACTTCTTCGGCGGACTGGCAAATCAGTTCTCAGAACTTGCACAGCCGGTAATTTTAGCTGCAGGCGCCGTAATTTGTATGTGGACGTTTTTGTATTTGCTGTATAGGAATAAGATTTTCCTGAAAGTCTGAAAAGTGATGAGTGATGAGTGATGAGAGGGATTTGGGTGTTGGGGAAGGGCTTTGGTTTCTAACATGCACAAGTCACATGCTCAAAACCCGCTTGTTACTCTTCACTCATCACTCATTACTCATTACTACTCTAAAAACTCCCCCGCATAATACCTCGCCGTCAGTTCCTCACCGGTGGCCCGTTTGATCATATCGTTCCACTGGTACTTTGCTCCAGGTCTGAACACATTTTCAAGCAGGTAACTGCCTATGGCAGGATCCTTGCTTAAACTTGACGCATCTTTAATCCCGGCCCTGGCAGTGATATATGCCTGCAACTGGGAAGCCAGCAGTTCACCCAGCTGGTAATTGTGGTAATAACAGGGATACAATGCCACATGGATCTTGGATGCCCAGTCGGCATTATTCCTGTCCGCCGGATTCTTCAGCATCTGGTATTGCTCCACCAGATCCCACCAGAGTTTATTCAGGTCCTGGTCAGGATCGGCGTACATGCTTTTTTCAAATCGGAACATCACCTGGCACCACCGGCTGAAAACGAGTTGTTCAAGCCGCGAACTGGTTTTCACGTCCGCGCTGATGCTTTGCGCTTCCTCAGCTGAAATGCCGGCATTCTCCTGTAACCACAACGGATTGGAAGAAAGTCTCCCAAACAGCATGGCAATGGCTTCCGTGGTAAAGGTATGAGCCGGAGTACGCAGAAAATACGGGAGGCTCATATCCAGATTCTTATCGTACACGCCATGTCCCAGTTCATGCAACAACGTATTCATCCACTGGTTGTTATTTTTCACGTTGCAAACCACCCTAACATCGCCTGAACGGTCAATGTGGGTACAATAGGCATGCTGGTACTTGCCCTCTTTTTCATAAAGATCGCTTTTTGCCAGAATGCTATTGACATCCAGCCCGATTCCGGAATAATAATCCGTTGCCAACTGAACGATGTCTTTGTCGGCATAATATCCATCCAGATTAACATTATATATGGCGGGCGCTTCCTGGAAAAAACGGTTCTGGTAATGCCATGGCATCAGCGATTCGGGTTTAATCCTGTATTTCAGGGCCAGTGATGCATCCATTTCCGCCTTGAGTTTTATAAATGTGTTACGGGTCAATGAATCCAGTTCATCAAAAATTCTTTCAATTTCTTCAGGATCCTGGTCCGAAAGCCTGAGTGACATATCATGGTAATTCATGAATCCGAGTTCACGTGCAATATCGTTTCTCATTTTTACCAGTCCGATGACATCAGCAGCCACTGAATCCCCCACCTGTTTGCTTGCCAGCCAGCACTTTTCAAGCACCTTGTTATCAATGGAATTCTTCAGTACCTTCTCGATTTCATTATCCGTGAATTTCTTTCCATCCACAACAGCACGGAACGTAGCGTACTTTTGTTCCAGCCTGGTCTTTGCCCTGATGATCTCTTCCATCTTCCTTTCATCGACCTGATAACCCAGCATGGTATTGTGCACCAGGGTCATTTGTCTTATCAGCAGGGTATCTTCAATTTTCCCCGACTCCATAAATTCTTTGAGCCTGGCAAACGTGCCTTTATCAGCATAAATTTTCGAGAGATCGATATTCAACTCGCTGGATCTGTTGTATTCTTCGTCTTTGCCGGTGATGGACGCATTGAAATCCGCCAGGGCAATGCCCGTTTCAACCGGTTTCACCTTTTGCCCGAGCGTGTCGATGAATGATCTCAGATCGTTTTCCATTTTTACGGTACCTTTATTGCAACTTATCATGGCCACTGTTGCCAGCGAAAATACCACTAGTTTCTTCACAACCATGTTTTTAGATTTATTTTTATATTTTTTTAATACCTGTCAATTTGGCATTCATACCGTTTTGGCTTAATTTGGCAGGCAATTTGAAGTTGGAAAAGTAAGAATTAAAAGGAGAAATTACAATGATTAACATGGGTCAAATTGTTATTTTGGGCGTGTTCATGCTGTTTAGCTGGATAGTCAGTGCACAGTTGAAATCACGCTTTCGTCGTTATTCGCAGATTCCGGTGAATTACGGGATGACGGGAAAAGACGTGGCTGAGAAAATGCTTCATGATAACGGAATCAATGATGTATCTGTTGTTTCAACGCAAGGTGAGCTTTCCGATAATTACAATCCGATGAACAAAACTGTGAATCTGAGCCAGGATGTATATTATGGTAAAAGTGTATCTGCAGCCGCCGTGGCGGCTCATGAATGCGGGCATGCTGTTCAGCACGCCACCGCCTATGCTCCGCTCAAGATGCGCGCAGCCCTGGTGCCTGTTCAGAGCATCAGCGCAAAAGTCATGAACTTTATCTTCATCGCCATGTTCTTCGGGGCTTTTGCCTTTCAAAGCATAGTAAGCTTTGAGACTGCCCTGATCGTGATTATTGCCTGTTATGCGATATTCACCCTGTTTGCGCTGGTTACCCTGCCCGTGGAAATTAATGCAAGTCAGCGCGCTCTGGCCTGGCTGAACAATGCCAACATAACGGGTTATGATACCTATCCGCAGGCCAAAGATGCATTGAAGTGGGCCGCATACACCTACGTGGTTGCTGCGCTTTCTTCACTGGCCATGCTTCTGTATTACATATTCCTGTTCATGGGGAGAAGGGACTAGGAACAGTAACGAGTTATGAGTGACGAGTGATGAGTAAAGAGCACCCTTCAAGCGGTCCTTTGGACCCTTGAAGGGTGTTCTATTTTTACCATTTCAAATTCTTAAGCCGATCCATGGCCTTCACCACGTTCTCATGGGTGGCAAATGACGAGAACCGGAAATAACCTTCACCTGAAGGGCCAAATCCCGAACCGGGAGTTCCTACGACATAGGCTTCATGCAGGAGTTTGTCAAATAAATCCCATGAGCTGATGTTACGTCCGGAATTCACCCAGACATACGGTGCATTTTGTCCGCCAAAAACCCGGAAGCCCATTTTATCGAGGCTTTCACGTAGAATCCTGGCATTGTTCATATAATAACTGATGGTAGCCTTAACTTCCTTTTTTCCCTCGGCAGTGAACGTGGCTGCGGCAGCTTTCTGAACGGGATATGAAACACCATTGAATTTCGTGGTATGTCTTCTGAACCAGAGCGGGTGCAAAGCCATTCCGGCACCATCCGAAGTGTAAGCCATCAGGTTCTTCGGAATGACCGTGTATGCGCACCGGGTTCCGGTGAACCCGGCCGTTTTAGAAAAACTGCGAAACTCAATGGCTACTTCCTTCGCTCCTTCAATTTCATAAATGGTGTGAGGCAGGTCGGGATCGGATATATAAGACTCATAAGCGGCATCAAACAGAATAATGGTTTTGTTTTTCAGCGCATAGTCAACCCAATTCTTCAACTCCTGCTTGCTTACGGTGCTTCCTGTAGGATTATTGGGAAAACACAGGAATACGATGTCCACTTTTTTCTTCGGAATTTCAGGAATAAATCCGTTCTCAGCTGAACATGGCATATACACCAGCCCGTCATAGTATCCGCTTTTCGTGTATTTGCCGGTTCGTCCTGCCATTACGCTGGCATCCACATACACAGGGTATACCGGGTCCTGGATGGCGATGATGTTGTCCTGTCCAAAAATCTCGAGCATGTTGCCTGTATCACATTTTGACCCGTCTGAAACAAAAATCTCATCCGCATGTATATCGGCGCCCCGATTGATGTATTCATTCATCGAAATGGCCTCCCGAAGAAAAGCATACCCTTGTTCAGGACCGTAACCCTTGAAAGTTCCTGCTTTTGACATCTCCTCCACCCCCTCATGAAAAGCCTGGATAACAGTCGGGGTCAAGGGTAGCGTTACATCACCGATCCCCATTTTGATGACATCGGCATGGGGGTTTTCTTTCTGAAATTCACGAACCCGTCTGCCTATTTCCGGAAAAAGATATCCCGCCTGAAGCTTTAAATAGTTTTCGTTTATCTGGGCCATTTTGATATTTTTGCGGCAAATATAGGCAACATATCTATTTTCATGAAACAAAGAATTATATTTATTCATCCTTAATTTTTAAAAAAAGGTTGCATGGAAAATAACTTCTTCGTTAAAATGCACGGCCTGGGCAATGAATACATTGTCCTCGACAGCACGAATATTGATTTCAAGCTTACCGCGACAGCCATCAGACGTTTGTGCAATATCCATTTCGGGATCGGTTCCGACGGCATTGTGATGAAAGTACCGTCCACGAAAGCGGATTTTGGTTTCAGGGTATTCAACCCCGATGGTTCTGAAGCAGAAAAAAGCGGGAATGGGCTCCGCATCCTGTGCAAGTACCTGTTTGATTACAAGTATGCGAATAAACGACAGTTCTCCGTGGAAACGCTCACGGATATTGTTTATGCCGATATCGTTGAGAAAAAAGATGGAAAAGCCACACTGATCCAGGTTGACATGGGCAAAGCGATCTTTACTTCCCGGGATATACCGGTAAACTCAGATAAACCCGAATTCATCGGGCAAATGATCACCGCCGGGGATAAGGAATTTGAAGTGAATTGTGTGTCTGTCGGCAATCCTCACTGTGTAGTGGTTAAAAAGGAACTGGATGAAAAAGAGATCCGGCAATATGGCCCTTTGCTTGAAAATCATCCGATGTTCCCCAACCGGATTAATGTGCAGTTTGCCAGGGTCCTGTCAGATCATGATGCGCAAATACTGATCTGGGAGAGAGGCGCAGGCTACACCCTGGCCTCCGGGAGTTCTTCCTGCGCAGCATCCAGCGTTCTTGTCAGGAGAGGCCTGATCAAGGGCGATCTCACCATGCACATGCAGGGCGGCAATTTGAAAATACAAATCGACGGAGACTGGAATATCAGGATGACAGGCGAAGTTCGTGAAATCGCATCCGGTTTGCTGAGCAGGGAGTTGGTGGAAGACCTGGAGATATAAGTCGTGCAGTCGTGAAGTCTTGCAGTCCTGCAGTCTTAAAGTCTTGCAGTCAACAATCACAACTTACAACTTACAACCTACAACTCTTACAACCTTTACAACCCTTACAACCTTTACAACCTTTACAACCCTTACAACCCTTACAACCCTTACAACCCTTACAACCCTTACAACCTTTACAACCTCTTCCCCAAAACCAGCATCCTCCCCACCCTCTCCGCCGCGTTCTCCAGCAGACTTCCGGCGTCAGCCATGGATTGCTGCAAGGTCATTGGCCTGTCGGCAATGGGTATCACCGCCGTAAAACCCAAAGCCAATAGTTTGTCCGTTTCTTCCTCCACCGAACCGGCAAAGGCAATCACCGGTTTATTCGTACTTCGTGCCATCCGGGCCACGCCACCGGCAGTTTTACCAAAGGCTGTCTGGGCATCCATTTTCCCTTCTCCGGTAATCACCAGATCGGCCCAGCCCATCCATTTTTCCAGTTTCACGGCACGGCTTATCAATTCAAAACCGGATCTCAGCTCACCATTCAGGAAGGCAACGATACCACCGCCAAGCCCTCCGGCGGCTCCGGAACCAGCCAGACTATCCACTTCACGATTCCACAAATCGCGGATCAAACTGCCCAGGTGCCTGAGGTTATCATCCAGTTGCTTTGCCACAGCCGGCGTAGCGCCTTTCTGGGGACCGTATACCAGGGCAGCACCGGTCGGGCCTGTCAGGGGATTGGAAACATCGCATGCCGCATAAACATTACAGTGACTGAGGCGAGGATCTAAATTTGATTTATCAATGCTTACAATCCGGTTCAGGTTGCCACCTCCCGGAGCAATTTCCTGATCGAGTTCATCCCTGAAGGTGATCCCCAGAGCCTGTGCCATGCCAACTCCGCCATCCACAGTGGCACTTCCTCCGATACCCAGTATAATCTCATGACACCCTTCATCAAGAGCAAACTTGATCAGTTCTCCAGTACCATAGGTTGAAGTTATCAAGGGATTTCTCTCGCCTGGTTTCAGCAAAGCCAGTCCAGATGCAGCTGCCATTTCAATCACCGCAGTATTGCCCTGGCCCGATATGCCAAAAAAGGCAGTGACCGGACGCATCAGGGGATCGTGAACCTGTACTGTTACAATCCGTCCACCCGTGGATTCAACCAACGCCTCCACAGTACCTTCCCCGCCATCAGCCAGGGGCATGGTGTGGAATTCCGCCTCAGGCATCACCTTCAGCATTCCCTTGCGAATACAGGAGGCAACCTGCAAGGCGCCAAGGCATTCCTTGAATTTATCGGGACATATAAGGACCCTCATGGCATGACTTTTGGCTGAAAGTACAAAAATACCCCGAAATATTCCATTATTTTTCAGGTTGCCGGTGAAGCAGGTGCTTTTGGATTGTTTTGTTAAAACAAACGATTTTTAGTATATTCGTGAAACACAGGGATGAATCAGGTTCAAACCATTGACTTCAAGTGCTTATAAACCTTATAAAATTAAGACTATGGAAATCATTGTTACTTTACTTATTGGTGCTTTAGCCGGCTGGCTGGGCAGCCTGATTTACACCGGAAGTGGCCTTGGCCTCCTGGGCAATATTATCGTTGGTATCCTGGGTGGATTTGTCGGTTACTGGCTCCTGGGGAAACTTAATGTCTCATTAGGCACGGGCTGGGTTAGCATTATTCTCACCGGGGCTATAGGCGCAATCGTTATCCTGTTCCTGTTTAATTTGATTTTCAGGAAGAAATAAGGACAATTAAAATATGGTCTTACCTCCTGATTTTGTCAAACGGTTGTGAATTACTTTCATAATAGCGAAATCCGGTAAATGCTGAGGCGCCCTGATTTGCTTCTCCACTTTTGACGTAATCATGTAATAGAAATTCCGCGGAACAATAACTGAAAGCACGCTTAAAACCCTGTTAATGAATCCCGGAATACATATAACCTGTTCCTTGTTCAAACAGTATATGGAATAATCGACCACCTCTGATGGTTTCATCCAACGGATTAAGCTTTGTTTCATGCCCTCGGGTGCCATGCTATGGTTCCGGTGAAAATCACTGCGTGTGAATCCCGGACATAGACACTGCACCTTTATTCCGTAATTCATGACATCCAGGTGAAGCGATTCGGTGAAATTCTTCAGAAAGGATTTTGTACCTGTGTACATGGCATTGCTTGCCGCTGGCATATAAGCTGCCAGAGATGACACATTGATGATGATCCCTTTTCGGTTTTCCATCATCACGGGCAGCACCTTTTTAATCAGCCTAACAGGGGCATCTACATGCACCTTCAGCATGGCCATCTGGTGATCCAACTCATCTTCGCTGAATCTGCTGTCCATTCCGAATCCGGCGTTATTCACAAGAACTTCGATGTTTTTCTGTTTGCCGAGAATCTGCAACAACTGCGACAGATCCCCGTCTTTGGATAGATCGGCTATAACCACATCAACATTAACAGGGTAGCTGTTTTTAAGATCCTCTGCAACGCGGTGAATTAACTCCCGCCTTCTTCCGGTTATCAGAAGATCATACTCCCGGGCTGCAAAATACTCGGCATAGGCCTTGCCTATTCCACTCGTGGCACCTGTAATGATTGCCAGCTTTCGCGAAGAGGGATTATTCCTTTTCGCTATTGTACATGAAATGGGGTTAGTTGAACTTAACATGGCTTAATGTTTATGATGTTTTGGGTTACTGTATTAATGACAATTTTCATGGCAGAAAGATGCATGAATCGTGTCATGTTTAACATTATTTAACGCAGTAAAGGAAACGGTTCACTAGCCCCGAGACATTATGTGTTCCCCCAACCTACTTGCCTATCGGTAATTCAATGATAAACGCTACAGCATCCTCCTCATTTTCAACCCTTATGGTGCCCTTATGCTCCTTTATCAATGAATAACATATGGAGAGCCCTAAACCTGTGCCCTCACCGGGATTTTTGGTAGTGAAAAACGGATCAAAGATCTGTCTGAGATGTTCTTCCGAAATGTTTGGCCCATTGTTGGATATCTTGATAATGGCATGTTTGTTGGATTGATCCGTATGGATAGAAATTTCCCCGGCTCTTCTTTTGTCATTTTTCTTAACGGCAAAAAGGGCATTGTCCAGGATATTTAACAATACCTGGTGAATTTTATCCGTATACACCGGCACTTCTCTTTGCAATAAATAATTCTTACGGATCAGGATATCCGGTGATATTTCATTGCCGAGGAACAGCAAAGTACTATCAATAATCTTGTTAATGTCTGCTGTTACCAGAATCGGCTTGCCCTTATAGGAGAAGGACATTAATGACTGGACGATTTCCGATGCTCTCTGGAATCCTTCCTGAATCATGGACGTGGCGCTTGAATACATTTCTCTGGATTCAGCAGTCAGGATATTTTTTACCTCAGGTTCGATGTTTTTCAGAATATAGCTTCCTCCGTTGATGAAATTCAGGGGGTTGTTTATTTCATGGGCAATCCCGGAAGTCAGTGTTCCCAGGGAAGCCATCTTCTCCGATTGTATCAACATGGTTTGCGTCTGCTTCAGACTTTCCAGGGTGGAGGCCAGCTCTTCTTTCTGTGAGTTGAGTTCATTGTTTTTTGTTCTCAGTTCCTCATTGATGAGTGCAAGTTCTTCGGTTCGTTCCTGAACCAGGACTTCCAGGTTTTCTTTGTGGTTCTCAAGTGCAATCCTGATTTCATGCTGGATGAGATACAAACCGGTCACCAGGGCTGATGCGGCAATTTCGAAACGCAAAGAGGTAATAATTCCAATATACAGGTCCGGAAATTTCTTTTCCACATTAATTCCCATAAGCCAATTGGTGAGAATTGAAAAAGGAACCAGCAATACGAGGTAATAGATGATGGTAACCAGGGCCCAGATGATGCCCACAGTAATATTGCCAACCCGGGCCTTTTTCAGGTATTGAAAAAAATACCATGCGATGGTCAATGCACCTGCATGCATCAGAAAAGTTGACCAATAAGAGCCATCCGAGGGAAAACCCATGGCTGAGATCATACAGGATCCAATCAGGTAGAGCGGATTGGTGATATAAAAAATACCGATGAGCAGCGGAATTTCAGCCAGGTCGCTTGCTGCACCTTCCATCCCGGGAATACTAAAGGTGATCGTACTCAGAATAAAAGAAAGCACGCCAAAGAATACCATGTAATAGATATTCATGCGAACAGGCTTCCATTCCGGTTTGTACAGGTCCATTGAATCGGTCTGATTTAAATGTGTATACTATTCCCTGATGCCGGTAAAGCAATTTCTGGAATCCCGACAAGTATGAAAAAGCTGAAATGATAGGGTAAAATTATTACTTTTAAATCTCATTTAAAAGGAATATAAAGTGCAAAGACTTATCGTTGACATGGATGGGGTATTGGCAGATATATATGCCCAGTATTTGAATTTCGAAGAATCGGAATCGGGGGTTCGACGCTCCCTTGAAAGCCTCTACAGCCAGTCGGAATCCCAGATTTTCAAAAACATTGATACGTATCTCCATACCAAAGGATTTTTCGGTAATGCACCGGTTATTCAGGGAAGCCAGGATGCACTTTCAAAGTTGAACGATTTGTATGAAGTGTTCATCGTATCTTCAGCCACTGAATTTCCGCATAGTTTTAATGAGAAGTATGACTGGTTAACACAGCACTTTCCTTTCATCACCTGGAAGCAAATGGTATTCTGCGGTTCTAAATCCATCGTCCAGGGAGATATCATGATTGATGATCATTTTAAGAATCTCGATATTTTCAGGGGAAGAACGCTGTTGTTCACGCAGCCTCATAATTACGGTTTACCGGAAAAAGGCCATACGCGTGTTTCTTCATGGGAGGAAATACTTGAACTGCTGCTGTAAATCGTTGATTATTGCAGATTAATAGAAACCTGTATAGCATAAGAATGATAAGATTTGCCGTTAAATCCGGCAAAAATGCCTACACTTCCGATCATATAAATCTGGCTGATGCTGTAACCAACTTCCCAGTAATTCTCATGCTGGTTTGTAGTCAGGTAATTCAGGTGCAGATTCTCTAGCCAGATCTTGTTGCTCAGGAAAGGCAGGTACTTGATCAGCAAATAGGGTGTTGTGAATTGTACATGTGCTTCCGCATAATTCCGTGTAGTGGCATTCCGGTAATAAGGCAGCAAGCGGAAGGCATCACGTTCGTCGCTCAGCAGCAAAGGCAGATTCTGGTTATTGAAAAACTTGTCATCCATCAGGAAAACTTCCTTGCGATTGAGAAAGAAACCTCCTTTCAGATTCCACGAAAATGCGTGCATCATCCCCCATTCCTTTTTCTGTTTAACCCCTACCTCCAACAAATCGTAATCCGCCGTGCTCCCGTGAATTCCCGGGATTGCCATCCTGTTGCGGAGGACAAAGGTAGGGTATTTTGAATGTGAATAACGCTTCCTGCCCCCCCACACCCTGTAGTAATACTCCGGTGTATATTCCAACTTGATGTCCCAGTATGCCTCCTTGTTGTAAAGGTTTCGACCAAGGTTAGCCGGATCGTTGCCGGGCACATTGGCAGAGTATTCCCGCTCATCCCTGTAGAAGAAGGAATAATCGGAATAGTTGGTAAGGGGCAAAGCGGTTCGATAACCGATCGATGCAGAAAGATTCAATCCGTTGGCCAGGTCGATTGTATTGGAAATGAACGCATGTTTCTGGTGATAAAGTTTCAGGTAATTGCGGCGAAAGAACAGGGAAGCCAGGGTATTGATTGTGGAATTGATACCGGTCTCACCGTTGTAATCCGCTGATTCACTTCCGATGTGAACATGTAGTTTCCCTCCCCGCATGGGAAGGTAATCGTAGTTGATATCGGTCCACCACATCAGCTTTTCACGACTGAAAGCATATGCCAGTCCGGGATACACCTTTATTTTATGGGTAGAATCGATCCGCTGCTCCAATCCAAAAGTCTGCCGGATTACAAATCCATCCACGGTATTGAAATCAACTTTCTTGATTCCGATCAGTCCGTTATAATTAACACGCAAGGTAGAATCAAAGGCCCAAAAGCCAGCCCCGTTGGTCAGAAACTTCGCAGCTTTATTGATAAACTTCGGCTTTTTGACAGATTTTGCCGTATCGGCAGCAACTGCAGTGTCCCTGTCAACAGTCAGCGTACTATCGGTCACCCCGGGAATCAGCATTTCTTTGGCTGTAAGCGGGACCGGGCGCATTGTATTCCAGTAAGCCGTGTCTCTTTTCAAAGCGTCCTTTTCAACGGTAACTTTTGCATTATTGGGTTTTATCTCCAGTGATTTTGTTTCAGTCGTATCTTCCGGCGCTTCTTTGGCCATCAGGGTTGCCAGCTTCACCATGTCGCGGTTGGTGAGATCTTCCTTGGTAAGCAGTTTTTCAATTTCCTGCTGACTTTTCTGTTTTTTGGGATCGGTTTTGGCAGGTTCAGCCAGATCAGGTTCCTTTACCTGAACTGGTTTGATGATATCCTTCTCATTCAGGACCACCTGCACGAATTTCACCGAGCTTGTGTACTTATAATCCGCTTTGATGCCCATAATGGCAGCATTCACATCGAACTCGTAACTTATGGGAAGCCAGGCATTGCTTTTTACGGGTGAATAAATGGTTTTAAAGCCCAGGTCACCAAAGAACATTTGCACCTTAACGTCAGCCGAATGCAAACACCACAATTTATCCACGATATAAAGGTAACCCCGCATCAATTGCTGGCTGTTTCGCTTGGGAGTGACCTTGATTTTGAAAATCGTATTCCCGCCTTCCTCAAAAAAGCCCTCATACCGGTAGGCATAAAAGCTGAAGGCATTCGGTGCCAGGGGTGAAATGAATTCTTCAATCTCAGGCTCGTAAAAACTGGAACGAATGATCTCCATCGGATTAACATCGTTGTTTTCACCCGGGAAGGTACTTTGGTAGGAGATCACTTTCTGATCGTATTTATCCGGCGCCTGAAACCTGATCTGGTTAATGGATTCCTGGAGGTATACGTCACCGGTTTTAATAGCGTTCTTTTGTCCGTTGACCTCCGTGCGCCTGGAAATGAATTTCGGCATATGGATGATGCGGACGGTTCCCCTCAGATATACATCTGCCGTATAATCCTTTACCTGGTTCAGGTGATACGGAGCCAGCCCGATCACCTTTCGCATCATAGCGTAGGCCGGGTCCTCCTTGCCGGGAGTAATTACAACAGCCTGCATCTGAACAGCCTGCTCGCTGAGCTGAATGTTGAGGGTTACAACTTGTTCCGAAGTCACAACTGGCTTGCGAACCAAATGATATCCCAGTGCCTTATATACAAGGGAATGCTGTCCCGGTTCCAGCCTCAGTTCATAATAACCGTCGGCATTGCTTGTGGTTCCAACAGAAGTGGTTTCATCATAGACTGCGGCATAAGGGACAGGAAGGTTTTTATTGTCGGTTATCCTGCCCTTAACGCCCTGGGAATAACCGGTGATATTGAGAACAACGGCCAGGAGAACGGCCGGAATTCTGGTTGTCATGAAACGCATCAATAACAGGGTTTAGTAAATGACGATTCAACGGTTGTTAAGTTACAACAACCGGAATTGCACAGTAACAATTTAACATAATTTAGGTTTTGGGAAAACACCCTTCAAGGGTCTATGACCGCTTGAAGGGTGTAATACTAACAGGTTTAAATATTTATAGCTTGTAAGAACCCCTGTACTCATAGCAATTCAGTCGATGATCAGCAGCTTCCTTATCAGTGCCAAAGCTGAGGGTAGCAGGATTCCATTTCACCGGACGACCCAATTCGGTTGCTATATTACCCAGGCAACACAGAATAGCTGTGCTGGCGCCAACTTCGACAGACGCAATGGGTTTTTGACGGGAGCGAACCGAATCAATAAAATTCTGCATATGATCGGAGTTTATCTCAAAGCTTCCGCCACCCTTGGCTGCCGCTTTTTTCATTTCCTCATACATCCTTTGCCATTCTTCCGGAGTACGGTTCTTCGGACGCATTCCTGCAATTTCCTTGGGAACAAGCGCGGATTTTGAGCAGGCCAGGTAACCCCTGGCAACTTCGATCCAACCGTCGGTGCCGATGAATTTGATTCCCTGGGCCTCGGGCATATCTTCAAGGAACGGTTGTTCCGTCATTTCAATTCCGTTCAGATATTTGAAAGTCAGATACGGCTGTCCTTTATATCCTTTTGGAATGACAGAGGCCGGTCCTGAGCCATCCATACCAATGGCAGCCTGACTGATATCGAACATGTGAGCTCCCCAGTCGGCTGTAAACCCGTTTCCGGTTTCGCGGTACCAGCGCCATGCGCCCCAAAGTTTTTCATTTTCCTCTGGCTCCAGTGATATCGGAGGGCAGAGATCCGGATGATAGTGTATTTTAGAGTCATTCAACGGACCAAGCCAGAGATTCCAGTTCAGATTTCCGGGAACCGGCATTTCCGGCAGGTTAAACGGCGCGGGCGGATCACCCACCTTGGCATATATTTTAGTAATATGACCGATGGCCCCGGACTGCACGAGCTCAATGGCTTTCTGGAATTCCTTGCTTGAACGCTGCTGGCTTCCCACCTGAACGACCCGCCTTGTTTTATTGGCAACATCAACCATCTTCAGGGCTTCCTGAATGGTAAATGATAAGGGTTTCTGCACATACACGTCCTTCCCGGCCTGACAAGCATGGATTGTTTGCAATGCATGCCAGTGGTCGGGTGTGCATACTTCAACCACGTCAATATCCGTTCGTTCGAGGATCCGCTCATATTGTTCGTACATATCACACCTTGGCGCAAGGCCCTGGTTCTTCTGCCAGGCTTCAATACGCTTTTTGAAACGCAGCATTTTCATGCTGTCCACATCGCAGACAGCGGCAACCTGCAAGCCTTTCACATTGGCAAAACCCGCAAAATCATTAATAGCCTGCTGACCACCGCTGATGAAACCCATCACCACCCGGTCGCTCGGTGCTATGCGAATGCCATTCATCACATAACTGGGGAGAATGGTAAGACCTGTTAGCCCAAGCGCTGATAAACCCAGGAATTCGCGACGGTTTAGTCCTTTATTCGATTTGTTTTTCATATGTATTGGTAATAATTGAAGTTATGTTTTGTGGTACTAAATATAGAAATTATAATTTATTCGTGATTTGAATTACCCATTTTCCTGAAGTAAATAGACCAACAAGTTGAATTCACCTACATAATTTGCTAAATTTAACAAGAATTAAATACCATTTCACTTGAGGCTTCAATCCGGCAATATTGTACTTCGGTCGTTCAGGGAATCCGATGCCCCCAGACTTGCGGAGCTTGCCAACAATACAAAGATCGGCCGCAATTTGCGTGACGGATTTCCGTACCCCTACACCCTTGAGAATGCCATGGATTTCATTGGCCGGTTCAAAGATCACATTTCCTTCTTTGCCATCGAATACAGCGGTGAATATGTTGGCAATATCAGTCTGGTCCCCTTGGACAATGTCCACCGGAAAACAGCAGAGATCGGTTACTTTTTAGGTGAACCATACTGGAACAAAGGTATCATGACTGTCGCCGTGAATTTAGTTACCGAATACGGATTTCGGGAGCTGGGCTTCGCCAGGATCCATACCGGGGTATATGAATTCAATCCGGCTTCCCAGAGAGTGCTTGAGAAATGCGGGTATACGAAGGAAGGCATTTTCAGTAAAAATGTCTTCAGGGAAGACCGGCTATGGGATGAGGTCCGGTATGCGAAGATTAATCCGGAATATGAATAGGAACAATTACACCCTTCAAGCGGTCCCGGACCCTTCAAGCGGTCCCAGACCCTTGAAGGGTGATATTTAACAAGTATAAATTATGAGAACAAGACTTTTTATAATGCTGCTTTTTTTATCGCCTTCTGGAACAATATCCATTTATAGCCAGGGTTTTCTGCAGGCCGATGGCGCCAGGATCGTTGACGAAAAAGGAAACGAGATCATCCTTCGGGGCATGGGCCTCGGGGGCTGGATGCTCCAGGAGGGATACATGTTGCAGATCCACAACAAAGGGATGCAACATACTATCAAAGCCCGGATAGCTGACCTGATCGGGCAGGAGAACTGCGACAGGTTCTATGACCTTTGGCTGCAAAACCACATGACACGTGCCGATGTGGATTCACTTGCCCGGTGGGGCTTTAACAGCATCCGGCTGCCCATGCACTATAATCTTTTCACACTGCCCATCGAGGAGGAACCTGTGGAGGGACAAATTACATGGCTCGACAGGGGTTTTACCATGACTGACAGTCTGCTTGCCTGGTGCAAAGCCAATAACCTCTACCTGATCCTGGACCTTCATGCGGCTCCCGGGGGACAAGGCAAAGATGCGAACATTTCGGATTACGATGAAACCAAACCATCGCTTTGGGAGAGTGAATTCAACAGGCAAAAAACCATAGCCCTCTGGAGAAAACTGGCTGAGCGGTATGCCGGTGAACCCAATCTTGGCGGATACGACCTGGTCAACGAACCCAACTGGACCTTTGAGGGTAAAAATCAAAACGGACTGGAGGATTCGCTGAACAAACCCATATGGGATTTATACCGTAATATCACAAAGACCATCCGGGAGGTCGATCAGAAACACATCATCATCATCGAGGGAAATGGCTGGGGAAACAATTACAGGGGTTTCGAAGGTCCCTGGGACAGCAATATGGTGCTGAGTTTTCACAAATACTGGAATCCGAACGTGCAGGAATCCTTAAATGGGATCCTTGCACTGAGAGATAAATTTCACATGCCCATCTGGCTGGGCGAGACCGGAGAAAACTCCAATAAATGGTTTACCGATTGCATATCCCTGGTCGAAAAGAACCATATCGGGTGGGCCTGGTGGCCGCTGAAAAAGATCAATTCCGTAGTTTGTCCGCTGATGATCGTGGCACCCGCGGAATATTCCCAACTTACAGATTACTGGAATGAAAACACTTCAAGACCTTCGAAAGAACTAGCCACCAGTGTGCTGTTCGACATTGTCAATAACCTGAAGGCACCGCAATGCCGGTTCAACAAGGATGTCATTGATGCCATGTTCCGGCAACGGGCAGATACCTCCACCCTGTCTTTTAAGTCTCACCAGGTTCCCGGACGCATCTATGCTACTGATTTTGACATGGGATATCCCGGCAGTGCATATTCTGATACAGATGCTGAAAACACCGGTGAAGAAGGCAAACAGGCGGGAAATAAGGGTTACAGGTACCGGAATGACGGGGTTGATATAGAGGTATGTCTTGATTCTCCGGAGAATACCAATGGGTACAATGTTGGTTATATTGAAGATGGAGAATGGATGCAATATACCATTATCTGTGATAAAGAAGGCTTCTTTGCCATATCTGCCAGGGTAGCATGCCAGGATAGTACCGGGGCCGTTGGATTGCTGGCAGATGAGAAGCAAGTAGCAACGGAAATCGCAGTTAGCGGCACGGGCGGCTATCAGAATTGGAAAACAATACCTGTGGGCAAGGTAAATCTGTCAAAAGGTAAACATACGTTAAGGTTCGTTGCTGAAAAGGGAGGATTCAACCTGAATTTTATTGAATTACTTATTCAATAAACGCTTGGCGTTGGTATTGGATAGTTCCTGATATGAATCACTCTGTTCATGCAGCACTTTCTGGGAAGCCCTTATTGCATTGTTTAATTCAATCACAGGTCCGACGGCATTCACGTCGGGGTTCATGATTTCCCCGATCTTTTCAGCAGCGTTATTAAACAGATATTCCGTGGAATCGAGCATTTGGACAACCCGCGCTGAATCCATTTCAGGTTTATACTGGTTATTTCTAAAAGCAATAAAACGGTTCAGTTTTGTGATCCCTGCATTGTAAAAAATTACGGCGGTATCAAATTTTTCGGCGTTGGCTTTATTCCGGTAATATTCTATTTCCCCTTTAAGAACCCGCAGTTTGGCTTCGGTAAAAGAGTTGCTTACGCCGTTCCGCTCAATTCTCCTTGCTGACGCAATATATTGTTCAACAAGGGTAGAATTTTCAAAAGCCCGTAACGTATCTGTGAAATTAAAAAAAGGCCTATTCTTGTCTGGTCGGGTATCTCCTTTATAAAACTCCTGAACAGTGACCGGGTAACTCAGGAATTGCCACAGGGGATCGAAAGGCATGTGCGTGTGAATGAGATTTTGTGACTTAGTCATATAATAAAAATTATTTACCTGCCCCACAAATCTTCTGTTATAAACATATCCTGCCCCCCAGGTAGGATCAAAGAGGTACCAGGTCGAGTCGATCAGTCCCGCGCACCACACATGCGGCAGGTAATCCACCACCCTGTTCTGTTTGGTATACCCCTGAACAACATATGATTTGATCCCGGCTTTGTTGGCGATAACGGTGAAGAGATTGGCATAATGCAAACAGACGCCGGTGCGTGTCTTTAAGATGTTTTCAGCGATCTCCGAAGGTTTTGGATAGCTGTGAATTGTAAAAATGCTGTCGAAGTTATAGGAGATATTGTTTGTGATCCAGATGAAAATGGCACGTGATTTCTCTTTCTGGGTTGAAAAATTCGCATTCACATAACCGGCAATCCCATCTGTCGAAAGCGTCAGCGAGTCGGGAATGCGCGACATGATCCTGCTTACCGCAAAATACCCGCGTTCTTTTTGCGGCCTGGATCCGGCGATTAATGCAAGCAACAGGAAAGCCAGCACAAGTTTCATGGCTCACAGAATATCCGTACAAATTTCAGCATTTCCTGCCAGGCCGGCAAGTCCCGGTTAACTTTCTCCAAATCTTTTCCTGGCCTCTTCGAGTATGACTTCAGTTGCTGTTGCCCCTGAACGTGTGGCGCCTGCAGTCTTCATCTTAAGCAGATCATCGAGGGTGCGCACGCCACCTGCACATTTCACCTGGACTTTGGGTCCGGAATGTTTCCGCATGAGTGCAATATCGGCTACCGTGGCGCCCTTATAGTTGTAATTGCCATCCGGCAGTTTTACATACCCATAGCCTGTGGAGGTCTTCACAAAATCAACGCCTGCCCTGGTGCATATCTCACAAAGCTTAATTTTGTCTTCGGTTCGGGTAACAAAATCCGTCTCGAAAATTACTTTCACAATTGCTCCGTTCTGGTGAACAGTATCTGTAATGCTTTTGATCTCCTTTTCGATGTACTTCCAATCACCCGACAGGGCCTTGCCAATGTTGATCACCATATCAATCTCAACGGCCCCGTCATTGCAGGCTTGTTCTGCTTCAAACATTTTTACGGGTATGGAACTGTTTCCGTGTGGGAATCCGATCACGCAACCAACGGCCACATCACTGCCTTTGAGGCAATCCACGGCCATCTTAATGGCATAAGGCTTCACGCATACCGAGGCGACATGGTATTTTTTTGCCACAGCGCATTGTTTTTTCAGGTCTTCATCGGTGTGAGAAGGATTGAGGATCGAATGATCAATCATTTTGGCCAACTGAGCAACTGTTCCCATATGCTTTGTTTATTGATACAATTCAATATTATGAAATTTAACCATCAAACCAGTGAATATTTAATAATTTTATGAGACCTGATAATACTATTAAACTTAATCATGTATTTTGAGCACATAAAATATTTTATGAAGTAATAGTTTAGGATACCATGAAAAGGACTATAATATTCTTTGCAATCATTGGTTCCTCCATATTGCTGTCATTTATGGAGAAAGCAAACGGCCAGACTGCCATGAACAATGTCTACGGAAGGCACGTCATCAATCTGAACGGAAACTGGAAGGTAGTCATTGATCCCTTCGACATCGGCTTGGGAGAGTGGTCTGCCATTTATAAAGATCGAAAACCGAAAGGCAAAACCGATTTTGTCGAGTATTCATTTGACCTTGGCCCCGCCCTGTCGGTTCCCGGGGACTTTAACTCTCAGTTGCCCGAGATGACTTATTATGAAAGTTCCGTTTGGTACAAGAGAACCTTTTTATATGATCCGCATGAAAACAACAGACTGTTTCTGCATTTTGGAGCAGTAAATTACCTGGCAGATGTATTTTTCAACGGACATAACCTCGGCAGGCATGAAGGCGGATTTACCCCTTTTCAGTTTGAACTGACTGATTATGTCACGGAAGGAGAAAACGTCGTTATTGTCCGGGCCAACAATGCGCGCAGAAAAGACGGCATACCCGGCATCGGTTTCGATTGGTTCAACTATGGCGGTATCACCCGTGATGTGCATCTCATTGAGACACCCATGACCTTCATCACGGATTACTCGGTTCAGCTGGATAAAAAAGATATCCGCCAAATTACGGGATTTATCCAGTTAAACAGGACCTTACCGGATCAGGAAATCATTCTTAGGATTCCGGAATTGAAAATCGACCTGAAATTACTTACCAATGCCGGGGGTACTATCCGGTTCAGCCATACCTCAGGACCACAACTCTGGACACCGGAAAATCCCAGGCTTTATGCTGTCCAGCTGATTGCTGCCGGTGACACCGTGCATGACAATATCGGATTCAGAACCATCGAAACCAGGGGTACGGATATCCTCCTGAACGGGAAGCCCATTTTTCTGAAGGGAGTCAACATTCACGAGGAGATTCCCCAGCGGAAAGCCCGGGCATATTCCGAGGCAGATGCCCGGGTACTGCTTGGCTGGGCCAGTGACCTGGGCTGCAACTTTGTACGGCTGGCCCATTACCCGCACAATGAGCATACCATAAAGCTCGCCGAGAAAATGGGACTGATGGTCTGGGAAGAAATACCGGTATACCAGGGGATCGATTTTACGGATCCACAAATGAAAATGAAAACGGAACGCATGCTGGAAGAAATGATGAACCGTGATAAGAACCGCTGCAACGTGATCATTTGGAGCGTTGCGAATGAGACATCACCTTCTGCTGCCAGGGACAAATCTTTGATTGAGTTGGCTGAAAAAGCACGCAGTTTGGATAATTCAAGGCTGATCACTGCTGCCTTCAACAATGTCAAATTCCACGGCCATAAAATATCCTTTACGGATACGGTAATGAAACACATGGACCTGGTATCCGTGAACGAATACCTGGGATGGTACAAGGCCTGGCCTGACGATCCGGGGAATGTCATCTGGGAAAATACTTTCAGCAAACCCCTGATCATCTCGGAATTCGGAGGTGAAGCCGTATTTAACAATGCAGGAACTCCGGATTCAGCCAGCACATGGAGTGAGGATTATGTTGAAAAGATTTATACAGATCAGATAAGAATGTTTCAAAACATACCTTTCCTGAGAGGCACATGTCCCTGGATCCTGGCAGATTTCAGGTCGCCTGGCAGAATGCACCCGGTTTATCAGCAGGGCTGGAACCGGAAGGGATTGTTGTCAGACCGGGGGGAAAGAAAAAAGGCATGGTATATTATGAGAAGTTATTACAGAAATGATTTCTGACATTACGCTTTTCAGGTTGTCTGCAATGAGATGCTCTGGTTGTATTCCCTGATTTTCCCAGACATTGTTGACCACCCAACTTTCCTTGATACAAAATTCACTACCTTTATTTTGCGGATGAATAGCGATATGTTTAAAAACTACCAGACATATGATAAAAAATATAACTGTATTCGGTATTTGCATGCTGGCCGTTTCCTGCATGAATCCCCAGAAGCTGATGACTGATCCGTCGAAAGACAGGATCTGTTTTGGAAGATCCGGGGGATTCACAAACATTCCACTGGAATATGTGTTGTTTGAAAAAGGACAACTCTTCAAAGCAGAGCAGGACAGTCTTTTTAAAGTGCACAAAATCAGCACGAAACAGATCAAGCTCCTGGATAGTCTTTTTACAAAAGCTGATTTTGAAAAGCTTGAACTGAACAACCCTGGAAATGTTACCTATTACATTAAAAGGATAAGATCGGGATCTGAAAGGGAGGTAATATGGTCAGATCCCTCAGAAAATGAACCGGTCAGGGAATTGTACAATGCCCTGATGAAATTGACTAAAAAGGAATCATTATGAAAAGAACTCTACTTTTATGGGCACTTGCGGTTCCGGCATGCTGGATGTACGGACAAAATCATGGATTCAAAACCGTGCAGAAGAATCCGGCCAGAACAACAAAACATAGTTTAAACATCAGACCTGCAGTCAACAATCATCTAAAATCCACAGCACCTTTCAGGTATGCGCCCAAAGCAGTCATGATGCTGCCGGGATTCAATACATCCGATCAACCCACGGTCATTCGCAAGGGCAATTCGCCGATATTCATCGAAAAAGAAATCACACCTTTGAAATCAGCCAGGATGATCACACCTGAGGACCAATTTTATGGATTTATGGAAGAATCCAAAAGCTTAACCGGGATTTCCAATCCCCGTGAGTCTTTCAAAATTACCGGCATACATACGGACAACCTGGGTATAAAGCACATCAAAAGCATACAGCAGTACAATGGAATTGACATTTACGGTTCAGAATCAACACTTCACCTCGATTCCCAAAAGGAAAGATTTACCGGATCAATATGCCTGGTGCCGCAGGATATCCCGACTTCCCCAAAGATAGGGATTGCCCGGGCCCTGGATAACACCAAAGCTGATTTACAGAAAGTGACCATTTACAGGGAATTGTCACCCGAACAGAAAGAGTTCCTGCATTATGAGTCACCCGAATATACCCTTGTAATTTACAGGAAAGACACGCAGGAATATGCCCTCACCTGGGAAATCTCAGTAAGACCCAATTTCATTGAGCAATGGAAATACTTTGTAGATGCATCCACCGGTGAGATCATTCATAAATTCAACAATACGCAGTCCGATGGCCCCCTGACCGCAACAGGGTATGACCTCAACGATGTGCTCCGGACCTTTGATGTTTATCTCGATCAGGGTACCTATTACCTTTACAACAGTTCGGAAGCCATGTACAATTCGGCCACCGACGAAGGTGTGATTCTTACCCTGGATGCCAACAATACATCAACTGTAGATCTGGATTATAAATATGTCACCTCCGTCAACAATACATGGACCCAAAAATCAGCCATTTCGGCGCATTATAATGCCACACGTACCTATGAATACTTTCATAATACGTTTGGCCGCAATTCCATTAACGGACAGGGAGGAAATATAATCTCCCTGGTGAATGTGGCTGAGGAAGACGGCAGCTCCATGGAAAACGCATTTTGGAACGGTCAGGCCGCATTTTACGGGAACGGTGGTGATCATTTTAAACCTTTGGCAGGGGCCCTGGATGTAACGGCCCATGAACTCGGGCATGGCGTGGTATCCAATACAGCCAACCTGGAATACTACGGGCAATCGGGCGCCATCAATGAATCCTATGCCGATATCTTCGGATCCATGGTGGACCGTGCAGATTGGACCATCGGCGAGGATATTGTCAAGACAGCCTATTTCCCCTCAGGAGCCCTGAGAAACATGGCAGATCCGCACAACGGAGGAGACAAGAACGACAATTACTGGCAACCTGCACATGTTTCAGAAATGTACCTGGGAGCCGAGGATAATGCGGGTGTTCATATCAATAACGGAATTGGCAGTCATGCCTATTACCTGTTTGCCACGGCCACCAACAAAGAAAAAGCTGAACAGATCTTCTACCGCGCGCTCACCGAATACCTCACCAAGACCTCCCAGTTCATTGACTGGAGGATAGCTGTGATACAGTCGGCCAAGGATCTCTATGGGGACACTTCCCAGGAGGCAGTTAAAGCAGCTGAAGCTTTCACTGCGGTCGGGATACAGGAGGAACCGGTTGTGGAAGACACACCGGAATATGAACCCAATCAGGGACAGGATTATCTGCTGAGCTATGATACAAGCACTTCTGATCCTGTAACACTATACAGATCATCAGTTACCGGTTCCGGTTTTGCCGGATTATCCGATACCCAGATGAAACGGAGACCCAGCGCTACTGATGACGGCAGTGCAGCTGTTTTCGTGGCTCCCGACAGCAAGATCAAGGTAATGAGCCTGGATCCTACTGATCTGTATGAAGAATATCTGTCGGATGAAGCATTTTTTGATAACGTGGCAGTATCCAAGGATGGTCAGCGGATCGCAGCAATATCTATCGAGGTCGATGCCTCCATCTACGTGTATGATTTCGTTTCAGAAGTATGGCAGACCTTTACCTTGTATAATCCTACCACAAGCCATGACGGCAGTGATGCAGGCGGTGTGTTGTATGCCGATGCCATCGAATTCGACATCACCGGGGAATACCTGGTCTATGATGCTTACAATGCCATCAGCTCTACCACACAGGACGACATTTACTACTGGGATATCGGGTTTATCAAAGTCTGGAACAATGCCACAGGAGAATTCGGTGATGGAACCATATCCAAGTTGTTTACCACATTGCCTGAGAATGTTAGTGTCGGCAATCCTGTTTTTTCCAAAAATTCGCCGTACATCATTGCTTTTGATTATATATATGACGATGGTTCAGAACAGGATTACAGAATTTACGCAGCCAATTTGGAGACTGGTGATATGAAACTGATTACTTACAATGCAACAGTAGGCTATCCTAGCTATTCAGTAGACGATGATAAAATTGCTTTTTCAGCATTAAATACAAGTAATGCTGAAGTTGTAGCGGTAATTAGTGTTACCGGTGACAAAATTACTCCCACAGGTTCCGCAAGTATTCTGATTCCTGATGCCAAATGGCCCGTATATTATGCCACCGGGGACCGGGCACTGGGTCTTGCCCCGGTTGCTGATTTCACGGTGGATTACAAGTCCGGCAGCGCCCCGCTGGCTGTTAAATTCATTGACCAATCCAGCAACAAACCCACTTCGTGGCAATGGACTTTCCAGGGCGGCACACCGGCCTCCTCCAACGTGCAGAATCCCGTAGTTACCTACAATACGGCCGGCACTTACAGGGTAGTGCTTAAAGCCACCAACGGCATCGGCAATAATACCATCACCAAGGAGGGTTATATCGTTGTGACCGGCGCCACCGGCCTGGATGATCCCGAAAACAGGCTCATCATGTTCTATCCCAATCCCGTGGATGACATTCTGAATATCAGGTACGACAGGGATTTCTCAGTGAGGATCTTTAACCTGCAGGGCGATCTGCAATTTACCGGTGAGAACCAAAAACGGATGGACCTGTCTGCATTAAGATCAGGTATATATATTCTGCAGTTTGAAACCATGGAGGGTATATTCAGACATAAGGTCGTGAAAAGGTAGAGACGCATTGCAATGAGAGACGCATGCAATGCGTCTCTACGGAGATTCGTGAAAACCAATCATTTTAAAATAATCATCGCTCTCATGAAAAAACTTTTATCAATTGCCCTGGCAGCCTTTTTGCCTGCTTTGCTTTCAGCCCAAACGGGTAAAGTCATGGATAACCTGTCTATGCCCAGTAAAATCCTGAAAATGGATCGCAAATACGCTGTTTATCTCCCGCCCGATTACGAAACCTCCCAGCGCAGCTATCCCGTGCTTTACCTGTTGCACGGAAGCGGTGATGACCAGACCGGCTGGGTGCAGTTCGGAGAGGTGCTGCATATTGCCGATGAAGCCATTCACCAGGGAAAGGCCACACCCATGATCATCATCATGCCTGATGCCAATACCGGTCAGCGTGGCTATTTCAATGATCCCAAGGGTGAATTCCGGTATGAGGATTTCTTTTTCGAAGAATTCATTCCTTTCGTTGAAAAACAATTCCGGATTAAAAGTGATAAACGTTTCAGGGCTGTATCCGGCCTTTCTATGGGAGGAGGAGGCACCTTTGTATATGCGCTTCACCATCCTGAGATGTTTTCTTCGGCCTGTCCGCTCAGTGCCTCAGTGGGATCACTTTCCCTTGAAAAAGCAAGGGAGAATATAGCCCAAAGGGGAATTACCAACCTCAGTGATGCGGAAATCGAAGCCTATTATAACCGCAACAGCGTGCTTCCCTTGCTCAACGCCGTGAAGGATGAGGACAGGAAAGCCGTGCGCTGGTATATTGATTGCGGGGATGACGATTTTTTATTCGAAGGGAACTCCCTGGTGCACATCACTATGCGTAAGAGGGATATACCCCATGAATTCCGAATCCGCGACGGCGGGCACACCTGGACATACTGGAGGGCTTCTCTACCCCATGTCCTGGCTTTTATTTCAGATGCTTTCCATCAGTATTGATGTTCAGACATCTGACGTATGAATAAAATTCCGGTTACCGGTATTGCCCTCATTTTGATTCTTGCCTCATGCAAAGAGCAGGCGAATCTGATTGAATCGGCCTCCAGGCTGGCGGATATGCAGCGTATGCTCGAAGTGCAGAAAGAGCTGACCATCAACAGCCAGGTTCCCATCTGGGATATCTTCAACACCCAACTGACTTCCGATGAACGCCAGGCGCTCAGTTTCTTATATGCTTACATGCCCCTGAGCGACCTGGCCGATTACAGCCCGGAGTTCTTCCTGGCCAATGTGCGGCAATGTCTGAAGGCCCGGCATGAAATGACCTGGGGTAAAGAGATTCCCGAAGATATATTTCTTCATTTTGTACTACCCTTGCGGGTGAACAACGAAAACCTCGATTCCTTCAGGATGGTCATGTACAATGAACTTCGCGAACGTGTTCGGGGTCTTGGAATGGCACACGCAGCCCTTGAGATCAATCACTGGTGCCATGAAAAGGTGAATTACCGGCCAACCGATTCGCGAACGGGCGCCCCGTTGAGCACTGTTAAAAAAACCTTTGGACGCTGCGGTGAAGAATCCACCTTTACGGTTTCGGCCATGCGAACGGTGGGAATCCCTGCCCGGCAGGTATATACACCCCGGTGGGCACATACCGACGATAATCATGCCTGGGTGGAGGTTTGGATCGAGGGCAAATGGCATTACCTGGGAGCCTGTGAACCTGAACCGGAACTGAATATGGGATGGTTCAGCGAACCGTCGCGCAGAACCATGCTGGTGCACACCAGGGCATACGGCCGCTATTATGGAAGTGAGGAAGTAGTAACTGAAGCCGACCGGTTTTCAGAACTAAACCTAACCGCCTATTACGCGCCTGTCAAAACAATTGTCCTGCTTATAAAAAAAGCCGATGGCTCCCCTGCCGACAACGCCAGAATCGAATTCGGGCTTTACAATTACGCCGAATTCTACCCCATAGCTACAAAGTATTCCAACAGCCGGGGCATTGCTCAACTGACAACAGGGCTGGGTGATCTGCTCGTCTGGGCTTCGCTGGATGGGCGCTTCAGTTACCGTAAATTGTCGGTATCCGAAACCGATACACTTGTGCTGGTTCTCAGTAAATCATCACAGCAGGACCAACAGGAGATGTATGATATGATTCCGCCCCATGCCATTCAAGTGGATTCCAGGGTAAGCGCAGATCAAAGAAAAGAGAACGACAGGCGGCTCGCCCTTGAAGATTCCATACGCAATGCCTATATGATGACTTTTAAAGACAGCACCTGGTCATCGGAACTTGCAAAGAAACTGAACCTTGACACCAATACCGTTCAGGGCTTTATCGCCAAAAGCTATGGGAACTGGAATGAAATCGTGGCTTATCTTGAAAAGAATAACCAGTCACACCGCAATAACCTGCTCACTCTTGCGGCTCAGTTATCGGATAAAGACTTCAGTGATGTTACAGAAAAAATCCTTACGGATCATCTGAGGCATACTTATGATGTAAAAGGAGTTGATCACCAGCAATTCATCCAGTATGTACTTTCGCCCCGAATAGATATGGAGAATCTTTCACCCTGGCGCAGTTTCCTCAGGGAAAAAATGAAACCGCTCGAGGATTCCGTCAAAACGGATGTCTCTGTTCTCGTTCAATGGATTCATGAAAACATCAAGATTGACGAGCTGGCCAACCGGCATTCCAGGGCGCCGCTCACGCCTGTCGGGGTATTTAACCTGCGGGTCGCCGACCTGAAATCCCGCGATATCTTTTTTGTGGCGGCCTGCCGTACTTTTGGCATTCCTGCCAGGTTGAACCCGGTAAGCCGGATTCCGGAATATCTCAGGAATGGAAAATGGCTAAGGGCTGCTTTCAGCAATGTGCCTGACGCAAAAGTTGTACAGGGCTTCCTTCAGCTTACTCACAACAATAACCGGGTTATTCCCCGGTATTATACCCATTTTACACTGGGCGTTCTGGAGGATGGACATTATAAAACCCTTGATTTTGAAGAAGGTCTTCAGGTTTCCGATTTCAATAACATTCCGCTGGATACCGGTCGCTATTTGCTCATCACCGGCAACCGGAAAGAGGATGACTCGGTATTGAGCTCCATAACCTATTTCACGATTAAATTGGGGAAAACGACCAGATTGTTGGTGGAACTCCGTGAAAATACCGGTCAGTTGAAATCCCTCGGCAAACTGAACCTTGATAAACTGCAGATTTACAGCCTAAAAGATCCCCAAGCGGTAAACCTCCACAGTCTCACGCAGGGTAAGAACCTGGTGATTGTTTTGCTGGATCCGGGGCTTGAACCTTCCAGGCACGTGCTCAATGATCTTGGACCCTATGTGGAACATTTGAATCGCTGGGGCAGCCGTTTTGTTTTTATCACGCCTGCGGAGAAAAACTCACCGGGTAATACCCTAAATGCCTATACCCTGCCGGCAAACCATGTCACGGGTGTCGATCTGAACAACAATATCCGGATGGCCGCAGAAAGCCTGTATGATGATAACCTCGCCGAAAAGCTTCCCGTTGTGATGCTTTGCGATGACCAGGGGAACGTTAATCTCTTATCGGTTGGTTATAAAATTGGCATCGGCGAGCAGTTGCTTAAACTTGCCCGGTAAGCCACCTTGTGGATATCTCTGTTAATATTAAAATTTCAGCCATCGTATTTTTTTTTAAATTTGTTCAAACTAATATCTAAAGCCATGGTAAAAGAAAAATCCCCGGTCAAGGAAAAGGAAAAGAAAGCAGCCAAGTTGAGTCTCAAGGAAAAACGCGCTGCCAAAAAGGAGAAACGTGTAAGCAAAAAGGGTTAAAGTTTAACCCTTTTTTCCTTACTGTATCCATTGGATTGCTGTACCTTTAAGTAGTAATCTTTAAAACCAAGTCCAATGCTAGACAAATTGTTAGAACTCGTGAAGGAGAATGCAGGTGATGCCATCATCAACAATCCTGCGATACCGAATTCAAAAAACGATGCTGCCATTAAAGCAGCAACTGCATCTCTCTTCAAGGCTTTACAGGGAACAGCCAAAACCGGAGGTCTGAATTCAATCAAAGATCTTTTCCAAACTGGTGATAATGTTGCATCCAGCCCGGTTGTAAAACAAGTTTCATCCAATGTTGCCGGGGATCTGATGAAGAAATTCGGTCTTGACAAAGCAGCTGCAGGCAGTATTGTCAGCCTGCTGATACCCATAGTCCTGAGTAAACTGGTAAAAAAGACAAATGATCCCAATGACAATAACTTTAATCTCGATGGCATAATCGGTGCCCTTGCCGGTGGTAAGGCCGGTGGATTGCTGGGTACTCTTAAAGGATTACTGGGCAGATAACGTATTGTCCACAGAAGATTTAAAAAAGAAGGTGATGCAAATCACCTTTTTTGTTTTGTAGTATTGACAACCTTTTTCATGCTGTAACGTAAACTTGCTAAACAAAAAACTATAGATTGATGAAGAAAGGTGTTTTTATTATTGCGTTATTGCTTACGGGCATAGGGGTTGGGTTCTCACAGGTAAATACCATCAGTCAGGCACAGTCCATGTTCATTTACAATTTTTCAAGGCTTATTCAGTGGCCAGCCAATAACTCAGGTGGTGATTTTGTGATTGGTGTCGTGGGAGACAATGAAATTTATAACAGCCTGGTTTCTTTTGTTGCCAATAAAAGAGTTGGTTCACAAGCCATAACAGTAAAAAAGTTTGATGATCCGCAAAGTTTATCACGGTGTCATATAGTTTTTGTAGGTGATTCCAAAATTTCACGATTAAGTGAAGTGATCAGCAAATTACAGGGCACAAACAGCCTGATCATTACTGAACGCAAGGGAATGATCAATTCAGGTTCAGCCATTGATTTCTTTATGGATGAAGACAAGCTGAAGTTCGTGATAAATGCCGATAATGCTGAAAAATACAATCTGACGGTAAGCAAGTCCCTTCAAGATATGGCTTATAAGAATTAACAGGCCCGTTTTCTCAGGCATTGGACATTTCTACAATCCATTTGGTCTGATAGGAATTCATAAGGATACGATCTGATAATCCTGACTTTTCGCGGGAGATCAGATCGTATCCTTTTTTCACACCCTCCCCGACCCCCCCTATTTCAATGGGTTTGCCGGTCAGGTTTGAAATGCACCAAATCGTTTCTCCGGATTCCGGGTTATGCCGTTGAAAGGCAAACACACGTTCATCGGTTGCCAGGATTTTCTGAAGGCTGTTCGGGTGAAAAGCAGAACATTCGCGCCTGATCCTGATCAGCCGGGATAATTCATTAAAAATGCGTGTATGGATGGTGTCCGATGATAACTGTTGATCCAGTTCATCTTCCCGCCACTGTTTTCGGTTAATGCTGCGTGCCCTTCCCGTGATTCGGGCACCTTCATAATCGTTGGAGGTACCGAACAGGCTGTTGAAATAGAATGCAGGTATTCCCTGCAGCGACATCATAATCGTCTGTGAACAGATGAACCTGTCCTCCTGCAGGCTGTCGGTGCCATTTCTGTCACCTTTCAGTGCATCCAGGTAAGTTATGTTTATCTCATAGGGGCTGAGTGAACCGTCAGGATTGGTCTTACTGCTGACAATCCCGCCGAAACCCTTCATACCGCCAATTAACTCTTCAATTTCTTTCTGAGGCAACAGCCCCTCGAGGGGTCTAACCCCAATTCCGTCATGCGACGCCGTATAGTTCAGAAAGGTCTGATTGGCGCTGAGCGCCGGAATTTCAAAAGCCCACTGGTTAAGATACTTTGCACAGCCTGAAAACAAAGCATGAAGGAGTAGCGGGGGCAGGCTGAACTGGTATACCATATGGGCTTCATCGCCATCGCCGAAATAACTCCAGTTCTCAAGGTTGGGAACATTGGTTTCGGTAAGGATG
>JAFGGU010000065.1 GCA_016930375.1 Bacteroidales bacterium | reverse complement strand
CCCCATCTCCTTGTCTCCCCATCTCCTTGTCTCCCCATCTCCTTGTCTCCCCATCTCCTTGTCTCCCCATCTCCTTGTCTCCCCATCACTCCTTACTCCTTACTTCCACCTCCGGCGGCATCAGCTTATACATCACCGGTGTAACCAGGCGTGCCAAAAGCGTAGAGGTGATCAGACCTCCTATGATAACCCAGGCCAGTGGTGAATACATGCCCGATTTGCCCAACGCAATGGGCAACAAACCTCCAATGGCTGTCATGGTAGTCAGCAACACCGGCAGAAACCTGATTTCCCCTGCCCGGATTATGGCTTCGTTGAGCGGCGTTCCGTTTTGCCGGAGCTGGTTGGTAAAATCAACCAGCAGGATCGAATTCTTGATCTCAATGCCAATCAATGCCACGAAACCAATCGCTGCTGAAAATGAAAGCGTGTATCCGGTGATGAAAAGCATCAGGATTCCTCCGGCAATTCCGAGGGGGATAACCGATAACACAATGAGCGTTCCTTTGAATGTCCGAAATTCAAGAATGAGTATGGCGAATATTCCGAAAATCGCTACCAGTATAGCGGAGCCAATGCCGGCGAAACTCTCCTGGCGGCTTTCTATTTCGCCGGTAGGAACCACTTTGTACCCGGGAGGCAATTGAATGGCGGCTATCCGGGCCAGGATTTCCTTGGTCACCTTATCGGTGTTGTAACCATTTTTGACAAAGGAGGAAAGTGTTGCCGAGCGTTCCTTGTTATAATGTTCAATGAGTGTGGGAGAACTTTCAAATCCGGTGGTAGAAAGCTGTGACAGCGGTATTTGCGCTCCGCTCAGCGAGGAAACATATATCTGATCAAGTGTTTCAAGGGTATTGGCTTTTTCTTTCGGCAACCTGATGTTAATGGCATACTCATTGCCATCGGCATCCCTGTATTTGCCTGCAGTAATGCCGGCCAGTGCGAGTCTCACGGTCCTGTCGATTTCAACGGCGGGCACACCCAATATGCCTGCCTTGGCATGGCTTACATCAATTTTAATATCCGTCAGCGATTGACTCAATGGATTCTTAACATACCGGGTTCCGGCAGTCGATTTTATCACCTGCTCAATTCTGTCCGCCAAAACCTGCAAAGTATCCAGATCATCCCCTACAATTCGCATGGCAATGGGGGCTGCGATCGGGGACCCGTTTTCAAATTCATACACATATATTTTCGCATTGACATAGGTATTAAACGTATCGCGCAATTCATCGAGAAAAGCAGCAATTTCGGGTTGAGATCTCGGTGTTAGTTCGCAGAGTAATTCTCCCAGATTATTCTGCTCACTTTTCTGAAAGGTGTTGTAATAGATTGTCGGATTCCCTTTCCCAATGTTGGACATATAATAATTTACACCGGGCTTATCGCGTAAAATGGATTCGATGTACCTCACAGACTTGTCGGTTTCCGATATCGTGCTTCCCTTGGGAGTTTCAACGGTGATCAGGAATTGTCTCATCCCGGCTTTGGGAAAGAGGCTGAAACCGATTACCTGAATCAGGGCAAGTGAGGCAAGAAAAAACAAAAAAGCCATCAGAACTGTTTTGGATGGATTCTTCAACGACCATTGCAGCGCACGGGCATAGGTGAAATCGATCCCCTTATTCAGTGCCTGCAGCACTTTGTTCCCCTTCGGATCACCATGACCCTTCAGCAACAGGCTTGAGATAAAAGGAATTATGGTGAGAGCGACAAAAAGTGAACCAAGCACAACATAGGTAACTGAAACAGGCAGGACCAACATGTACTGACCCGACATCCCCGGGAGAAACATCAGGGGCAGAAAGGCAAATATCAGTGTGGCCGTGCATCCGAGAACAGCGGGACCAATTTGCCTGGTAGCCAGGATGGCAGCATCAAAGGGTTTATGTCCCTCGCGGATCCATCGTGAAATGTTCTCTACCACTACAATGGAATCATCCACGAGCAATCCGAGCGCAATCACTCCGCCTACAATGCTTAACTGGTTGATGCTGAATCCGGTGAAATACAAACCGGTCAGCCCGATCAGGATCGAAAGCGGGATCGAAACCATCACAATGCCTGAAGCCCTCAGGCCGAGGGGCAGCAAAGTAAGCAATACCAGTACAATGGCAAATATAAAATCGAACAGAAGCCGGTTCAGTTTTGCCGAAACATTCTTTGCCTGGTCAAATCCCCTTTCCAGTCGGATCCCTGCAGGCAGCTCCTTTTCAAAATCATCGAATTTCTCATAAATCCGGTCGCGTGTATGATGAATGTTTTGCATCTTCTTCATACTGGCAATAATGAAAACGGCACGTTCCCCGTTGTAACGGCCGAAATGGCGGATATCCTCATAGTTCCAGCCTACCTGTGCAATGTCTTTCAGGTAGATTACCTGTCCCTGGTTCGATCCGACAATGGTATTTTCAACTTCATCCAGACTTTGATAGTTACCGCTGGTTTTAATATTGAATTTTTTCGGACCGAGTTCAACACTTCCACCCGGAATATTCGCATTTTCACTCTGAATGGAGCCCATTACCTGGGTAAGGGACAGCCTCAGTTGCGAAAGCTTTGGCAAATCAATGGCAATTCGCAACTCCCTTTCGGGATATGCGATCACTTCGGCTTTGTTAATGCTGGGTATGGCTGAAATCTGGTCAGTGATGTCTTCGGCGTATTTTTTAAGATCGGCGTAGGAAAAATTTTCAGATACCAAAGCGCTCTGTATGATATTGGTGTTACCGGCAGAAACTTTAATGGCATCCAGGCTGTACAGGTCCTGTGGCATGGAGGACCGTATGGAATTGATCTGTCGCGACACTTCATCGAATTTCTCATCCGGATCGACTTTTGCAGTGAACTCAATTACCACCACAGCCACACCATCCTTGACGGTTGTTTCAATTTTCCGGATGTCATCCAGTTCACTCAGGCTTTTTTCGATCTTATCGACCACCAGTTTTTCCAGATCAACCGGTGATGCACCGGGGTATATCGCGTATATGGGAATCACCGGTACATCAAATTCAGGATCTTCCGATTGCGGGATCGAAAGAAAAGAATAGATCCCCAATGCCACAAGTAACAGGAACATTACCAGGGTAAACTGGTAGTTTTTAACTGCTATATCTGTGATTTTCATGCTTCCTGATTTATTAATTCATGATTTCACCCTATTCCACGATGATCACCGGTTCTCCGTCGGAAAGAAATGCTGCGCCTTCTGTGATTACTTTATCTGAGATCCCCGGGTCCCTGGATAATGCCACCGATGATTCATAAATGCGGACGATGTTGACCCTGATTTTTTTGGCTTTCATGGAATCACTTACAGTATATACAAAACCGTTATTTCCGTCAGCTTCGACCAATGCCTGCACGGGTACATAGAGGTAGTCTTCTTTCTTGCCCGGAAAGATTTCAAGTTTAGCCACGAATCCTGTTGCCAGCTTATAATCCGAATGCTGCAGATCCAGTTCGGCCTCGTAAGTTCCGGTATAGGGATTTGCAGATTCTCCTACCTGGCTGACAATGGCTTTGAATTCGATGCCGGGATAGGCATCCAGGGTTACCCGGGCCGAATCTCCCGGACTGATCCTGACAAAATCCCTGTCGGCCAATCCGGTTCTGATCTTCCATCCCTTGCCACTGGCTCCGAAGAGGAATACGGGATAACCGGGCCCGATGACCTCGTTGGCTTCGGCAAGCTGTTTCAGGATGATCCCGTTATCCGGTGCTACGATGCGCGAATGCTGCAGGTTAAAAGTCGCCATTTCAAGGACAGCCTTGCTGACGTTCATGGCAGTTTCAGTATTCTGAAGTTGTTCCAGGGTAGCCACACTGTCGGCATAAAGGTTCCTCACGCGGTTGTGGTCGCGCAAGGATTTTTCATAACCCTGTGCTGCCTGTCTGACCTGTGCTTCAATTTCAGAGAGGTTCAGCGTTGCCAGAATCTCCCCCCTGCTGACCTTATCTCCTTCGGCAACGAGGATACCTGCAATAACGCCGCCGGTTTTAAACGACAGTTTGATTTCTCTCGACGGAACAACCAGCCCGCTGGCATTCACTGGAAGACTCATCTTTTCATGCCTTACTCCGGTTACCTTAACGCGTGCCATTTCAGCAGCAGGTTCTTCTGCGGGTTTTGGCCTGCACGACAAAAAAGTGCAAAGAACAACCGCAATTAACAAACAACTCTTTTTCATATCCTTGGGTTTATTGGTTAATAGGATGGGTGATGGCTTTTTCAAAATCAGCATAATCTGACAGATAAGAGTAACGCGATAGGATCAGGTTCTCCTCTGCCTGGGTGAGTGAATTTCTGGCATCCATGAACTCAATGAGACTGGCCTGTCCTTCTTCGTATTTTCGATGGACCAGCCTGAAAACTTCACGGGCGCCTTTTGCCTGGCTTTCAGCCGCCTGAGTGGCAAGTTCCGAGGCCTTCAGCACATGGAGTGAATTGATTACCTGGAGCTCAATACGGCTTTTGGCCTCATGGAGCCGGTCTTCAACCATTTCGCGCTGGATCAGGGCCTGCCTGATCTTTGACCTGTTCTGCAGTCCGCTGAAAATGTCCCAGCTCAAAACGATAGAAGCCTGCAAATAATCCTGGTCCTTGTTGAACTGATATTCTTCACCCTGGAAACCATAATCTGCCAGGATAAAAAGATCAGGCAAACCCGATGACCTGTGCATGCTGATGTTCAGATCAGAAATGCGACCGTACTTTTCCAGGCTTTTTATTTCTTCGCGGTTGAGCACCGCCTGCTGGGAATAGTCCTCTGGCATTCCCTCCGGCATGACTGCAACAACGGGCGTTTCAACCAGGATACTGTCACTGAGGGGCCTGTTCAGCAGAAAATTGAAATACGCCGAAGCAACCTGCTTGTTTTTCAGGGCTACCTGCAGTTGCTGATCAAACTTGCTGAGCTCGGTTTGCGAACGCAGCAAAATATCTCGCGTAATCTTGTCATTTTCAAAAAGCCGGGTATTTACCCGCACATTTTCCACCAGCAAAAGCCGGGTTTCTTCCAGCATCCGGAAAAGACCAACAGTCATGCCCACCGTGTAATAGGCCTTGCTGATCTCAGCAACCAGCTCTCTTTTGTATTGATCAACACTGATTTCTTCCGCAACACTCAGCTCCTCTTTGATTTTCGCATTGTAATACAAATCGGTGTTAAAGACAGGCTGAATAAGCCTGATCTTGGTTTCATGCTCGGTTGGCCTGAGAAACCGGATCTCTTCATTTTCGATCACAGGAAACATGTTTGAGGAAGTGAGCTGGTTTAGTGTTGAATATACCGGATTCATCAGATCCCCGACGGGAAAATCAATTACCCGGCCTCCTTCTGAGACCGTATAACGCGCATTGATGGATACAGAAGGATAAAACAGGCCACGTGCCTCCTTCAAAGCCTCAAGACTTTGCTGATAACCGGATTCTTTTTGTTTTAACGCCAGGTTGTTCTCCAATCCCAGGGCAATGTATTCCCGTAAAATACTTTGTGCCTCCATGGAAGATGTAAGAAAAGAAAGACATACAACGATTAAATATTTCATAACGGTATAGTTTAGGTGCTAAATATTATTCAATGCTCGTCATTTGTTTCATGTTTTCATAAATGTTTGTGAAAAGATTCCGGATCAGGGTAATATCCTCCCTGGATGCATTTTCATACAGTTTTTCGGCAAAAACAAACCGCTCCTTCTCAAATTCCTCATACAGCCGGTTGATGATGTACCCCTTATCGGAAAGCCTCAGGTTCACTTCCTTTTTATTTTTAGTTTTGTACAAGGCAATATACTGTTTGCGGACGAGCCGTTTAACGATTTGTGAAATGGCTCCCTTGGTCACCCCGGATATTTCCGCCAGCTGTGTCATGTTGATTTCCGGATTCCCGCCGATATAATGAATAGCATGAATTTCACTAACATACAGGAGATCCCCGGTGCCAAAGTCCTTGGGCTTCTTGTCAATTACCGAATAAAGATGCAGGATTCTGGTGAAAAGATCAATGATGGAACGAAGTTCTTCATTCATGATTCATATTGTTTAGTATCTATACAAAAGTAAATATTATTTAGATACTAAACAAATTTTTTTACACAGCTGACATTTCCTTAACCGCAGGATCTGTGGTATCTTTTTCACAGGAAGCTGCGGAACAAACCGTTTGCCCCCCGGCACTGCAAAAAACTCCGGTCAAAAGCACGATAAAATTTATATCTTTAAACGATTAATTTCAACAAATCCTCCCATGAAAATGCAATTAGGTTCTGTAAGAAACTGCTTATTGCTTTGTTTTACCCTGCTTGCTCTGGCGGGATGCAAATCTCCCAACAGAACTACCCCCCTGCAGGGAATTCCAGTCGCTGCGATTGAAACCGAGCTCAATAGCCTCCTCCAGACCTGGTATCCGCGAATTATTGATACCATTCACGGGGGATACTGGACTAACTTTGAATACGACTGGACCTTATCATCCAACCAGGATAAAATGCTGGTCACACAAGCCCGCGGTCTGTGGACGGCCTCCAGGGCTGCCCGGGTTTACCCTGATAACCCCGTGTACAAAAAAGCGGCTGACCACGGTTATCAGTTCCTTACAGGCTCTATGTGGGATACGGAACATGGCGGCTTTTACCAGTACTATTTTTCAGATTCTTCCCAGACGGTTGATCCTTCTTTCAAACTGACTTACGGCAATGCTTTTGCGCTTTTCGCACTGGCGGAATACGCGCAAATAAACAAGGACCCTCAGGTGCTGGAATGGGTAAACAAGGCATTCGGCTGGCTTGAGAATTATGCCCATGATCCTGTTGGTAAAGGCTATTTCAACATCACCATACCTGAAAACGTTGCAGAATATGGTTTTTCTGTTCAGGATGCAGTAAAACGTGCTGCCTGGGGAGGTCCCGATTTGAAAGATCAGAATACAAGTATCCACCTTTTGGAAGCATTTACTGCAACCTTCCAGGTGTTGCCCGAGGAACCGGTAAGGGCAAGACTTGCGGAAATGCTTGATCTGATCAGGGATACCATGGTAAATCCATCGGGTTACCTGAACCTGTTCTTTTCGAAAAACTGGGAACCTGTAAGCACTAAAGATTCATCCCGGGCATCTATCCTGAAGAATATCCATCTTGATCATATTTCTTTTGGCCATAACATAGAAACAGCTTATCTGCTGGTGGATGCCTCCCGAACGCTGCATGGCGATCCGGACCAGGCAACCCTGGAAATTGCCAAAAAACTCATCGACCATACCCTGGCATATGGCTTTGATCAAAATTATTACGGTTTGTACGATAAGGGATATACGTTCTCCCCGGGTGATAAAATAGAAATCGTCGACAGCACCAAGACCTGGTGGGCACAAGCTGAAGCATGGCATGCGCTGGCTTTGTTTTCCACGCTGTATCCCAAAGAAAAAGCTTACCGGGAGGCTATTCCTAAAATGTGGTCTTATATCACTCAGGAAATCATTGATCATCAATATGGCGGCTGGTATAATAACGGCTTGGATAAGAGTCCGGGTAACAAAACCAGGTCGAAGGCGCATCCGTGGAAAAGCTGTTACCACGATGGCAGGGCATTGTTCCTGGTACTCAGCTATGCAGAAAAGAAAGAATGACGGTTACTTATTCCCCATTAAGCTCCCTGCTGTTCTCCCTGAACCCAATACCATAGTTTTCCAGTTCCTGCAAAATGGGTTCATAGATCTCCCTGATGGTGGGAATATGAACACCGTTTAACCTGATCTGGCCTGTAAGCACCATTTTTGTGGCTATGGCAAGGGGAAGCCCTACCGTTTTAGCCATGGCCGTATTGACCGGGTCATCTCCGGTTACAACGAGCGATGAAGTTAACAGGGTTGGTTTTTCCCAGCCTTTGCTCCTGTAAATAAATTTATGCCACATCACCAGCATATCTTTATCGCCTGGCTCCAAAGCCCATTTGTTACAAAGGATATGTTCAAGGATTTGCGCCGGCGTGGCATTTTTCAACCCGATTCTGGTGTCATCAAAAATGCCGAGCCATTCCAGCTTTTCACGGATATCCGAATCCTGGTCGATATGCATGTACTGATAGAGCTTGGTTTTCACCGGGTCCTCCCTGCTGTAGTAAAGAAACGAATTGATGAATTCCTTGTACGTCATTTCTTCGGTGTTTTGCAGCGTGAATGAGTCATCTGTGGCTCCCAGCTGAACGAAAACGTCCCAGGCGCGGCAGAATCCCGGGCGGCGAAGGGTTCCCCTGTAAACCGTGGGAACATCCTGGAGATTGTACTTTTCAATATACTTCAATGAATCCCGGTTGGCATAGCCTTCAAATTTACCATAACCCTCAATGTCAATTAACTCGGTTCTGCGAAAAAGCCTGTGGTAAGGGATGTATTTGAATTTTCCTTCCTGGATAAACCTGGCCGGATCCCCTTGTCCAGCCAGAACCACATTGCGTGGATTCCAGGTGATTTTATAATGCCAGGGGTTATTGTCCGATTCAGGAGCAATCAAACCTCCGGTAAAAGTTTCAAAACAAAGCAAGTCATGACCTGCTTCCCGGATGCGGTTGATGACCCGCATGGCCGACATGTGATCAATACCGGGATCAACCCCCATTTCATTCAGAAAAAGGATTCCCTGTGATTTGGCTTTGGCCTCCATATCCGCCATCTCAGGCGAAACATAGGAAGCAGTGAGCATCGATCTGGAGTATTTCAGGCAGGACAGCGCCACCAGCGGATGAAAACGTGCCGGGACCATCGAGACCACGACATCTGCTCCCTGTACTTCTTCATTTAACTGCTGTTCGTTAAAGACGTCAAACGCTACAGCGCGTGTGGCAGGCAGAACCCTGGCCTTTACCGTTTGAAGATCATGGTCTCCGACAGTGATTTCCCAGCCATACTTCTGCGCATTCTCTTCGAGGTAGCGGATGAGTATTGATGTTGAACGGCCTGCGCCAATGATCAGTAATTTTTTCATGTTTCCTGATTTATTCCGGCTGGTTAACCCATTCTGCCAGATAACTGTAATGGGGGGAAAGTTTTCCTTTTTCGGCAATGGTTGCTCTTTTGATAATGTTTTCATTGTCCCCGAAAAGAAGTAAGGGCAGAACGTTTTTGATCAGGTTATGACCAAAATCTGTTGAGGCTTCCCTCGGCAGGCCATTGGGAAGATGGTCAATAGCCATTACGGTGATATTCCCGGGATTACTGAAAGCAGCTTCCTCCTTCCCGGTGAAACGATTATAATCATAATAGGGCGCCTCAAAAGTGGTTGTCCTGATGGTGGAGGGCACCGATCCATTCAGGTCACAGGTAATATCAGCGATTACACTGATCCTGAAACTCGCATTTTTCATCTCTTCCCGCGTAAATAAAACAGGCGCTCCCGGATCCCAATAGGCTGCCATGATCAGGAGATCCGTTTTATCACAGAACCGGTTAAAATGGCTCTCATATTGCCCCGGGTTTTTGAAAAAATGCTGTAAGTCAAAGATTCCACCCGAACGCTTCCGGTTGTACTTTTCAGGATCAAGCTGAACATAAACAGGCTTTTCAAGTTTCACCTGGCTGAGGTAATCTTCAACGGTAACCTTGGTTATCCCGAATGCATTCATCATTTCCTCTGATCCGCCTGCCACCCTGCCGTCACCGGTCATGGCAATTCTGAAGGGGGGCAAAGGGAGAGCGGCGACCATTTTCAACATTTCCTCCAGTCCCTTGCATTCCTTGGGATGCGGTAATACACAAAGATTCTGCCTGATGCACATGGCCCTGATTCCAAGGAAGGTGCCAACCAGTCCTGCCCAGCGTCCAAAGCCAATGATACGCACTCCTTTGCTGTCCGAGAGTGTTTCATAATCAACCAGCCGGATACGCTTGTCAAGTACCGCCCTCAGAAGTTCCTTATTATGACTTTGTTTCTTAATGGTATGTGAAAAGATGAAATAGGTTTTACCGGGGATCAGCCGCACCGGGTCAACCTCCTTCACACCCAGCAGAACATCACAGTCTCTCAGATCGCTGGTAACCACAATGCCCTCATCCTTATACTCTTTATCAGTATAACACCTGTAGTTGCCCGGATGCACAAAAACCTGCACACCTGGAAATTCCTCTTCAATAAGTCTACATTGCCTGGGAGTGAGGGGTACCCTGTTGTCTACAGGGATCTTGGTTTCGTGCAGTATGCCTATTTTCATGGAAATAATTTTTCTAATGTTCCTGGAAGTTCAGAGGTTCAAATATGCGCTACCCCCCTGCCCAAATCCCGCTATTCACTTGTCACTTGTCACTGATCTTGAACTCAATCCCCTGCGCCAGCGGCAACGCACCGCTGTAATTAATCGTATTGGTCTGCCTCCGCATATAGGCTTTCCATGCATCAGATCCTGATTCACGTCCTCCCCCGGTGTCTTTCTCGCCCCCGAATGCACCTCCGATTTCTGCGCCCGACGTTCCGATATTGATATTGGCAATACCGCAATCAGAGCCCGCATGTGATAAAAACGCCTCCGTTTCCTGCAGGTTGTTCGAAAACAGAGCAGAAGACAGGCCCTGGGGAACTGCATTATGCAATCGTATGGCTTCCTGGATGGTCCGGTAACGGATCAGGTAAAGCAAGGGCGCAAAGGTTTCTTCCTGCACAACCGGGAAATGATTTTCCACTTCGGCAATACAGGGCACGACATAGCAACCCGAGGTACCATCTCCGTCATTAAAGGGGGTCCCTCCATAAATGATCTTTCCGCCGGCCTTTTTCACCTCCTCTACCGCATGGAAGAAATGTTCCGCGGCCTGTCTGTCGATCAGCGGTCCCACATGGGTCCCGGGGTCCAGAGGATTGCCGATTTTGAGGCTCCTGTAAACTTTCACCAGTCTGTCGCTGAAGCTGTCAAAAAGCGATTCATGCAGAATGATCCTCCGCGTGGATGTACAACGTTGCCCGGTTGTGCCCACTGCACCGAATACCACGGCACGCAATGCAAGTTCAAGGTCGGCATGCGGGGTAATGATGATGGCATTATTGCCTCCCAGTTCCAGGATGGTTCTGCCCAGGCGTTCACCTACCAGTCGGCCGGCCTGTTTTCCGATCTTTGTTGAACCTGTAAATGAAATGAGCGAAAGGTTTTTGTCTTTGAAAAGATCATCTCCCAGGTATTTCGAGCTGGTGGCGACTAAGTTGATTACGCCTTCAGGCACATGATTTTCAGCAAGTACCTTTGCCATGATCTTATGAACTGCAATGGCACACAGCAGTACCTTGGAGGAAGGCTTCCAGAGCACCACATCTCCGCATACCAGCCCGATCATGGCATTCCACGACCATACAGCAACCGGAAAATTGAAAGCTGATACCACGCCAACTATCCCCAGCGGATGGTACTGTTCGTACATCCGATGGCCGGGGCGTTCCGAATGCATGGTCAAACCATAAAGCTGCCTCGAAAGCCCCACAGCAAAGTCACAAATGTCAATCATCTCCTGCACCTCGCCCATTCCTTCCTGAATGATTTTACCCATTTCCCAGCTCACCAGTTTTCCCAAAGGCTCTTTGTATTTTCTCAGTTCAATACCCATGAGCCGCACAATTTCGCCACGTTTTGGAGCGGGTACCATTCGCCATTCCCTGAATGCTTCGCCAGCCCGGGCTACCAACATTTCATAATCTGCCCGGGTGCCTTGCCTGATCCCTCCAATTGCGCTTCCGTCAACCGGTGAGAAGGAGGTTAGCACATCACCGGATGTTTCAACCCATTTTGTCCCGGTGCACAAACCCGGATTGACTGCTTCAATGCCAAGATCCTTCAGTGCCTGTTGTATCCCAAAATTGGTACTCATAATTTATCATTTTAAGTTTATTCGGCGTCAGTCAGTCGGTATTCGGTATTCGGTGTTCGGTGTTCGGTATTTATTACCGATTACCGATTACTGATTACTGATTACTGATTACTGATTACTGTTTACGATATAATTCACCAATCCCCCCTTCTCCAATATCTGCAGCAATTTATCCGGTAAGGGACTGAACCTGAAAATTCTTTCCCCGACCTTTATGCTGCCTGCAGCCATATCGATCTCCACCTGATCTCCCGGCCGATATGCGTCAACCGCTTCAGGCACCACCAAGATCGGCAATCCCTGGTTTACGGATGAACGGAAAAATATCCTGGAAACCGACCTGACCAATACTGCCCGGATGCCCAGGTACACCAGACCCACGGCCGGATGTTCCCGGGAGCTCCCGCACCCGAAGTTTCTGCCGCAAACCATGATATCACCCGGTTTAACCCTGGCGGCAAATTTCTCATCGAAACCTTTCAGGAGATGGGGCGCAATTTTTTCAGGCTGGGCACTGTTGATCTCATAGGTCAGGTTTCCGGCAAACATCTGATCGGTGTTCAGGTTATCCGCATCCTTATAGTTCCAGACACCGTTGGAAAGACGATCATCCGCCGCACCCACGGTTACCGTTGTTGTTTGTTCCATATGGTAGGGAAACCTGGAGTATATTTTGGTTCTTGCAGGTGTGGTGATTTCACCGTATAATGCGGATACTGCAACTGTCGCGGGTGAAGCCAGATAGATGGCTGATTTTGGATTACCCATCCTGCCCAGGAAATTCCGGTTGGCAGTAGAGATAATGCTAATGCCGTCAGGCGGTATCCCCTGGCCTGTTCCCAGGCAGGGACCACAGGAGGGGGTAAGGATGCTGGCTCCGGCATTCAGAAATATCTCTGCAAGACCTTCCCGGATTGCCTGCAGGTATACATCCCGGGATGCAGGCGTTACGATCAATTGAACACCCTCAGCTATCTTTTTTCCTTTAAGTATTTCGGCTGCAACCCTGAGATCCTCAATGCGGCCGTTTGTGCATGTGCCTAACAATGCCTGACCAACAGGTATTCCGCTTATATCATCAATGCTTTTCACATTGTCCACGTGGTGAGGACAGGATGCCAGCGGAAATAATCCTGAAAGGTCTATTTCATAAACTTTCAGGTAATTGGCATCCTGATCAGCCCAGATACCTGCATATTCCATGCCCAGATATGCTGTCAGCCTTTCATCAGCGGGGAAAACAGCGTTCTTGGCTCCCATCTCCGAAGCCAGGTTAGCAACAGTCATCCTGTCTGCCACGGTGAGACTTTTAACGCCGTCACCATGGAATTCCACTGACATGTAATCGGCTCCTGCTGATCCTATCATGCCAATAATATACAAGGCAAGATCCTTGGCATACACTCCCTCCGGGAAACAGCCATGAAGAATGATCTTTACGGACTCGGGAACCCTGAACCAGGTTTCTCCCTGTTTCCACAATCCGGCCGTTTCAGTACGGTCAATGCCTGTGGCGAAAGTATTAAAGGCTCCGGCCGTACAGGTATGACTGTCACTTCCGACAACCACCATGCCGGGCCGGGCGTACTTCTCCATCAGCTGATGACAAATGCCGTCCCCCGCATCGTGGAAATTCCTGATATTCTGATCTTTGACAAAACTTCGTATCTGCTGGTAATCATTGGCCAGTTTGCTGCTGGTCGGTGGCGCATTATGATCGAGCACGATGAGCAGCTGGTCCGGGTCATAAACCCTGTCGCCGCCCATTTTGCGGAAGGTGCTTTCAATACTGGCGGTATTGTCGTGGCTCAGTATGATATCGGGTTTGTGAAACACAATGCTTCCGACAGGTGCATTTAATATTTTTTCTACGAAGGTTTGTTTCGCCATGAGTGTTCTTCTTTAATCTGTAATCTGCAATCTTTAATCTTACATTCTCAACAGATCCCCCCTCTCATAAATCATCCGCTGCACCTCTGAAAACTTTCCCACCTGAACTGTTTTGTTATTCCTTTTGTTGGTCAGATTTCCTTTTTCCAAATCAAGGATCACGGTGTCGCGGTTTTCAAGCTGAAGTGCATCCAGATCTTTATAAGTCAGAACAGGAAATCCGGCATTGATGGCATTTCGTTCATAAATAGCTCCAAATGATTCTGCCAGAATGGCCTGATTGTCCAGTGCCCTGAAACAATCCACTGCATGTTGCCGGGAACTTCCCGCTCCGAAATTCTTCCCGGTGATAATGATGTCACCGTGTTCTGACTTTTGGGGATAATCCTCCCAGCCTTTCAGGTTGCCCAGCGCAAACCGGCCCATTTCCTTCATGCTGGTAACTGCCAGGTGCTGGTTGTGATAAATCATATCGGTATCAATATTGTCGTGCAGGATGAGCCAAACCTTACCTTCAAGGACCATTTTCCGGCTGGCTTCAGGCAAGCCGACGCTTGTCTTTACAGTGACCTTACTTACGTCAGCCGTGAAAACCGACGGGGTCAGTGGCATTGAATCCTCAGTTGTGATATGTCCGGCGATGGCCGATGCTATAGCAGTTGCCACTGAGGCCAGGTATACCTCACCCTTGCCCTGCTTGCCTTCAAAGTTCCGGTTGCCGGTACTTACCGTTCTTTCTCCCGGACCATTCTGTCCGATCTGTCCGGATGCGCATCCTGCGCACCCTGCATTACCGAATAAAGCTCCGGATAACTTAAAAACCTCGATCAGGCCCTCATGCAGGCATCTGTTCCAGATCTCATCCGTGGCAGGAACAATCTTAAGAACCACACCGGGTGCAACTTTCTTGCCCGCCAGGAGCCTGACCGCTTCCCGCATGTCTTCCATCCTGCCATTGGTGCAACTCCCAACAAACACGGAATCGATTTTGGTTCCCATGACCTCCTTAACAGCCACCACATCATGGGGCTTCCCGGGCAATGCTATAGCCGGAACGAATGATTCCAGGTCAAGTTCAAAGGATTTAGCATATGCCGCATCAGGGTCGGCAAAAGCCGGCTCAAAAACCTGGTATGATCGTGAGAGGCAGTAATCAATTATTCCCGACGAAGGAGGAAAAAGAATGGCTATGGCACCCATTTCAGTGGCCATGGAGGATATGGTGATCCGTTCATCCAGTGTCATCACTTCCGTTTCATCACCATACAACTCAACCGAATATCCCAGGAGTCCGTCGGCTCCGAATTTCTTTAGTAAATTCAGAACAATGTCCTTGGCCGATATATGTTCCGGTCTTTCTCCGGTGAGTATGATCTTTACCGATTCCGGCACCTTAAACCAAACGGATCCGCGTGACCAGGCCGCCGCAATATCACGGTCGCCCATTCCCTGTCCAAAGGCGCCCACAGCACCTAGTATGTTGGCATGTGAATCGGTGGATACCAGTGTTGATCCCGGGGCAGCCAGCCCGTCATCAATGGCAATGTGCGTGCCAATCCCCGCGTTGATATCATAAACCATGATATTATTCTGCCGGGCATATAACCTGCATTTCTGCTGGTTGGCAGCATATTGCTGATCCGATCCTGTGGGATTGCAGTCAAAGGTGAAGAAGGTTTTGCCGGGATCGGCGATACCCAGGTTATTGATCTGAAGATTCCTGACTACCCCTGCTCCTCCAAAATCACGCGCCAGTCTCACATCAATTGCAACATCTACGATCTCTCCCGGAACTACCTTGTCTTTCCCGGAGTGGGAGGCAAGAATTTTTTCAATGATTGTCATGATTTATTTCAATCTGCTTTTAAAAGGCAAGAAGGTCATAAAATCCGCATGATGCACAATATATGCTTCCGTGGAGCGCTTTACCAGGTCACCCTCACCCGCATGCGTGGCAATGATATGGCATACCTCGGGAGGAACACCGCATTGCTCAGCCAGTGACAGTCCCGAAAAAGGATGGCGTATGTACTCCCCGTATTTTCCCTGGATGCATTTGCCGGCAGCATCGAGTTCGTATTCCAGTAGTTTGCCCACATCGGCAAGTATGGCCCCGGCGACAAGGATGTCCATATTCACGGGCAGACTGTTCTTAAAAAACAGGTTGAATTTTTGCCCGCTCTCATAAGCGATATGCACCACAGCCCTTTTATGATCCATGAAACTCACCTGCAAATCGGGACCTGCCAGCAGGGTAAAGGGTATCGTATAAAGATCTTCGGCCTTCAGAACGCTTTTCTCCAAAGCCAGTTCCCAGGTTCGGGCAGTTTTTTCGCGAAGTACCTTATCGCGGATCCATTCCAACTCGGGCCATAGTTTTTTAACGCTTTCCATAGTTGTCACTCATCACTCATTACTCATCACTTTCTCAATAATCGCATCTCCCATCTGCGCCGTCGACGCTGCCCCCTTTTTTACCACATCCGGACTTCCCTTCATCTTTAACATATCATAGGTACGCACCTTACCTTCGCTTATTACAGCAGCAATGGCACTTCTTATCTTTTCAGCCATTCCCTTTTCATGAAGATGTTCCAGCATCATACAGGCTGATTCGATCATGGCGATGGGATTAACAATCGGAACAGGGTAGTCGGCATACTTGGGGGCAGAACCATGGGTAGGTTCAAATACGGCAATATCTTTCCCCAGGTTGGCACTGCAGGCAAAGCCAAGACCACCGATCAGGCCGGCAAATCCATCCGAAACAATGTCTCCGAACATATTGCCGGCTACGATAACCCCATAATCCTCAGGATTCTTGGTAAGCCACATCATCTGCGCGTCAATATTGGTATTCCAGAGTTCAATCGACGGGTATTCCTTTTGCATTATTTTCGCCATATTGTACATCATGCCTGATGTTTCACGGATCACATTGGGTTTTTCGCACAAGGTGACAGATTTATAGCCGTTCTTCGAAGCATGCTCAAAAGCTGACCTTAAAATTCTTTCTGTGGCTTTCCGGGAGAAAATCCGGGTTGAGACGGCGATTTCTTCAGGCGGCACATTTCCGAAATTCCGGACAAAGCTTTTATGTGTCAGCATGGCATCGTATACAATCCCTTCGAGTCGGCCCCACTCAACACCGCAATATAAACCCTCGGTATTTTGTCTGAAAATTACAACGTCCACAACCGGCTCCTCCACCTCACCCGTAGCTCCACGCCGGATGAAGTTCAGGGGATTTCCCCGATAAGTATGGCATGGCCGGATGCAAATATCCAGGTCAAATATCTGACGCAATCCGACAATCGGACTTGAATACACATAGCCCTTCCCCTTCAGGTCGGGTGAAAGCTCCGCGGCTGCTTCTTCCTTGGGTTTTGATGTGATGGCGCCAAAAAGTCCAGTTTTATGCTGCTGCAGGAGTTCAATGGTGCGAAGCGGCAAAGGATTTCCTTCCCTGCACCAGAAATCCCAACCGATATCACCTTCGACATACGAGGCATCAAAACCTGCGGCATCAAGCACCCTGAGAGCCTCTTTCATTACCACCCGGCCAATGCCGTCACCGGGCATCGTTACAATCGTATATTTGGCCATAATTCCTTAAATATTTCACCATTCACTTTTCACTTTTCACTTTTCACTTTTCACTTGTTTCACCACATCAATCACTGTCCCATCCACCCACTTGATGGCTGCGACGATCTTATCCGTAAATAGTGGTTTCTGCGGAATGCCGCATATGGCCTCAGCTTCCTCCTTTAACTGGCGCAGCGTCTTAACGGGCAGACCCGATCCCCGGACTTTTTCCAGGAGATCGGTTCGCAACGGATTGATGGCGATGCCGCGTTCCGTTATGATCACGTCAATCAGTTCTCCGGGTCCGCAAAGCGTTGTCACCTCATCGCGGATAACCGGTATGCGGTCGCGGAACAAGGGAACCGGGAGGATTACCGTTTTACCGAACAGGCAGTTCTGCCAGCCGCCGATGCCGTGAAGCAGGTATCCGTCGGAATGACTCACCACGTTTGCGTTAAAATTCAGGTCCACCTCCGTGGCACCCAGGATAACAACGTCCACCATACCGGCAAAATTGCCCTTGCTGTGGTAATTGTAGCTGGTAAAGGGACTGGTCATCACATGCCTGGGATTATCCCGGATAGAACGAACGCCTTCAAGATCAAAGGTTTGCCCATCGAGGATGTATTCAACCAGATTTTCTTCAAGCATCTGAACAAGGTACTTGTTGCTTCCCCCCCTGGCAAAACGGGCTTTTATTCCCTTCTTCCGCATGATATCGGCAAAGAAATTCCCTACTGACAGGGCTGTACCTCCAGCGCCTGCCTGGAAAGAAAAACCGTCATGAATGATGCCGGTCACGTCGCAGAACTGTGCCGTCATTTCGGCAATCAGCAGTCTGTCGGGACTCCGGGTCACTTCGGTGGTACCGGAGACAATTTTTTCGGGAATGCCTACCCGGTCAACCTTAACGGTGAAATCAACGTAATTTCCCTGAATCTGCCAGGGAATGCAGGGAAAGGGAACCAGGTTGTCGGTAACCACAATCACCTGATTCGCGTATTGCGCATCGGCAACCGCAAAACCAAGCAAGCCGCTGGCTGAGGGACCGTTTACACCGTTGGCGTTGCCAAATGCGTCAGCGCATCCGGCACCGATAACAGCAATATCTATTTTGACATCTCCATCCTGGATAGCCTGGTATCGGCCTCCGTGGGACCTAAGGACTGCGGTTTTCCGCATCTTCCCTTCAGAGCAATAGCGGCCCAGGGGACCGTTCATGCTGCCTTCGATATGACTGATGGTGCCATCATCCAGGTATTTGAGCAGGTAAGCATGGCATGAAAAGGAGGCGGAAGGAAACCAGCACAGGTTTTTAATGCCCAGCTCGCTGGCACAATCAAACACCATATTGGCCACCAGGTCACCTTCCCTGAAATGATGATGGGTGGAAATGGTCATTCCGTCGCGAAGACCTGCCCTGATGAGTGCTTCTTTCAGGGAGGGAACAAGTTTGTTCCCGTCCGCCGGATAATCCATATTGGAAGGTATCCTGGGAGCATAGCGGTTCCCCTGCGGGTGGTACTTCCCCACTCCCATGAAAGGCACTGCCGGTTTGCCGTTTATTTCAACGGGCACCATGCGGCCTGCAGCATTCTTTACAAGTTCATTGGTCATAGGTATCCCTCCAGTCTTTTGGAATTCTCCCGGCCCTGACAGCCCTTTCAATAGTCCTCAGGGCACGGTTTACCACCGGCAGATCGATCATTTTTGAATCGAGGGCAACAACGCCGAAGCCGTCCTTTTTCGCCTTTTCAAATGCTGCAACAATTCTTTTTGCTTTGAGTGTATCGGCTTCATCCGGAAGGAAGTTCTCATGGATCACAGGTACCTGCCGGGGATGAATGCAACCCATGCCGGCAAAGCCAAGTGCCTTGGATTCCAGTACATTTCGTTTCAGCGCTTCCATATCATCGATATCCGGGAACACGGAATCGATGGGCTGTATATTGGCTGCCCTGGCTGCGTTGACAACCATACTGCGGGCAAAGAATGTTTCCTTTCCTTCCGGTGTCCGCTGTGTGCCTATGTCTGCGGTATAATCCTCCAGGCCGATGGCCAGGGCAACAACATTTTCCGAAGCGCGGGCAATTTCATAGGCATTCATGACACCTGCGGCATTCTCAATGATGGGCATCAGGTGTATGGCATCATTTTTCCGGCCCAGGATTTCTGAGATTTTCTGGTCTGTTTGCAGCACCTGTGTGGCGTGTTCACATTTTGGTATCAGGATGAGATGAACGCCATGGGGAATACAGAATTTCAGGTCCTCCAGTCCGGCCGGCAGCTGGTTGATCCTCACCATGCGTTCCGCGCCATGGAAATCAACCGATCTGAGCGCATTCCTCACCAGAAAACGAGCTTCGTATTTCTTTTCCGGCGCCACGGAATCCTCAAGATCCAGGATAATTCCATGACTGCCATAGATACCCGCATTGATCATCAGCTTGGGATTGTTTCCCGGCAGATAAAGCCGCGTGACACGGTCCATATCCCTTGCCGTGGAATACAGGTTTTGCGGCAGCATGGGCAAAAGATATTCCTTATCCGTTTGGATGTGCTTTGTAATAACGGCTTCCAGGCGGGCAGCTATTGTAAAAGGCAGCGCTCCGCTGTCATCCAACTCCAGCTTTACCTGTTCAACACCGAAAAACTTCAGCACGTTCCGGCACAGATCCCGGATCGATTCACTGTACATTGACCCGACCTTGCTCTTCAGATCAATGCATAAATCCTGATCAGGAGTGGGGATCAGACGAACGAAACAGTCAGATCTGACGCCCGCTCCGTGGTTACCGGCAGTAAATTCCATGGTTTGGGATTATGGGATCAAAAATTACGGAAAAAAAACCGTATAAATCCTGATTGTTGTCAGGTGAAGTCTGATCAGCCGGTATATCAGCAGAATATTGTGGCCAGATGATCCGGGGCCTACTGAATCATTTCCAGTCCCTTGTTGATTCTTCGGATTGTTTCCTCTTTTCCGATCATCTCCAGGATGTCAAACAGGTGAGGTCCCATCCCCGATCCCACGATGAGCAGACGCAACGGAGCCGCTACCCTTCCGAATCCGATATTGTTCTGTTCGATATAATTTTTAATCAGGGCCTCCAATCCGGCCGATGAAAAATCTTTGGTTTCCTTTAAAAGTTCCCGCACGGATGCAATGATCCCCGGGGTATCTTCCTTCCAGACCTTTTTTTGCATTTGCTGATCATAGGATTCAGGACCTTCGAAGAAATAAAAAGCCTGTTCCCAGAAATCCTGCGGGAATACCAGCCGTTCCTTGATCAAGGCAGTCACTTTTTTAATATGCCTCGGATTGATCGGGAATCCTTTCTTCTGCAATATCGGGATGAAGAGGGATGTCAATTCTTCGTCGGATTTATATTTTAGGTATTGCTGATTGTACCATTTGGCCTTTTCAGGATCGAAGCGGGCCCCGGATTTTCCTACCCGGTCGAAGGTGAAAGCATCAACCAACTCATCCAGCGTGAAAAACTCCGCTTCAGTGCCCGGATTCCAGCCCAGAAAAGCAAGCATGTTGATCACGGCTTCGGGAAAATAACCCGATTCCCGGTAACCCGAAGATACCTCACCGGTAAACGGATCCGTCCATTGCAATGGGAATACAGGAAAACCCATTTTGTCGCCATCCCTTTTGCTGAGCTTACCCTGTCCGCCGGGTTTCAGAATCAATGGCAGGTGGGCATATTGGGGCATGTCGTTTTCCCATCCGAAAGCCTTGTATAGCAACACATGCAATGGGAATGACGGCAACCATTCCTCTCCGCGGATCACATGCGTGATCTCCATCAGAAAATCATCGATCAAATGGGCCAGATGATATGTGGGCAGACCATCCGCCTTATAAAGTACCTTGTCATCCAGCAGGGCGGTATGGAAAGTCACTTCGCCGCGGATGAGATCGGTTGTGCGGATTTCCTCGTTTTCAGGCATTTTGAAACGGATCACATGGGGGGTAGATGTTTCAATCAGTCGGGTGACTTCTTCCTCCGACAGGGTAAGTGAGTTACGCAGCGTAAGCCTGGTTGAAGCATCATACTGGAAAACCTTCCCCTCGGATTCATATTGTTTTCTGAGGGAATCAAGGGTGTCGGGTTCATCAAAAGCATAATAGGCATTCCCGCTGCTTATGAGATTTTCAGCATATTGCCGGTAGAGATCTTTTCTGTCGCTTTGCCGGTACGGCTCATGCGGACCACCGATGTCCGGGCCCTCATTGTAGTGAAGTCCACACCATTTAAGCGATTCCATGATGTAGGCCTCAGCCCCCGGCACAAACCTGGCCTGATCGGTATCCTCGATTCTCAGGATAAAATCCCCTTTGTGCTTTACGGCAAACAAATAATTAAACAATGCGGTTCTCACCCCCCCGATATGCAGGGGACCGGTAGGACTCGGGGCAAACCTCACGCGAACTTTTCTCGGCATGACAAATAATTTTAGAACCAAAGATAATGAATGAACCCTTTGGTAATTGCTTTTAGCAGAATTGAATTAATTTTAACCTTCCTTACTGAACGATATGACTTTAAACCACCCTCTCCAATCCTACTACTCCCGCATTCACAAAACCTATGACCTGGTAAACCGCCTGTTTACATTCGGGCTCGACAGGAAGTGGCGCAGGCATACCGTAGAAGCCTGCCTGGAAACTCATCCCCGGCGGATTCTCGATCTCTGCTGTGGCACAGGCGATCTGGCCATCGGTATCAGCAAGGCCTCTGCCCAGCCTGTGAAGATAACCGGATTGGATCTGAATCCGCAAATGCTCGAAGTTGCCCGGCAGAAAGCCATGCATTTCGCTTTGGCAACTGTTGAATTCATGCAGGGCGATGCGGCTGCCATGCCCTTCGCTGATGGTGAATTCGACTGCATCACAATAGGATTCGGATTCAGGAATCTTACCTATGAGAATCCCAAGCGT
>JAFGGU010000064.1 GCA_016930375.1 Bacteroidales bacterium | reverse complement strand
TTGTTTCAGGTCCATACGGAGAATTCTTTATCAAAAATACGGAACGCGAGATGGTATATATCGGCGGAGGAGCTGGAATGGCCCCGCTTCGGTCGCATATTTTTCATCTGTTTAATACACTTAAAACAAACCGGAAAGTATCCTACTGGTATGGTGCCAGATCAAAGCGCGAGATTTTTTATGAAGAGGATTTCAGGCAGATCGAAAGAAAATTTCCAAACTTCCGTTTCAATATAGCCTTGTCAGAGCCTGTGCCCGAGGATAACTGGGATGGATATAAGGGATTCATTCACCAGGTTTTATATGAAGAATACCTTAATAAACATGAAGCGCCTGAAGATGTTGAATTCTATTTATGTGGTCCTCCCATGATGAATGATGCCGTACAAAAAATGCTTTACAATCTGGGAGTGCCCGATGAAATGGTTGACTTTGATGATTTTGGCGGATGACGACCGTAAATAACAATAAGTTCAGGAAAACTGCCGTTCAGCTTGTCCTGTTTGTTTTAATCATTCTACTTGTCTGTATTTTCACCCTTACCGGAAAAAAAGGTGAATATATAAGACTGGCGGGTTTTGCCCAGGGGACTACTTACCATGTCACCTATGAAAGCAAAAAAGGTGAAAACCTGCAAAATCAGATCGATTCCATACTTGCTGATTTTGACATGTCTCTATCCATATATCAGCCCGGTTCGGTGATATCAAGGCTTAACCGCAATGAGCCGGGAACCCGGGTTGATCAGAAATTCAAAGCTGTATTTACGAAATCCATTGAGGTATACGAAAAAACAAACGGCGCATTCGATATCACTGTCGGGCCCATTGTAAATGCTTTGGGATTCGGAAATGCCGATACCATAACGGTCGACAGCACGATTATTGACAGCCTGCTTCTCTATGTTGGCATGGATAAAATCAGCCTCCGTGATGACATCCTTGAAAAGAAACATGAAGGTATTGTTTTGGATGTAAACGCCATTGCGCAGGGTTATTCGGTTGACGTTGTTGCGGACTTTATGGAAGCCCTTAGTATAAAGAATTACATGGTAGAAATTGGCGGCGAGGTGCGGGCGAAGGGCAAAAACGACAGGAACCAGTTTTGGCAGATAGGCATTGACAAACCTCAGGAAGGCAATATGCTACCCGGATCTGACCTGCAGGCCATTATTTCCCTGCGGAACCGTTCACTGGCCACCTCAGGAAATTACAGGAAATTTTATGAAAAGGATGGCATAAAATTCGTTCATACCGTAAATCCAAAAACCGGATACCCGGTGATTTCCAACCTGCTAAGCGCAACTGTGGTGAGCGATGATTGCATGACTGCCGATGCCTATGCGACAGCATTCATGGTATTCGGACTGGATCGTTCCATGGCTTTCCTGGAGGAGAATAACTTCCTGGATGCCTACCTGATCTATGCTGATCAGGAGGGAAAATTCAGGGTGTTTGCAACACAGGGATTACAGAAATATGTAGAAGAATAATGGGCGTGGATAAAACGCGAAGAGACCCCGCATAACCTGCGGGGTCTCTACCGTTAAATATTTTAGGACAAAATGTTATTCCTCACACGCCACATCCACGTAATTTTCATCCCAGCAATGCCAGGTTTCGTCATAATACACCCTGCCATTGTGGGTTGTCGTATTAAGGTTTATTTCATAATCCTTATCATTCAATGAATCATAAATGATATAATAGGCGTTGAAAAGGGGATCCTCGGTTATTCCATATTCAATGTAGCTGTCAATGTATTCATTCTCTTCATAAATATTGGTATATCTTATGTCAAAGGTCTGGGCTTCCCAATCCTGGTTCCATTCAATGAATATCCAGGGCAGGTTGCTCTCCGGATTATCATAAACCGTCCATTCTCCGGTTGACCTTACAATATCACATTTACCCGTAAACCATACAAAGTCCTGGAACCCGCCTGATTCACTTACATGCATCTCCAGGTAAATGGAGTCATTGATGACCTCGGCCAGCAATTCAGCAGAATAGGTTGCTTCAGGTCCTTCCACTTCGTAAGCCCATTTCCAGGTTGTATTGTTCACTCTTTCAGCCTCGTGATCAAAAGCTTCCACATATGCGGCAACCGGAATGGCCAGGTTAGCGTACAATTGCGAATTCCAGTAACCTATTGCCAAAGCGGCAGCGCCAAAATTATTGTAGCTATCCGTACTCTTGATGGGTTGGAATTCTTCCGTATTAATAACGAAAGCAGAAACCGGCGGCAACTGGGGAGCAGTATCCTTCTTGTCTTTTTCACAACTTACAAGCATAACACTGCCAAGCATAACTGCACCAATAAGTAGATATATTCTTCTGTCCATAAAGTGAGATTTTAGTTATGGTCCAGTATACGAAAAAAGTAGCCGGATGGTTATTGAAGAATAGTATCAGTGGAATCAGCTGTCTGCTGATGCTGTCCGTATGAATTCAAGCACGGCTTTTAATAGTGCTTCGGGTTGTTCCGCATGCACCCAGTGTCCGGCTCCTGCTATTTTTACAATACCGGCCCAGGGAAAGAAGTCATGGATTGCTTTTTCATCATGCGATTTGATATAACCCGAATACTCCCCTTTGATGAAAAGCAGAGGAAATCGGGGTATGTCTTCAGCACCGTTACTTTCCGGTATAACGCTGTCAAAAATAGCCGTGAGGTTGTCAGCAATGGCCTGCAGATTGAATCCCCAGTAAAATTTACCTTCACGATCGCGTTTCAGGTTCTTGAGCAGAAATTGCCGGATGGCGGGAGGTGCTATCGATTTTTGAAGCTGCCTGTCTGCCTCTTCACGACTTGCGAGGATATCAGGATGGATGGACAGCAAAGACTGAATGATCCGCTCATGGATCGTGTTTTCCGGGGCATTATGATTTTTTCCGTATCCCAGGGGGGAGATATCCACAACGATCATCTTACTGACCATTTCAGGGTATTTCATGCCAAAGGCCAAAGCCGCCTTTCCTCCCATCGAATGGCCCAGAATGACGGGTTTCCTGATACCATGATTCAAAAGGAACTCTTTCAGATCCTCACTCATAACGTTATAATTGTGTTCGGGATGGTGGGGTGAGTTTCCGTGATTTCTCAGATCTACCAGGTAAACAGAATAACCGGTTCCGAACATGCGGGCAAATGAATACCAGTTGTCCGATGATCCGTAAAGACCATGAAGAATGACCACAGGATCACCTGTTCCTGATTTTCTGTAAAAGAGTTCCATCAGGAAATCTGTTCAAGATACAATTGAATGGTTCTTTCCAGTCCGTAATAAAGAGCATCTGAAATTAACGCATGTCCAATGGATACCTCAAGAAGTCCCGGTACATGCTGCTTAAAATACCGCAGATTTTCCAGACTCAGGTCATGTCCGGCATTCAATTCCAGACCTGTTTCAGCAGCTTTCTTTGCAGCACGGATATATGGTCCGACAGCTTTTTCTGGATCAACAGGGTACTTGGTGGCATAGGGCTCGGTATATAGCTCAATGCGGTTCGTACCTGTTGCAGCTGCTCTTTCTATCTGTTCAAGATCGGTTTCAATAAAAAGCGATGTTCGTATACCGTTTTGCTGCAATTCAACAATGACATCACGCAGGAACTTTTCATACTTGATAACATTCCATCCCTGATTGGAAGTTATCACATCATGAGAATCAGGTACAAGTGTGGCCTGGTGGGGTTTAACCTCCAATACCAGATCAAGGAACCGCTGGGAGGGATAACCTTCTATATTGAATTCAGTGGTGATGATCGGCCGGATATCCCTGACATCCTGGTATCGGATGTGACGTTCGTCCGGACGCGGATGAACAGTGATACCCTGAGCTCCGAACTTCTGACACCTTATTGCAGCTTCGGTAACATTGGGAATGCTGCCACCGCGGGCATTACGGATTGTTGCAATTTTATTGATATTAACACTTAACTTTGTCATAGCCCTGCCGTTTTGTTATTAAGGAAATATAAAGTAACTTTAATATTTCTGAATAATGCAAATTTAGCAGGTTTTACAAATATGCTCCCGTATGCTGGCAAAAGATTTAATATCTGATGTAGTACCTTCTCTCCGTACATCGGATAGCGGACAGAAAGCATTATACTGGATGGATATTTTCAGAATCTCCCACCTGCCCATCGTTAACAACGAAGACTTCCTCGGGCTGATTTCCGATAAGGATATCTATGACAGCAATATGGCTGAAGAGCCCATCGGAAATCATAACCTGTCCCTCTTCAGTCCTTTTGTAACTGAAAACCAGCATGTTTACGAGGTAATCGAACTGGCATCACGTCTGAGCCTGACCATAGTACCCGTCCTCGATCATAACAACCATTACAAGGGGGCAGTCACCCTCAATGACCTGATCCATTATTTTGCCGATTTTACTGCCCTTAAGGAACCAGGAGCCATCATTGTTCTGGATATGAATGTACTCGATTATTCTTTATCGCAGATCGCGCAAATTGTTGAAAGCAACGATGCCAAAATCCTGAGCATGTATATCAGTTCGCATTCTGCTTCAACGCGGATGGAGCTTACGCTGAAGATCAACCGCAATGATCTGACCTCCATAATTCAAACCTTTACACGCTATAATTACACCATCCATTCCACTTACATGGACCACGATGACATGGAAAGTTTATATGAAAACAGGTATGAGATGTTTATGAAGTATCTCAGTATTTGATTAAGATGTAAGATCCAGGAACCAAGATAAATTCAATGAAGATATCCATATTCGGAAAAACCTTTAATCAAGGATTCATTCCCTATATCAATGAGTTGATGAAGATCCTGCATGAGAATCATGCTGAAATATCTGTTTATAAGCCTTTCTATGATTTTATTTGTTGCGAGACAGGTAAAGAGCCCCAGGGATGCCGGAATTTTTCTGATTTGAGCGACTTTGATAACACCTGTGACCTCATGATCAGTATTGGAGGCGATGGTACTTTTCTTGAATCGATTCCTTTTGTAATACGGCAAAATGTGGCGATTATAGGCATTAATTCAGGCCGGCTCGGTTTCCTTTCCAATATTTCCAAAGAGAACATCACGGATGCTTTTAATTCCATTTTTGCCGGGCAGTATAATTTGGAATACCGCACTCTGATTTGTTTTAAGCAACCTGCAGATTTATTTAACGGCATGAATTTCGCATTGAATGACATAACCGTTAAAAGTGACTCATCGCTTATTACAATCGATGCTTACATCAATGATGAGTTTTTAAACACCTATTGGACAGATGGTTTGATTATTTCCACTCCCACGGGTTCAACGGCCTATTCTTTAAGTGTTGGCGGCCCTATCGTAGTGCCGGGTTCGGATAATCTGATCATCGCCCCGATCTCATCCCATAATCTCACAGTTCGTCCGCTCATTATTCCTGACAACAATACCATCTCCCTGCGTGTGAACAGTCGCAGCGGACAGTACACGGTGACTTCGGATAACCGCACGCTCCATTTGAACCATCAGGAAATGCTTAGGATCGGTAAATCAGAATACAAGCTAAAGCTGTTAAGACTGCCCAATACGAGCTTTTATGCCACGTTGAGGGATAAACTGAAATGGGGGGAGGATGTGAGGAATTAGTGATGAGGAATGAGTGATGAGGAATGAGTGATGAGTAATGAGTAGTAGCAGTAGCAGCAGCCGTTAAACAGAGGCCTGTAAGGCCGTAACATAATAGCGCAGGGCGCAGCCCTGCGTTTATGGATGAAAATCCTATTCATCAGAGCCCTGAAAGGGTGAAACTTCAAAGAATGTATTTTCCTTTATATTTTTCAAATGCTTCCGCGTGTCCTCGGCAAAGAGCGCAATCTTATACCGGTCATGGTCCGATAATCTGAAAAGGGCAGTATTGTTTTCATAGAAACTTACCGGAATAACATGGAAAGTGGATTTTCCCGCAAAATCAATACGTTGGACCCAGGAGGGCAAAAAACTGAAATCCTCAATCCTGGTTCCTCCGGAAGTCTTGAGAAGTTTCAATTCAACGAGAATACCGCCGTCCTTATACTGTGCTCTTTGGTTGGAAACAAAATTACCCAGTGAGTATACCACCATGTGATTTATACTGGAATCGGTCCCGGGATATGATTTGACGGGTTGTATAACATGAGGATGAGAACCCACGATGGCATCGGCCCCATGTTTGAGCATGAAACCGGCGAGATTTTGCTGGGTCCGGTTTTCAAACCGCTGGTATTCTTCTCCCCAGTGAATTGTAACAATTACAAAGTCCGGGTTGGCCAGGCCGGCCTTATTGAGATCCTGCCTGATCTGGAAAGTATCAATACGGTTGATTATAAATGGCCTGGGTATGGTTATCCCATTGGTACCATAGGTATAATTTAAAATCGCAATGCGGATACCCTTCTTTTCCAGGATAAGCGGATATTGGAGCTGCCGTTCAGATGAATCGGAGAAGGTGCCTGTATGGATGATATCCAGTGAGTCGAGCATAAGCAGTGTTCGTCTGAATCCTGCCTGACCCCGGTCGAGGGCATGGTTGTTTGCCTGGATGAAAACATCAAATCCGGCATCTCGGGCTGCAAGGGCAAGGGCATCGGGACTTGAAAACTGGGGGTATCCTTTGTAGGGCTTTCCGGCAAGTGTTACCTCGAGATTGCCGATGGCAATATCTGCCTGTTCAATGAAGGGCCGGACATACCTGAAAGTAGGTTCGTAATTGTAATCCCTGAGGGAATCATCCCAGGCGCCGGTGATCTGCTCGTCATGACCCATGATATCGCCGGCAAACACCAATGATAACCTTGAGGTATCAACCTGGCCGTAGGTCGCCAGGTGAAGCACCAGTATTATTGATATTAAAACTAACCGTTTCATACATCGAACCCCGATTACCGATTACTGTTTACCGTTTACCGTTTACCGGCTGTTCACCGGCTACTCACCGTCTGCTCACCAGCCACCGGAAGCTCCACCGCCTCCGAAGCTTCCGCCTCCGCCACCGCTGAATCCTCCGAAACCGCCGCCACCACCGCCAAATCCCCCTCTGCCGGAAGTAAAGCTTCCCCAGCCAGCGTCTTTAGAACTTCCTGTTCCCATTAGCATCCACCAGGGAATGGTATGCTTTGGAGAATAATACCTGTGCCGTGAAGAAGCGATGAAGAAAACGAAGAAGAAAAGCACAATTAAAAGAAAAACGATAACCGGTAAACTGCTGTCGCTTTTCTTCAGATAATCATCGGCGGTAAATTCACCCCGGGTAAGTGACATAAGCACGCTGGTAGCAGAATCGAGGCCGGCATAAAAATTATTTTCCCTGAAACCCGGCTTAATAACGGTTTCGATCAGCCTGAAGCAGATGGCATCAGGAACCGCTCCTTCAAGTCCGTATCCCGTGCGGATGGTGAGCAAATGACTGGCCGGACTAATTAAAACCAGAATGCCATTGTCTCTGTCCTGCTGACCAATTCCCCATTTTTGACCCAGGCGGTCACCATAATCCGCAATATCATAACCCTGCAGGCTGTCGAAGGTAACGACATAAATCTGCGTTGAAGTTTCATTATTGAATGTGAGAAGTTTGTTATTCAGATCATACTGTTCCTGTTCAGTAAGCATACCTGTGAAATCATTTACCAGTCTTAAGGGTACCATAGGGTCCGGAATATATTGCCCGGAAGCACTGAATGAGATTAGCAGGAATACAGGAATAAGTCGGAAAGCGCGCATGGATATGTATTTATTATTCACTACTGTCAAAGGATATTTCATTGGGTAACTCATTAATATCATCCTGCTGATGGGGAAAATGCCTTCTCAGCTGTTCTCCGGCCATTTTAACTCCAACAGCCAGACCGTCAGAAAATTCTGATTTTCTGAAGCAATCTTCCATGACCGCTTTGGCATCATTCCAAAAATTTTCCGGCACAAGCCTGTTAATTCCGGTGTCTCCGATGATGGCAAACTGTTTGTTCTGGATGCCAAAAAAGATCAGGACTGCATTCCGGAGTTCGGTTTTGTGCATATTCAGGCGTGCAAAAACGGTTGAAGCCCGATCGAGAACATCGCCCTTGAAAAAGGTCTCAACATGCACCCTGATCTCTGCTGAGGTATGCAATTCCGATTCAGCGATTGCCTGCTCTATCAGTTTTCTTCCTTCGATTGTGAAAAAATCAGATGCTTTCATCGGGTGGATTTTAGAACTTCACTTCGGGTGCCTGATCCGAACCTGCCTCTGCCTCAAAATAGGGCCTTTCAGAGAAACCGAACATTTTAGCAAAGAGCACGATGGGGAATTTTTTAATCGCTGTATTGTATGTTGTTGCTGTAGCATTGAAATTTCTGCGTTCCACTGCAATTCGGTTTTCGGTACCTTCAAGCTGTGCCTGCAATTCCAGGAAATTCTGGTTGGCTTTCAGATCGGGGTAATTTTCCACTACCGCAAGCAGTCGGGATAATGCTGAGGTAACCTCACCCTGTGCAGCCTGGAAACGCTGCATATCTTCAGCTGTCATATTGGTCGGGTCAATGGTTACCTGGGTGGCTTTTGATCTTGCCTCAGTAACCTGTGTATAGGTTTCCTGCTCAAACTCGGCATATCCCTTCACCGTTTCAACAAGATTGGGTATCAGGTCAGCCCGACGCTGGTATTGATTCTCGACATTTGCCCAATCGCGGTTTACCTGTTCACGCAAGGTGACAATCTTATTGTATTCACCGCATCCCCGCGAAAACAGAATTAACACAAGGGCAGCAATCACAAGGAGTGTAATGGTTTTGGTTTTCATAGCTTGTTGATTAAGATGTTTTTTAAAACTTATGGTATGAAATATTCGTAAATGGTGAACAATGCCAAGTCGAAAATAATACATTTAAGGTGAATTTGGCATGAAATTGGAAGTAAAACTATGATGAGAATACGGAAATGAAAACGATAATTAGAAACAGGAGATTAATCCGGTTGTTGTCGGGTTTGTTTAGTCTGATAATTATAGCTGGATCCTGCGAGATTGCGGAAGATCTGGTGGGTGGTAATGCTACCGTGGCAAAGCTTGAAGGAGAATGGACCTGCGATGAGGACAGCGAAATTTACAAATCTACCACTTCGGTTTATTCAGTGGCGATTTCTCCCGATCCGGACAATGACTTTGGCGTGATAATCGATAATTTTTATGGTATCAGCGCCGCGGTTTATGCAAGTGTATCGGGCATGAGCCTCATCGTCAGCAATCAAACCGTTTCCGGCGGATATGAGATTTCAGGTTCCGGCATCATCTCTTCCGGTTACGATGTAATTAACTGGAATTACACGGTTGATGACGGCAGTGGGGTGATTGATCATGTCACCGCTGTTTATACCAAAAACTAGGAGTACCTGGTTATTTTGATCTGTCCTGAAACCCAACAATCGTTTCATACACTCTTTTCTTGATCTCCTCCGGCGCAGGATTTAATTCTTTGCCTGTAAAGTTGCCGTGGTCAATATCAATCCTTTCATATACCATCAGATAGAGATTGAAAATAATCTGCAGGCTTAACTGGTATCTTGGTTCGAGCAGGGGAGAGATCCGTTCAATTACCCGGTAGGTGTTTTGACGGTAAGATTCGGCCAGGTCATAATACTCCCTGATCATACGCCGGAATGCGGCAGGTATGGAACCTCCCTCAGCGATCTTCCGCAGATCAAGCGATGTTAATCCCTGCCGGGTCATGGCATCGTCGGCAAAATAATTCAGATTATCCATCTGATCTTTCTGAAAGTCACGGATGATATGCACCAGGTAACTGAAAACCGCACAAGGCATAGCTGCCTCTTTTACATCGAAAGCAGGGGGCAGGTATTCGTTACCCTGCCTGGTAAGTCCGTTCAGGTGAACAAAGATGGATGCCGGAGCCACAGATGCCCCCTGGGAATAATCCAGAAAGTCATTTACCGTGCGGAATCCCGAATGATCAATATCGTACATCATTGACCGTGCAAACGCCTCAAGCGGCCATACCGGAATATGAAAACGCCGGATTGTGTCCAGCAATTCATGTCCTTCCATGCTGCCGTTTCGGGTCGTCTTTGCCATGGCGACCCATTCATTTACTTTGTCCGCGAACCTTTGTTTTTCACTTTCTTCGATCGTTTTGTGGACTGATTTGTGACAATCGATCAGATCATCAATGGCCCGCATGTACCTGTAACATGTTTTTGCCGCAAGGTAACGATCCTCATCCCAGAAAGCAGCGGCAATTAAAATATTGGGATGATCAATGATTTTATTGAAATCAATCTTGTCGAAAAGGGTTAGATAATGCTCATTCATCTTTTTGTTCTTTGATGATACGTTCCGAAGTGAGCTTGGCTGAAAGGAGGACCAGGGGAATGCCATTGCCGGGGTGGGTGCTGCCGCCGGTAAAATACAGATTCCGGTATCGTTTATGCCTGTTATGGGGTCTGAAGTATCCCATCTGGAGAATATTATGCCCGATACTGCCAAAGGTAGCGCCTCTGGTGAGGTTGAAAAGGCTTTTCCAGGTTTGGGGGAGGTAACAGATCTCAAATTTGATATGTTTCTCGATGTCAGAAAGCCCTTGTTTTTTTAACCTGTCGATCACAGAAGCCCGGGCATTGTTCTTTAGTTCATTCCAGTTCTGTTCATGCTGTTCATCAAAGTGCCCGGCAGGTATTATCACCGAAAGCGTATCCTGTCCTTCCGGCGCCGCCGTTAAATCTGAACGGACAGGGGCGTGAACGTAAAAACTGGGATTCCCTCCAAGGGAATTCTTCTTAAAGATTTTATTCAGATTGGCCTGGTAGTCTCCCGAGAGAAATACACTGTGATGTCCAAGCTCGGGGTATTTTTTGTCCAAACCCCAGTGAAGCACGATGGCTGAACAGGCATAGTTCAGCCGGTTGAGCCGGTTTGCAATACCTTTGTCAGGCAGCAGTTCCCTGTAAACATAGGGAAGATCAGCATTGGCGACGATCACCGAAGCCCTGATCACGCTTCCGTTTTGCAGAACAAGGCCAACAGCCTTTTTTTTCTCTGTTTTGATTTTTATGACCGGTTCATTATAAATAAACCGAACGCCGAGATCTTCAGCCATTGAAACCAGCTTACGGGTAACGGTAAACATACCACCTGCCGGGAAAAGCGATCCTTCGGTAAGTTCGGCGGCAGGAATCATCGCAAACAGGGCTGGTGCCTTATAAGGATTTTGTCCTACATAGATATTCTGGAAAGTGAAAGAGGTTTGCAAATGCTCATGCCTGAAAAAGCGGCGCACATAGGTAATGTGCCGGATATAGGTTTTCAGTTTCAGCAGAAGCAGCGCATTTTTAAGCGTAAAAAAGTCGGTCAACCGATAAAAATTCCTGCCGATAAGCCTGTCCATGGCCAGCTGAAATAACTCATAACCCTTTTTCTGCAATTCCTGTGATCTTTGAAAGCTTCCTTTCTCCAGCTTCTCAAACTGCTCTTTTAGTACTTCCTTATCGGTGGTAAAAGCAATCTGAGTGCCGTCGTCATAGTAAATCTTATAAAGTGTCCGCAGGGGAACTGAATCGAAACTTTCTTCCGGTGTGATGCCCAGCGATTGAAAAACCTTTCTGTAAACCTCCGGCATCAGGTAGATGGTCGCTCCCAGATCAAAACGATGCCCCTCGCGGAGAATTTGCCCGCAACGTCCGCCGGGACCGGCATTTTTTTCATAAACGCTGACAGTATATCCATTTTTGGCAAGGTAGATGGCGGTTGTAATACCTGCGATACCTGCGCCAATGATGACAGCGGATTTGTCTTTGTTCATAGGTGAAAATTAAAGAAACAAATGTAACTTAGAAAATGCAACTTACAAATATAGGATTCGGGATTGATATCATCATGTCATTTGCAAACCATGTCTTTTTTTTGTAAATTGTACTTGCTTTTCACCCATTAATGTGTTATTACCATGAATGCTGCAAGCTTCGATTCCAATAGCGCCACCGGCAAACAAATGATCAAAAAAATACTTGTTCCGGTTGATTATTCCGAATGTTCAAGATTTGCCTGTCGGTTTGCCATAAAGGTCGCCTGTAAACTCGGTGCCGAAATAAAACTGTTTCATACCTATTATTCTCCGGCTTTTGATCTCATTGAACTTGCCGGCGCAGTTCAGACCCAGTCACAGCTCAGGGAAGAGGTTGCCACCAATCTCGAGGACAGCGAAAAGGAAACGATTAAAAGCTTTGTTCAGAGTTTAAAGGATTTTGTGAAAGAAAGCTGTTTACCGGCCGTGCAGTTCAGTTATGACATTGCACCCGGCGTGCCCGAAGATGAAATCATACGGTTTAGCGATAGCTACCTTCCCGATATGATTATTATGGGGACCAAGGGAAAGGGGACCGGAGTAGGATCAATTATGGGCAGCGTCACAGCTTCGGTAATTAACCGGATTTCATTTCCTCTCCTGGCCATCCCGGAGAAATATACTTTTGTTGGAGAAAAGAACGTTAAAAACGTGCTGTATGTGACTGATTTTGATGAATCGGATTTCGCGACACTCAAGAGTCTCATGAACCTTACCGACCAGCTAAACCTGGATATTCATTGCGTGCACATAGGTGATGACCCTAAATCATGGGATAAGGTCAAAATGGAGGGTCTGATGGAATATTTCAGGAAATCCTACGGCAAGAGCCAGGTAACCTATAATTTTGTCAGTCAGAAAAACCTGTTGATGGATCTCGATCAGCTGATCCGCGATAAAAACATCAACATACTGTCAGTCACTGCACACCGGCAAAACATTGTGGACAAGCTTTTTAAACCCAATATTACCAAAAAACTTTTTTATCACACGAGTATACCCTTGTTGGTATTTCATTAGTAGTAATCAGTGACGAGTGACAAGTGGGTTTTGAGTAATGTGATTTGGGTGAGTCCCCACACCCAAAACCCAAATCCCGCTTGTTACTCGTTACTTGTTACTCATTGCTTTAAGGCTTATAAACCACTGCCCGGTTCGTTTTTCCGTCAATTTCAATTTTCACAGGCTTCTCAAATCGGATATGCCTCAGGTACTGTGTTTCAAAGGCAGCATTCCGGGAATTGAGGAAATCCATATTGCATATCCCGTCATGCATGTAAGGATTCACGGTCAGGTATCCCACTCCAAAGGTGGTCAGATTATGAAAAAAGTGAGTGCCCTGACTGGGATCGACACGGAAGTGTTCGAGTCCTGATTCAACGATGACCCTGGCAGCGGATATATGGGCCCATTTTATCGGGATACCCAGCCAAGGATCACTGGATCCCCAGCGACCCGGGCCAATCAGGACATAGGAATGCTGGTTGCGGACAAATTCTTCATTGACCTTTTCGAGTTCCTGGGCAATTTTTACGCTGTCGCTGGCCTTAAAAGTTTCAGGTTTAATGTACACAATATCTTTTATGTTTGTGTAAGTTCCGTTGCCCAATGCTTTTTCAGAATAAATGATAACCTCCTCGCTATTGATTATTTCAATTCTGGAATTGATGCTCTGCTCATTCACAACGATAGGACGGATCTGCAACAAATAGAAACTTTGCATCATTCTGCCTGTAGTGTCAGTATCAACGGCAAATTCAATTTCCACCGGATTGTTCATGGCCTGATGACCCAGTTGTAAAAGTTCATCCAGAATTCCCGCCAGGGGGAAACTACCATGTGTCAGCACATTGGAAAATGTAATGATCTTTTTCCCGGAACAGTCAAATCCATCACGGATCATGTTATTCTCATGATCATAAATGGAAGCTGCCATTCGGAGGGTATCATCGCATTCAGCATCCTCGATGTTTAATCGGATAAGATTGACCTTGTCATCCACCGAAGGCACGAACTTATCCGGATTCATATCCAGCGCATAAAAGTACTTCTGGGTCGATTTAAGTGCCAGATCCGGATTGGACAATTGCATGATCTTTCGCGGGTACTTGGGCGAAAAGCGGAGACCCGTACCACCTTCGGCAATCCATTTTCCCAATCCGAAGGCTATGGTGGCGATGCCATCATGCGCCTTCTCCGGGTGTATGGGGTAAAAATTAATGGAACGGGCCACGCCTGACATGATAGGATAAAAACGCTCTCCATGCTGTTTTCCACAAACTTCCTGTATAATGATGCCCATTTTTTCTTCATCGATCAGGTTGGATGTGGCCGTGGCGTATGCCTTGCTGGCTTTAAAGAAGACGGATGCGTAAACGCATTTGATGGCATTTTCCAGCATACGGATGGCCAGAGCCTTGACCGGCACCACAGGTATCATGTAGGTGTTATAGATACCCGCAAAGGGCTGATAATAGGAATCTTCAAGTTTACTCGATGACCTTACGGCAAGAGGATTGGAAGCCTGTAAAATGATGGTCCCCAGATCCTGGTAAATATGTTCCGGCAGGCGGGCATTTGCAAACGCCTTGAGTATCTCCTCATCCTTAATTCCTGATACAGCCAGATGATACAGGTCATTTTCCGTCATGAATTCATCAAACACTTCAGTACTGAGCACAACCGTATGAGGAATGGAGATCCTGATGCCGGGATATTTTTCGAAAAACTGGCTTTTATTCAGGAAACTATTGAAGAAGGCCAATCCACGTGCTTTACCGCCTATTGATCCTTCACCGATCCTTGAAAAACCTACATATTCGTCATACAGGTGCCTGTCGAATTCCGCAATTACGCCCTTGGCCTTGCTGGTGCGAAAACTTGAAATGGCTTTGTAAATATATTTTCTGACATCATCAAGCGATTTAAAGTCTTCGAGCTTTGCTGGTTTAAATATCTGGGCGATGGGGAAAAGTGCACGGGCATTAAGCCATTTGGAAACGTCATCCCGCTGGGTATGATAAATGAGAATCTCATCGGGGACGGTCATGATCAGTTGCTGCAGATCGCGAAGATTAGCTGCAACACAATATTCTTCGAGGGTTTCGGGATTCCGGAAGACAAATTCACCGAAACCGAAATTCCGGACAATATATTCCTTCAGATCGATGGACAGGTTCTTGGAGTATTTGTGCAGGAAACCTGTACCCAATTCATTGGCATATTGTTCATTTGATAAATCGGAGGACTGCAGGAGAAAAGGAATATTTCTGTCCTCAGATTTAACCAGCCTGCAAAGGTCTATTCCTCCGAGGATTTTAGGATCTTTACGGTTCGCAGTACTTTTAAAGCTTACATCTGAGATGATGCCCATGATGCTATGCCTGAATTTCCGGTAGATTTCCAGGGCCTCCGAATAGTTCTGCGCGAGCAGTATTTTGGGGCGGCCTCTCCTCCTGAGCATTTTCTGGTGTTCATTCAGGGCCTCTTTCATGAACTCCATCGATTGTTCGAGGATCACTTTATACAGTACCGGCAGAAAAGCCGAAATATAACGCACTGAGTCCTCGATAAGCAGGATGGCCTGCACCCCGACTTCCTGAATATCGAAGTCGGCATTCATCCGGTCTTCTATCAACTTGATAATGGCCAATAAAAGGTCGCTGTTGCCCAGCCAGCAAAACACGTAATCAATGGCGCTGAGGTCCTCGTTTTCGAGTTTGAGCGACACTTCCCTGGAGAAATGTGTGAGCACAACAATGGGAATTTGCGGATGCTTCTCTTTCAGTTGTCTGGCCAGGGCAAAAGTATCAACGTCCCCGATGCTGAGCATCTCAATGATGAGGTCAATCTTGTCACTTTCAAGGATCTTAACGGCCTTTTTGGCGGAATCCGCATGTATGAATACCGGAGGATACCTGAGATTCAGAGAAACGTATTCATTGAAGATCTGCTCGTCAATACGTCCATCTTCTTCGAGCATAAAAAAATCGTAGCTGCTGCAGATCACAAGTATTTTCCGGATACGGTTCTGCATCAGTAGATTAAAGGAAGTATCAGAAAAATAGTACGTTTCAATGTGACTCTCTTCAACTCTTTTGGCCATGAATTCCTGGAGATTAATTCATGAAAATTAATCAAATAACTTGAATACTGCAATGCTTCGACTCCGCTCAGCATGACACGCATGTCACACTGAGCGGAGTCGAAGTGTTATACCTTAATCTTATTATATCGAAAATGTGTTGCCACTGGTCAGGAGGTCATTCACTGATTTAATCTTCGATTTCATCCTGGCTGTATCGATCTGCCTGTACATTAAATCCTCGAATACGCTGAACTCACAGGCGCGAATCACACCCATGGCAATGGGATAATCCGGCAGAGTCATTCTCACGAGCATATAGTCCTTGGTATCGTCATGGTCCAGGGCATTATGAACCAGGATATCTTCCTTCCGCACTCCGTTTTCTCCAACTTTCACCACCTTAAACCGGGTTCCTTCCTGGATCAGTCCAGATTCCTTGTTTTTACCAAAGAGCATGGGTTCGCCGTGTTTCAGATACAACTGGTTCTCATCACGAAGTTCTTTGCTGGTGATTTCAGCATGAATATCATCATTAAAGATGACACAGTTCTGGAGTACTTCTATCAGGGCGGTTCCTTTATGCCTGGCAGCCTGTATGAATACTTCCTTCATCATTTCAAGATCGGTGTCCACTACACGGGCAAAGAAGTTTCCCTGGGCGCCCATGGCAAGCTCACCGGGCAGGAAAGGATCTTCGATGGTGCCATCGGGTGATGTTTTTGTAATGCTTCCCTTGGGTGTTGTTGGTGAATACTGACCTTTGGTGAGGCCATATATCTTATTGTTGAAGAGCAGGATCTTGATGTCAAGATTTCTGCGAAGAAGATGGATAAAATGGTTGCCGCCAATGGCCATTGAATCACCGTCTCCCGTAATGAGCCATACGCTGAGATCGGGATTGGCCAGTTTAATACCTGATGCTATGGCCGGTCCGCGTCCATGTAGCCCATGGAAGCCATAGGTGTTGATGTAGTAGGGAAATCTGGAGGAACAACCGATCCCGGATACAAAAACGATTTTTTCCTTGTCGATGCCGGTCTCAGGCAAAGCGCGTTGAATGGCAGCAAGCACTGCATGGCCACCACAGCCGGGGCACCAACGCGCCGGTTTTTCCATTTTGAAGTCCTTTATTGAAGTTGTGCAGATATTTTCCATGGCTGATTATTTCTTTGTGCTGTCCAACACTTCATTAAACTTTTGCTTTAATTCGGAGATCAGGAAAGGAAGACCCTGTACCTTATTGAATTGTAAATAGTTAAAACCTGGCAGCATGCTGCGGAGGTAGGCCACAAACTGTCCCAGATTCAATTCGCACACGATTATCTTTTGGAATCTTCCAAAAATTTCATGAACATTGGCAGGCAAAGGATAAATATAATTGAACTGCGCCAGGCTGATACTTTTCCCTTCCTCCTGCAATTCCAGAACAGCAGTATAAAGCGCGCCATATGTACCTCCCCAGCCAACCACAAGCAGCTCCCCTTCCACTTCCCCCATGACCTGCTGAGGCGGAATATTTTGGGCAACGCGGGCAATCTTTTCATTCCGCAAGCCAACCATTTTCTCGTGATTAAGCGGATCATAGGAAATCTCACCGGTAATGTCAGCCTTTTCGAGCCCGCCGATGCGATGCCTTAAACCTGCCTGACCCGGGAATGCCCATTTACGGGCCAGTGTTACCGGATCACGCCGGTAGGGTTCATAATCGGTATCGTTGTCATCAACCAGCGGGACCTTTATTTCAGGCAGGTCTTTCACCACCGGGATTTGCCATAATTCTGAACCATTGGCAAGATATCCGTCTGATAGGAGGATTACAGGCGTCATGTGCTCAATAGCTATCCTGGAAGCCTCGAAAGCAAAATCAAAACAATTGGCAGGAGTTGAAGAGGCCAGTACAACCAACTGGCTTTCGCCGTGCCGGCCATACAAAGCCTGCAAGAGATCGGCCTGTTCGGTTTTGGTAGGTAAACCCGTTGAAGGCCCGCCGCGCTGAACATCAACCACAACAAGGGGCAGTTCGGTTATTACTGCCAGGCCAAGTCCTTCGCTTTTGAGTGATAAACCCGGGCCGGAAGTGGATGAGACTCCCAGGCAGCCTGCAAAGGAGGCCCCGATGGCCGAGCATATTCCTGCAATTTCATCTTCAGCCTGAAAAACGATCGCACCGAGGTTCTTCATTTTAGCCAGCTCCTGCAGAATCTCCGACGCCGGGGTGATGGGGTAGGAGCCCAGGAATAGTTTGCGGCCTGCCTTTTCTGCTGCAGCCAGCAAACCCCAGGCAATGGCAACATTGCCTGTGATATTCCGGTAAAGACCGGCCCCCTTTTCTGCAGGCTTTACCTGGTAAGTGGCTTCAATGGCTTCAATGGTTTCTGCATAATTGTAACCGGCGCGCAGGACTTCCAGATTGGCTTCAATCAGTTCGGGATTTTTCCTGAACCGTTCATGCAGGAAATTTTCCCCGATTGACAGATCACGGTTGAAGAGCCAGTAAAGAATACCGGCCACAAACTGGTTTTTTGTTTTGTCCGCTGTTTTGGGGCTCAGCCCGAACTGCTTCACCACATCACGGGTCATATCCGTAATCGGCGCTTTTACCACATTATAACCTTCGAGAGAACCATCTTCAAGTGGATCCTCAATATATTCCGCTAACTTGTAATGCCTTGAATCAAAATTGTCAATATCAACAATGATTGTTGCACCCGGTTTGAGCCATTTCATATTGGCCTTAAGGGCTGCCGGATTCATGGCTACCAGTACATCTGCCAGATCGCCGGGAGTAGACACTTCCTTATGTCCGATATGTACCTGAAAACCAGAAACGCCTGCAACAGTGCCCTGCGGAGCCCTGATTTCTGCAGGATAATCGGGGAAGGTAGCGAGGTCATTACCGACAAAGGCAGAAGAATCTGAGAACTGCGCCCCTGTAAGTTGCATTCCGTCACCCGAATCCCCGGCAAATTTTACAACAACATCTTCCCGCTCAATAACTTTGATTCTTTTTTTCATAGTCTGTCACGCTGAATTTCTGTGGCAATGATAATTATTTCTGATTTAACAAGCCATGACTTATGCTATCTTTGGCCTCAACTAAACTCCTGCTTATGAGTCTTATCAAATCCGTCCGCGGATTCACCCCCAGGCTTGGAAACGACTGTTATATCGCAGAAACAGCTGTCATTATCGGAGATGTGGTAGTCGGTGATCTCTGCAGCTTCTGGTTTAACGTGGTTGTCCGGGGTGATGTGAATTCCATTCGGATCGGCAACAAGGTCAACATACAGGACGGCACTGTGCTTCATTGCCTCTACCAGCGTTCAGTCATTGAAATAGGCAACAATGTTTCCATCGGACACAATGTTGTTCTTCATGGCGCAAAAATCAGGGATAATGTTTTGATCGGAATGGGTTCAGTGATTCTCGACAATGCAGTCATCGGTGAAAACTCCATCATTGCCGCAGGCTCGGTGGTGCTAACAGGAACCACAGTTGAACCGGGCAGCATTTACGGCGGTGTCCCGGCCAGACGGCTTAAAGATGTTGATCCGCAGCAAACCGCTGAAATGATTAACCGTATCGCAGATGATTATATCATGTATGCGGGGTGGTTTAGGCCTAATTCCACAGATTGATCTTCTCCAGGGCAATATTTTCCTCGAAAAAAAGCTTTGAGATTGCCTGGAAATAATCTGTAAAATCAGATACATAGAACTTATGCCCAGGATCAGGATTCTGATTGAGCAAATTATGGGTGACAAGAATATTGCGCAGGTGGTTGGCAACAATCCGGGAGGAATCGATCACATCAACCTCAAAATTGAAGAATTTATTGATCTGGTTCTTGATGATGGGATAGTGAGTGCATCCCAGGATCAGCGCCTGTATCTGTGATAACTCTGGTTTAGAGAGGTAGGTGCGGATTATGGCATTGCTGATGTCATCGAAAATGAAACCTTCTTCAATCATGGGCACCAGCATCGGGGTAGCCAGGGATTCTACCGATATGTGAGGATTCCTGGCAATGATCTTTCCCACATAAGTACCACTGTTAATGGTTCCTTTTGTACCGATTACCCCGATACGTTTGTATTTTGAACCGGCAGTTACAAACTCCACAACCGGGTTGATAACATCCACCACAAGGGCTCTGTCAACTGATTCGGAAACAATGGTTTCATAGGCATTGGCCGATGCGGTGTTGCAGGCTATCACAATAACCTTGCATTGCTGATCGAGCAGAAACCGGGTAATACGCGCGGAATAACCCATAATGGTCTCTTTCGATTTATCGCCATAAGGCAGGTGAGCGGTATCGCCAAAATAAATGAGCCTTTCATTGGGCAGCACCTGGCGAATGGCATTGGCCACCGTAAGACCTCCCACACCGGAATCAAATACACCAATCGGTCGGGTTGCGTTTTCGTTCATGGAGTTCATTTGATCTCAAATGTAAGCAGAAAAACAGGAATAAAAAGACCCGGCAGCTTTTACAGCACTCCGGGTCCCGTTGAGGCCTGTAAAGGCTTTTTATTTTAGACCGAGCTTGGTTTTCACCAGCGGCAGTATGTCCTGTGAATCAGGAGAGGTGTAGACAACCGCTCCTCCTGCGGTATCGAAAATGTAAGTGAATCCATTCTCGGCAGCTACATCAGTCACAGCCTTGATGGCTTTGTCCTGAATAGGTTTGAACAATTCAGTTCCCCTTGTGGACAGGGTTTGTTCTGCACTCTGCTGGAAATTCTGCATGCGTTGCTGCAGTGTATTCATTTCTTCTTCCTTGGTTTGGAGAATCAACTGGCTGGTTGTTTTATCCTGGGTGAGTTTAAGATAATCTTCATATTTCTTGTTCAATTCAACCTGGAGTTCTTCAAGTGTCTTACGCATTGATTCTCTTTCTCTTTCAAGTGTTTTCTGGGCGCTGTCACTTTCAGGCATGGCCGCGAAAACTGCCGAACTGTTAATATGGCCAAGTTTAACCGTGCCCTGTGCGATGGCATTCCCTGACATCAGAAATAGACCTGTAAATATCAGAACTGCAAATACTTTTTTCATTTTAATTGATTTTTTAAAACTGGACAAATGTAAGAATTTAATTTTTATATCCTAATTTCTGAAGCACCTCATCGCTTACATCGTAGCGCGGGTTGGTGTAAATCATGCTGGGACCACTTGAAGTGTCAAAGATCACAGCATAACCGTTTTCAGTGGCAAGGTCCTTAATGGCCTTGTATATCTCATCCTGGATGGGTTGAATCAGTTCCTGACGTTTTTTGTACAAGGCTCCTTCCTGACCAAAGTAATTTTTCTGAAGCTCTTTTGCCTCTTTCTCCTTGTTCACGATGGCTTCTTCACGCTGACGCCGCATATCCTCCGATAGCAAAACCCTTTCAGCCTGGTAATCCTTGTACATCTTCTCAATCTCGGTATACTTGGCCTCGACCTCCTTCTGCCAGTCGGCGGAGAACTTATCGAGTTGCTCCTGTGCAGCCTTGTAGTTTGGGATATTGTTAAGTATATACTCGGTATCGACAAAGGCATATTTCTGGGCCATGGTCAACCCGATGGAAAGTAACAAACCAGCAAGTATAATTGATAACTTTTTCATGGGAATATTTTTAAGATTTATTGATGATGAAATTCAGATAAGGTATATCAAATTCAATACCAAAATTTAAAAATTCAGATTTTAGAATTGCTGCCCCATTACAAAGTGGAATTCTCCGCCATGATATCCTCTTTTACTTTCTTCCGATCCGATCTCGCTGTTTGGCAAATCAAAGCCAAATCCGTAATCGATGCCCAGCATGCCAAACATGGGAAGGAATGCGCGAATGCCAACACCGGCAGATCTTTTGATGCTAAACGGATTGAATTCATTGAACCTGGACCATGCATTACCCCCTTCCACGAATACAAGCCCGTAAATCATGGCAGAAGGATTTAAAGAGAAAGGATATCGCATTTCCAGGGAATACTTGACATACATGTTTCCATCATCAATGAATACATTGCTGCCATTGCGTTTTACGACCGATTGCGGGGTAAGGGTTCCGTCAGCATAACCCCGGAGAGCAATGACATCCGTACCATAAAGGTTATACCCCATCATGCCGCTTCCTCCAACATCGAATTTTTCAAAGGGCGATGCCCCGATCCCGGAATCATAGAAACCGAGGTAACCGAATTCAGATTTGGCCGCCAAAACCAGGTTGCCGATCAGACTTGTGTACCAGGCGCTATTGAATGTCCATTTGTGGTATTCTATGAATCTGAATTTGTTGGAATTTTCACGGCTTTCGATTTCCGTATCCGTATACTGTAGCACATCAGATTCCGTAAGCTCAGGATATTCATCTGCCATGTCTTCCCGGATGGCCAGCTTCTCAGCAGCAGAGATTTCCCAGAAATTGCTCTTCCTGAAGGAGGAATAGGGAGGTGTAATTTTTAATCCCAAAGTAAAGGCTGATCCTCTTCTCGGGTAGATCATCTGATCCTGTGAACTGCGTGACAGGGAAACATTAAAGTTAATTACCTGGGAAAAGCCATCGTTGATCACGAAACTTGTCCCAAAATCGTTGAGGTGGTACCGCTGGTATTCCAGTTCTGTATAAAGCACAAAATAGTCATCGGGCCAGGTAAGCCTTCTTCCAAGACCAACGGAAGCACCGAGGACCCTGAAGAAAGCTTCGGAGTTTGAATCGCCAAAACGCCGGTAAGGTTTGGTAACCGTGTAATAAAAGGAGGTGGAAAAACTGTTGGGTTTTTTACCGCCAAACCAGGGTTCCACAAAAGAAATATTATAAGCCTGGTAGTACCGGCCATTGGATTGTGCGCGAACCGAGAGGGTCTGTCCGTCACCTGTTGGTACAGGTCTCCAGGCCTTGGGATCCAGCATTTTTCGTGCTGAGAAATTGGCAAAGCGGAGTCCGATAGTGCCCACAAATCCATATCCGCCCCAGCCTCCTGAAACTTCAAGCTGGTCGTTTGATCTTTCCTCCAGGGAGTATTCTATATCAACAGTTCCGTCTGCAAGGTTTGGCAGGGGATTTGGCACGATGTTTTCGGGATTGAAATGTCCCATGGCAGCAAGTTCCCTGACTGAACGGATAATGTCGGTTTTGCTGAAAAGATCACCGGGAATGGTTCTGATCTCACGCCGGATCACATGTTCATTGGTCTTCGTATTGCCCTTGATGATGACTTTGTTGATGGTGGCAGGATTCCCTTCACTTATCCGCATTTCCAGGTCAATGGAATCTCCATCGATCTTCGCTTCAACCGGGTCAATTGAAAAAAACAGATAGCCTTCATCCATATATTGAGATGATACGGCGTCTTCATCTGCGTACAAGCGCTTTTCCATGTGAGCCTGGTCATACACATCGCCTTTTTTCATTCCCAGAACCTGGGTGAGAGAGGAAGACGTGTGTTTGGTATTGCCAACCCAGGAAATGTTCCGGACGTAATATTTGGTGCCTTCTTCAATTTTCAAGGCCAGGCCAATCCTTTTATTATTCAGGTCCACCAGGCTTTCTTCCAGTATTTTGGCATCACGGTAACCATTTTTGTTGTAAAACTCAATCAGTTTCTTTTTATCTGCTTTGTATTCTTCATCAATGTATTTGGAGGGTTTAAAGAAGTTAATGCTTTTCTGCTTGGTTTTTTTCAAAGTTCTGCGCAGTCGGGTATCGTTGAACGCCTGGTTGCCAACAAAGTCAATATCGGATATTTTTACCCTTTTGCCTTTGTCAACATTGATATCAAGAAAAACCCTGTTACCGGGTGAAGTATCAGCCTTCTGAACCATTTCAACCTTGCATTTGAAAAAGCCTTTATCAACAAAATGCTTATTGATAATGGTGACCGTATTATTGAGAACGTTTTCCGTGATCTGATTTCCGGGTTTCAGCTTAATTTTTTCCTGCACATCCTTCGTCTCGTTTTTATTCAGGCCATTGATCCTGATCCGGGTTAAGCGTGGCTGCTCCGTGAGCCGGAATTCCAGAAAAATAGCCCTCCCTTCAATTCTGGCGGCGATTACCTTTACATCGGAAAATAAACCAAGGTTCCAGAAGTTTTCAATGGCCTGGCTTATTCTTTCTCCGGGTATGGATACCTCCTGGCCGACAGCCAAACCGGATAAATTTACCAGGTAACTGGTTTGGAGGTATTTGACACCGGTAATCGTAATATCAGCAATGGTGTAATCTCTTGGCCTTTCGTAATCCAAATATCCTGAAACGAGCGAATCAGGCACCTGTCCGGTCGCGTGTGTGGTGAGTATGAGCAGAAAAAAGGCAATTAGGGTATTTTTCATTCGATATTAGCTGTTTACATGGATAATTTTTTTGATCTGATCGGTTGTTTTTCCGAATCGTCTTTCACGACACTGGTAACTAATGATTGCCTCGTATAAGTGCTCTCTGCGGAAATCGGGCCAGAGAGTGGGTGTGAAATACAGTTCGGCATAGGCGATTTGCCAAAGCAGAAAATTGCTAACCCTGTATTCTCCGCTGGTTCTGATTACCAACTCAGGATCAGGGAATCCGGCCGTATCCAGATAATTCTCAAAGTTCAGGTTATCAATATCTTCAGAGCTAAGCTTGCCGTTTTCAACCTCCAATACAAGCTTTTTTACAGCACGCATTATTTCCATGCGCGATCCGTAGCTCAGGGCGAGAACCAGCTGAAGACCGGTGTTTTTACCGGTAAGTTCAATGCTATGCTGAAGCTGGTCCTGGACACCCTGGGGCAAACTCCGGATATCTCCGATGGCCTGCAACCTGATGTTGTTATCCAACAAAGTCTTTGTCTCACCGTGAATTGTAGATACCAGAAGGGACATCAGGGCATCAATTTCGGTTTTGGGCCTTTTCCAGTTTTCTGTTGAAAAGGCATAAAGTGTAAGAAATCCTATCCCCAGTTCTGCAGATGCTTCAACCGTATCACGGACAGCAGCAATAGCATTTTTGTGACCGAAAATACGCTGGTTACCCCGTTTTTCTGCCCACCGGCCATTGCCATCCATGATAATGGCGATATGTTTCGGAAGTTGTTCCTTGTTTATTTTATCCTTCAGCGTGGCGTTCATTTTGCTATTTATAAGCCGGACATTCGACCGCAAAATTAAAAAACTTAAAGGTAATAAAAACACCAAGGAAAGAATACCAGTCATTATTGTGAAGAACCGATGAAGTTCCTGACGGATTTGCCAGTCCGTCTATCTGGTCACTGAAGGTTTTTCTGAATGAATACTCAGCGCCGACACTGATACGGGAAGTGAAATTCATTTTCAAGCCTATGCCGAAAGGGAAACTGGCAAAATTGTTGACATCAGCATCGGAAGCTAGAATGAGCCCTGCGGCCAGGCCGGTTGAAATATAGGGCGTATAGCTCCATTTCCCCAGGTTGGGGGTGAACGGAAGGAAATTGTATTCAACCTGAATGGCAAAATCAAGCAAAGATGTATAGAAAGAAGCAGGGCTGACGGGACGATCTGGATGCAGGATCCCGGGGAAATCCATATCGTCACCCGACAGGTATGCAAAATATGCATTTCCCCGGACGGCATACCGTGAGTTTAGGTTATAGCGGTAAAGGGCTCCAAATGCAGGCGAAGGCCGGTAAAAGTGCCGGTTAGGATTAATATCTCCCATGTAATAGGTCGTTCCTGCAAAGAGTCCGAAGTTGGCCTTGCGTTGCGCCGATAATGTACCGGTGCTCATGAACAGGAGTGCAAAAATTCCGAGTAAAAAGCGCTGTAACATCAATAATCAGGCATATGGGAATTAAACGCAAATTAATAGAAATTTAGCGCTCAAAATCACAAATATTCTTAAAAAAACTGAAAAATGCAAAAAGAGAGGCAGTTAACAGATCAGAACCGGGCCCTTCTCCATTGTCTGTCCATGAAAATGGGCAGACCTCTACGGGAAGTGGGGATGCGATAACTCAGATTGATGGAGGAGATCCAGTAGGTGTCCGGTTGCTTCGACCAGGGAGAAATAAATCCGTCGAGGTAATCGGAAATGGTTAAACGATATCCAATTTCATAACCTATGATCCATTTATCACTGATGATGTATTTAAACCCTGCGCCAATGGGCAGTGAAGCAGTAATGCCCATATTATCCTTATATTCGTCACCCTCCCTGGGCTCGTCAAATTCAAGATTGGGCCAGTAAACAGTGGCCCCGAGTCCGGTAAACAGATAGGCTCCGAAAGAAGAGTAGTCGTTGATCATTCCCCTGCGGTTGAACATGGCAGCGGATCTTAACCTGCGCTGTTCAGGCAGGAAGTAATATTCATAATTGCCTGCAATCTCAACAAGCTGGGTAACGGAAGTAAAACCACGGTTCTCATTGCGTGATCCTGCAAAATCTTTTGTTTTGCTGTATCCGTAATAAAGTGAAAGTTTAACCGAGGTACTGGGTTTAATCCGGTAGCGCGCGCCCAAATAAATAGACGGCCGGGTTGTGCGGAAAGTAATGTCTTTGATGAACAGAAGGCTTGTGGCATTGGGAGCCCCGCCGAGATCGCTGTATACATTGGTTGTACCGATACCTAAGATCCCTTCAATCCTTTTGAGTTTCCATTGCTGGGAGTTAAGAGGAAGTACCGTGATAATTGCAATAACCGCTGAAATATACCATTTCACCATATCCTATCTTTAGGGTTTAACAAAGATAGTAAAATAGCAATATAAAAAGTTAATAACAAATGAAATATGACCGATCTGATCAATGAACGATCATAGGATCTGATTATTGTAGTTTTTTACTTTTCCTCTTCCACCAAGTCCAGATCAACCAGAATCCGGCCGCAGTATTCACAGACAATAATTTTCTTTCGGGATCGTATATCAAGCTGTCGCTGGGGAGGAATCTGGTTGAAGCATCCGCCGCAGGCATCGCGTTCCACGGAAACTACAGCAAGTCCGTTGCGGGCATTCTTCCTGATCTTCTTATAGGCGGTAAGCAGCCTATCCTCAATGATCTGCTCATATTCCAACCGTTTTTTAAGAAGTTGTTCCTCTTCCTTTTGTGTATCCGAAGTGATATCCTCAAGCTCTGATTTCTTAAGATTGAGATCATTTTTCCTTTCATCGAGATTCTTCCTGGAATCTTCAATGTATTCACTTTTTTCTTTTGCCTGAACAGCAAACTCCTTGATCCGTTTTTCACTGAGTTCAATCTCAAGGGTCTGGTATTCAATTTCTTTAGACAATGAATCAAATTCCCGGTTGTTTCGCACGTTGTTCTGCTGCTCTTCGTATTTTTTGATCAGCCCTTTGGAATTCACGATATCATTTTTCTTGCTGGAGATTGCAGATTCAATACTTTTGATTTCTTCCTGCAATTTTTCGATGCGGGTCTCAAGTCCGGCGATCTCATCTTCCAGGTCCTGCACTTCGAGAGGTAATTCCCCGCGGAGCGTTCTGATCTTATCGATTTCGGAATTGATTACCTGCAACTTGAATAAAGCCCTGAGTTTCTCCTCAATGGTAAGTTCTGCAACTTCTGTTCCCTGTTTTTTTACTTCTGCCATACCTTATAAATAATAAATGGGGTTGGTTTGAATGCTTGAAAAATGGATTGCAAAATTAGGTAAATTTTTTTTAAGTATTTCATAAAATATCTCAATTGTGAACTGCTCACTTTCAAAATGACCTGTATCAACAAGAACAATGTGATCCTCGGCATCAAAAAACTGGTGATATTTCACATCTCCTGTTATGAACATATCCGCGCCCGACGATATTGCCCTTTGAATCAGGAAAGAACCACTGCCCCCGCATACTGCAATCTTTTTAACGGTTTTACGAATCACCCTGGTATGCCTGATTACCTGACATTTGAAAATGTCTTTGATTTGCTGCAGAAAATCAAGGGTATTGGCAGGCTCCTTCAGTTCGCCGATCATACCCCAACCCGCTTGTTCATATTCGTTTTCAACGGGAAAAATATCATAGGCAACTTCTTCATAGGGATGAACCTTTAAAAGCGCTTTTAGGATCTTCGTTTTTAATACGGCCGGGAAAATGGTCTCAATCCTGGCTTCATTTTCAAAATGCAGTTTGCCGATCTCACCCGCATAAGGATTGCTTCCTTCAGAGGCCCTGAAGCTACCTTTTCCTTCCAGGTTGAAACTGCAGGAATCATATGCCCCGATGCTGCCCGCACCGGCAGCGAATAAGGCAGATCTTACTTCTTCGGCATGGGCAGTGGGAACAAAAGTGACAAGTTTTCTCAGACTGTTTGGAAGGGGTGAAAGGATCCTGGTTTTTTCGAGGTTGAGCTTCTGGCAGATTTTCCGGTTCACCCCTCCGGAAATATTATCCATGTTGGTATGGGCGCAATAAAGTGCTATTTTGCCGGTAATGGCTGAAATGATGATCCTTTCCGGGCCTGTGGCTGCCGTCAATTGTTTCAGCGGTTTGAAGATTACCGGGTGATGTGAAATGATAAGATTGGCGCCCTTTTGTCGGGCTTCTTCTACTACAGCTTCCGTAACGTCAATACAAAGAAGCGCTGCGGAGATCTCCATGCCGGTATCGCCAACTGTCAGCCCGGCATTGTCATAGCTTTCCTGGTACGACAACGGAGCGTAAGATTCAAATACAGCTATGATTTCGGATAGTTTCATCTTGTTTCTATTACTGCTGCTGCTACTGCTGCCGCTGCTACTGCCACTGCCACTACTGCAGCTACTGCTGCTGCCACTGCCACTTCCTACAACGACTCCTTGATCTCCAGCAACATAGATTTTATGTCGGTAAGCGTCTTAATTACCTCGTAATTGTTGTTGGTATCCTCTTTATTTTCTTTGATCTTTTTTCTGGCTCCGCTCAACGTAAGTCCTCTTTCCTTAACCAGATGATAGATTAACCGGATGCTTTCAATATCCTGCTGGGTGAAGAACCGGTTCCCCTTTTTGTTTTTTTTGGGCTTGATGATGTCAAATTCTTTTTCCCAGAAACGGATCAGCGAGGAATTCACCTGGAACATTTCTGCAACCTCGCCGATGGAAAAATACAATTTCTCGACCTTTTTTTCTTTGTAAGGCATAGCGTTCTGGTTAAAATGAACGCTCTAAGATAGAAAAATTAATTTGCTTAAACGAAAGGTTTATGTGGAATAATATATTAATCAAATGACTGCCCCGGTTGCATCGAAAGTTCGATCATGCGATCATACTCGTCAGCTGTGAGATCATTAAAGAAGTAGTTGATCGGATTCACTTTTTCACCAGCACGCAGTACTTCATAGTGAAGATGCGGTGCTGTGGAAAGACCTGTGTTGCCAACGAAACCAATGACATCGCCACGTCTCACCTTTTGTCCCTGCTTGACATTGAAATGGTCCATATGGCCATAAAGGGTCTTGATCCCAAAACCATGATTGACAATAATTGAATTACCGTAACCCCTGTGAGATGATTCAATTTGTTCAATTACACCATCTCCGGTAACGTATATCTCTGTTCCGGTTGGAGCTGTAAAGTCGATTCCGTAATGAAACTTTTTGATTTTATAGATAGGATGAATCCTGTAACCCCAACCCGAGGCGGTTCTTTCGAGGTCCTTGTTGGCAATCGGCTGGATCGCGGGTATTGAGGCCAGCATTTTTTCCTTGCTTACAGCCATCTTGGTCAGTTCATCGTAGGATTTCGACTGAATGACAACTTTCCCCTTAATGATGTCCAAACGTTTGGCAGTATTGATCACAATTTTGGAATTCTCGAGTTTTTCCAGGTCTTTATACCGGTTGGAACCGCCAAAACCGCCCTCTCTTACGGAGTAATTCAGAGGCTCAGCTTCAAAAATCGTTCTGTAAATATTATCATCGCGCTGCTGCATATCAGCCAGAACGGATTCAATATTGTCCAGCTGTTTATTGAATAATTCTATGTTCAGACTCATCTCGCTGATTTGCCTTTTCAATCCCTTTTCCTTGGGAGAATCAAAAGCAACCGAGTAAAGCAGGTAACCAATGCTCGCATTCAGCAGGAAAACGAAAAAGTAAGCCAGGGCTTTTAAAGCTTTTTGCTTAAACGAAGATTCAACCTTGATATAGCTTAATGATTCAGGATTGAATTTGTATTTTATCTTGCCCATGATGAAAAAGTTAAGGGTATGTCAATCAATATCTTTGTTTGCTTTTTGTATGATCTGTGCATATTCCTCCCGGGTCAAACTCGAATCGTAATAGAAAGAGGGATTAACGGCCTTGTTTTCATACATTACTTCATAATGCAGATGCGGTCCTGTTGCCCTTCCTGTTTGTCCAACGGTGCCGATAACCTGTCCGCGCTTTACCATTTCTCCATGCTTCACCAAAATCGTATCGAGGTGTCCGTACCGTGAACCAAATCCAAACATATGATCTATAACTATTTCGTTTCCATAACCTGTACGAGAATATTGCACAAAGGTTACAGTGCCATTGCCGGTTGCATATACATTCTTCCCGACAGTTGTAACGAAATCAATTCCGTTATGAACCTGTTCGAAGAAAAAGAATGGATCTGAACGTACCCCAAAGCGAGAGCTGATCATAATCAGATCATTCTGTGAGACTGGCTGAATAGCAGGAAGATTGACAAGCTGCGTGGAATGTTCCAGTGCTTTTTTATAAAGGATATCAAAAGACCCCGATTGTAGTTGAAGCTGTTGATCAAGTTTGTTGATAAGGTTATTCAACTGATAGGTAAGGTTGCTGTTGAGCGAAATCCCGTCTGCGGCTGCTGAACCCCCGGATCCTGCCAGCCTGTATGTATAGGGCACCGTATCCATCTGGAGGATAGTCCGGTAATGATTGTCCTTCGGAAAAACATCATTTCGCAAAGCAGTACTGAAATGTTTCCCCTTGCTATAGAGCACCTGCATTTGTTTGTTGAGCACTGCCACCTGCTTTTCAAGAATCCGGGCTTCAGGTGAACCCAGAAAATGATTGAGCAGAAATCCCGAAATAAGTATAAAAAACAGAATACCAAGCAAATACAGTGAAATCCTCCTGAACCGACGCTTTTTGTCAATTCTGATCTCTTCGAACAAGAGTGTGTTGGGATTAAATCGGTATTTCTTCTTTCTAAAAATCAAGCAAATGCAACTATTTAATTATTAATATAGTACGAAGCCAACAAAACTATAGGAAAAAAATTAAATTTACAAGTCAATTTAGCAAAGTTTTGTGAATACAAAAACAATAAGTTCATCAAATATTTATTATTTCCTAAATGAATTCTTCTATTGTTCGTCAAAATTTTCTTGATTTCTTCCGGAACAAGGGACATGAGGTAGTGCCATCCGCAGCGATGGTTGTGAAAAATGACCCCACATTGATGTTCACAAATGCCGGTATGAACCAGTTCAAGGATATTTTCCTGGATAACGCTCCTGTTAAATTCAAACGTATCGCAAATACACAAAAATGTTTGCGGGTTTCCGGCAAGCACAACGACCTGGAAGAGGTCGGACATGACGGATACCACCACACCATGTTTGAAATGCTCGGGAACTGGTCCTTTGGGGATTATTTCAAACAGGAAGCCATTCAGTGGGCATGGGAATTCCTCACGGACGTAATGAAGATTGACAAAGAACGCATTTACGTAACCATATTTGAAGGGGATCAGTCAGAAGGGCTTGACAGGGATTTGGAAGCCTATAATTATTGGAACAAGTTGATTGATGAGAACCGCATTTTGCCGGGGAACAAGAAGGATAATTTCTGGGAAATGGGCGATTCAGGACCCTGCGGTCCCTGTTCCGAGATTCACGTGGATATCAGGCCTGATGTTGAACGAAAAGCCCTGGATGGCAAAATGCTTGTCAATAAAGGCAATCCAAGGGTCATCGAAATCTGGAACCTGGTTTTTATTCAATATAACAGGCGGGTGAGCGGTGAACTGGAATTGTTAAAGAATAAACACGTTGACACAGGCATGGGGTTTGAACGCCTCTGCATGGTATTACAGAACAAATCCTCCAACTACGACACGGATATTTTTCAGCCTATCATCCAGGAAATAGCTTCCCTGACCCGGATAGATTACGGAAAATCAGAAAATACCGATGTTGCCATGCGCGTTGTCGCCGATCATTTGCGTGCAGTCGCTTTTGCCATAGCGGACGGTCAGCTTCCTTCCAACGCGAAAGCCGGCTACGTGATCCGAAGGATCCTGCGAAGGGCAGTGCGTTACAATTACACTTTCCTGGAACAGAATAAACCGGTCATATACAAATTGATGCCTGCTCTCTTATCCACCATGGGTGAGGCATTTCCTGAACTTAAATCCCAATGGCAGCTTATCGAAAAAGTCATCTATGAGGAAGAACAAGCTTTTCTGCATACGCTTGAAACCGGTGATAAGCGGCTGAAAGAGAGCATAAATACCCTGAAAAATGAGAAGAAAAATGCACTCAGCGGGAAAATCGCATTTGAACTATATGACACCTATGGCTTTCCGCTCGATCTCACGGAATTAATATTAAAGGAAAATAACCTGGCGGTGAACCGGCAGGAATTCGACCAGGCGATGACTGAACAGCGCAACCGTTCAAAATCTGCGGCAGCAGTTGAATCTGCGGACTGGGTCATGGTTCGTCCCGATGGATCGCAGGGTGAATTTGTAGGATATGACCGGCTTCATGCCGAAGTGAGAATATGCCGGTTCCGGAAGTTGAAGACAAAGGACAAACAGTTTTTCCACCTGGTGCTGGACCAGACTCCGTTTTATGCTGAAAGCGGGGGACAGGTTGGCGATACCGGTTATCTCGACGATGGAGAGGAGAAAATCAGGATAACTAATACTTTCAAGGAACACGGACTGATCATTCACGTGGCAGAAAAGCTTCCGCAGGACGTATCACAGGTTTTTGAAGCTGTGGTATCTGGCAAGGCTCGCAGGGAAACTGCCAATAACCACACTGCCACTCACCTCCTGCATCATGCCTTGCGCGAAGTTCTCGGCAAACATGTGGAGCAGAAAGGATCGCTGGTTAATGCAGACTACCTGAGGTTCGACTTCTTACATTACCAGAAAATGACGGAAGATGAAATCACAGCTGTCGAGATCCTGGTAAACCAAAAGATACGGGAAGGCATCGAACGCAAGGAATTGCGTGAAACATCCATGGAGGAAGCCCGGGAAATGGGGGCCATGGCTTTGTTTGGCGAAAAATACAGGGATAGGGTAAGGGTTATCCAGTTCGGTGATTCGGTTGAATTGTGCGGTGGAACCCATGTTGATTCCACAAGCCAGATTGGCCTGTTCAAAATTCTTTCAGAAAGTTCCATTGCTGCCGGAGTTCGTCGCATCGAAGCCATCACCGGAGGCAAGGCGGAAGCCTGGTATCGGAATCTGGAAAAGAAAATGAATTCTGTCGAACAGCTCCTGAATAGTCCCCAGGATGTGAAAAAGGCAGTGGAAACATTAATTGAAGAGAAATCATCCCTTCAAAAGCAGGTTGAAAGGTATGCCAGGGAAGCAACCCATGCGCTGAAAGAAGATCTTTTGAAAAAGGTACACAAAGCCGGTGACTACAACCTGATTTCGGCAGTCCTGGAAAACACCATCGGCGATCCGGGAATTATCAGGGATGTCGCCTATCAACTCAGGGGCGAGGTAGGAGACCTGTTCCTTGTGATTGGTGCTGTTGTGGGTGATAAGCCCCATTTGGCTGTCATGATCCATGACAATCTCATCCGGGATAAGAAACTGCATGCAGGGGAAATTATTAAAACAGCTGCCCGGGAAATGGAGGGTGGCGGGGGAGGTCAGGCCTTCTTTGCCACTGCAGGAGGCAAAAATGCAGCGAAGCTGGAGAAGGCGGTGGGGAAGGCGGTGGAGATGTTTAGGAAGGCAGTGGAAGAAGAATAGGGTGATTAGGTGATTAGGTGAATAGGTGATTAGGTGAATAGGTGAATAGGTGATTAAGTAAATAAACCTGACATTATAAAATATTTACTATGAAAAAAATAGTATGTATCAGCCTGGTTGGCCTGTCGGTGCTGTTGGCTTCCTGCAACCCACCCGAAGGTCGTACCACTGAAAGTTTCAATTCCGGCTGGAAGTTTTACCTGGGGGATGCACCTGGTGCGGAGAATTCAGAATATGATGATGCATCCTGGCGTGAATTGGATCTGCCTCACGACTGGAGTATCGAGGGAGAGTTCAGCGCTGACAATCCGGCCAGTCCCGGTGGCGGTGCTTTGCCGGGTGGTATGGGCTGGTATCGCAAGACCTTTAATATGCCCACATCGGCGAAAGGTAAGAAGGTATTTATCGACTTTGACGGTATTTACAGGAACAGTGAAGTATGGATCAACGGTCAGTACCTGGGCAAGCGGCCCAATGGCTATATATCCTTCCGGTACGATCTTACCCCCCATCTCAAATACGGAAGAACAAGCAATGTGCTCGCCGTTAAGGTGGATAACTCACAACAACCCAATTCCCGCTGGTACTCTGGTTCGGGCATTTACAGGAATGTATGGCTCATCACGGTGAATGAGGTGCATGTGGATCATTGGGGAACCTTTGTAACCACACGGGATGTCAGTGACAACAAGGCCACGGTTGCTGTTGCCGGAAAAATAAAAAACGACGGCCCGCAATCCGTGAACCTTGAAATCAAAACCCTTTTGCTGGATCATGATTCCAACACCATTGCCAGTTCTTCAGCTTCCCTGGAATTGCCTGCAGGCGAAACAGGGGAATCAACAACCGAACTGACTGTTAAAAGTCCTGAACTTTGGTCTGTTACCCGGCCCTATATGTATTCCATTTTAACCCGGGTTTACAATATGGGGAAACTGGTCGATGAGTACCGCACTCCGACCGGGATCCGTTACTTTAATTTTGATGCTGTCAGCGGATTCTCACTGAACGGCAAAGCCATGAAGATATACGGAGTATGCAACCATCACGATCTCGGGGCACTGGGCGCTGCAATCAATACAAGGGCACTCGAGAGACAACTTGAGATTCTGAAGGAAATGGGATGCAACGGCATACGAACCTCTCATAATCCTCCTGCCCCTGAATTGCTTGATTTATGTGACCGCATGGGCTTCATTGTCATTGATGAGGCATTTGATATCTGGAAAAAACCCAAAAACAAATTCGACTATCACCTCGATTGGGATCAGTGGCATCAGCAGGATTTGCAGGACCAGGTGCTGCGCGACCGCAACCATCCCTCGGTTTTCATCTGGAGCATCGGGAATGAAGTCCGTGAACAATCCCTGCGTCCGGAAGGTCCGCGGTCACCCGTCGACAGCAGTGGTTTTACCATTGCCAGGGAGCTTGCAGCTATTGTAAAAACGCTTGATGCCACCCGGCCGATTACCTTTGGCGCCGACCAGGTTCAGGGTGAATCCAACGCCGTGATCCAGTCAGGAGTCATTGATATCCTTGGATACAATTACCGACATCCCTATTGGAAAGATGCACATCAAAAATGGGCTGTTAAGCCCCTGATAGCTACCGAGTCTGCTTCCGCCTTCGAGTCAAGGGGCGATTATACCATGCCTTCCGATGTCATTAAGCGCGCCGGGATGGGCAAACAAAATCTGAATGAAGATTTTACGGCATCGTCCTATGACAATCTTTCAGCTGTTTGGGCATCAACGCACGAAGAATCCCTCAAGGAGTTCTACAGGCTCGAACATATGGCCGGAACCTTTGTCTGGACGGGTTGGGATTACCTGGGAGAACCTACTCCTTACTGGTGGCCCGCCCGCAGTTCCTACTTCGGCATCATCGACCTGGCAGGTTTCCCCAAAGACGCATTTTATCTATACCAGAGTGTGTGGACGGACAAGCCGGTCCTGCATATACTTCCGCACTGGAATTGGGAAAAAGGCATGGAGATAGATGTCTGGGCCTATTATAACAATGCGGATGAAGTGGAATTATTCCTGAATGATCAGTCTTTAGGTACCCGGAAGAAGATAGACGATGACCTCCACGTCATGTGGAAAACAATATTCGAACCCGGAACACTGAAGGCGGTTTCGCGTAAAAACGGGCAGGAGGTTCTTACCCGGGAGATCCTGACAGCGGGCAAACCGGCAAGGATTGAACTGGTACCCGACCGGGAAACCATTCATAAAGAGGATCGTGATCTTTCTTTTGTCACTGTGAAAATTGTTGACAAGGACGGGAATCTTGTTCCGGATGCCAATAACCTCGTGAAGTTCAGCATTACCGGCGAGGGAACCATTGCGGGCGTTGACAATGGCTTCCAGGCCAGTCATGAGCCCTTTAAGGCTGATTACCGGAAAGCTTACAACGGATTATGCCTGGTTATTCTGCAATCAGCAGGCAAAGGTGGGAAGATTAATCTGACTGCCACCTCTGAAGGATTGGAATCCGCAACCACCGGAATAATCGTGGAATGAATTTTGTTACGACAATTTGTTTCAATGATGAAGAAAGAATCAGAATAACGAAAAAAATAAATAATTTTCAGTACTAATTAATTTTCAACCCACAAATTTTTAAATAGAAAAAAATGAAGAAGTACAGATTTTTTACACTAATTGCAGCTGCTCTTTTGGGCACGGCATTTGTATCAGCTCAAACCGCTGATGAGATCATCGCTAACCATCTCAACGCAATCGGCGGGAAGGATCAGATATCCCAGATCACATCTCTTTACATGGAAGGTACCATGGATGCTATGGGGAACCAGGGTGCCATCAAGATCACACAGGTTAACGGGAAGGGTTACAAGCAGGAAATCGATGTTATGGGAACCCAGGTGGTTTTTTGCTATACCGACAGTTTCGGCTGGCAGATCTATCCCATGACAGGAAATTACAATGCAGAAACCATGACTGACGGTCAGTATCAGCCGAACCGGGACCAGATATTCATTGGCGGACCTTTTGCCCTGGATTACCAGGCCAAAGGATATCAGGTTGAATTATTGGGACAGGAAGCTGTCGGGATGACCAATGCCTATAAAGTAAAAGTCGTAACACCGGCCAATACGGAATTGATCTATTACTTTGATCCGGAAACCTATTTTCTGATCAAGATGGTTCAACAAAGCGAAATGACGGGACAGTCCATGGAGGTCGTGGCCAATTATTCCGATTTTCAGAAGGCTGAAAACGGATTGGTTTTACCCTATTCTGTGGATACGAATTATGGCGGCCAGGTTTTTTTGACTGTGAAAATAGCCAAGGTTGAATTCAACCAGCCTGTGGATCTGGCGGTATTTGCAAAACCGTAATTATTTATTGACACCCTTCAAGGGGTCCTAAGACCCTTGAAGGGTGTCATTTAAATACTCACCGCATTATTCATCAAATACTCCTCGGCCTCTGCATTCCAGAGGCCTTTTGTTTTCTTCACCCTTTGCGCCAGTTCCCTGAACAGGGGATCGGATTTGCCTTTTGCTTCAAAATCAGCAATGGCCGTTAACGGTAAGGCGATATTCGTATAGATCAGTTTCTTTCCTCCGGGGATGTCCGGCAAGTGGCGTGTGGTTTCAATCACTGCATCCAGTCCGCCGATATGGGTAATCAGACCGGCAGGATCAAGTCCTTCTGACATCATGTTCAGGGCTTCTTCCATGTCGTCGTTGTTACCCCCGCTTGTACCGACAATATGTGTATAACTGTAATGCACATTGTAGAAATTCAGGCTGGCTATAAAGTCGGGATCTCCCGGACCGGCAAAGAAATTCAGACAACCGTCAAATGCAAGCAGGGCATCTCCCTGTTCAATGACCGAAGATACCGGGGCAAACACAAAAACGTCATTGTATCCTTTTCCGTCCGTCAGTTCCCGCATTTTATGAACCGGGTTTTCTTCGTTCCTGGTGTTCAGGTAATGCAGCCGGATTCCCTTGCGTGAAGCTTCTTCGGGAGTAAAGAGCATGGCCGCCCTGTTCAGCCGGTCCTGGTCAATATCCGTCACTACAAGCAAACCAGGCTTCCGGTTCTTCCTGTTGATCACGTAATTGATGGCAGCCAGGCCCATGGGTCCAACACCAGCCAGCATAGCCATATTGCCGCCGTCAACTATTTCCATCTGGTGAATGTAAGAACCGGGACGGGTATGATAGCTGGCATGCATGGCCCCAATGACGCAGGATAGCGGCTCCGCCAGGGCGCCCGGGTAAAATCCCTTGCCGGAAAAGGGCAACAGGCAATTCATTTCCATCACCTCATTGGGGATAACAACGTAGGTGGCGTCCCCGCCTATGTACCGGTAGGAATAGCCGGGGGCGCCCTGTATGCCTACCGGACCGTCCGCATAATTGATGGCCGGTTGAATGGAAAACTTCATGCCGATATTGAATTTTCCTGTCCATTTCTTGCCTACCTCCTTGAGCACTCCGCTGAATTCATGCCCGATGATGGTGGGATGGATATGCACATCGTTCGGAATTCTTTTGTGATCTGCGCCTTGTTTGGTAGCTTTGTAAGATGACATGCAGATGCTGTCACACACCACCTGGGCCAGTATCTCATCGTCTTTGATCTGCGGCAGTTCAAATTCCTCCAGCCTCAGATCGTCTTTCCCGTATATGCGTACCGCTTTTGTTTTCATTGACAAATTATTTTATTTTATGCAAGTTTGGGCTAAAGCCCGGATTACGACTTGTTACTTTGTCCCCAGGCTAAAGCCTGGGGCTATTGATTTATTTTCAATCTTCAATCTTGAGTCTGTAATCTATCGTAACATCTCCTGCCCCCCCGTCACCGGCACCGCCTGTCCCGTTTCATATTCCTGTTCGATCACATAATAAATGGCTTTCATCACATCCTCCATGCGGCATCCCCGGCCGGCAGGCACCTGCTTTTCATAGTAGGCTTTCACATCGGCCACTGTTTTTGCGCCGGGTACCTTGCCCGTGCGGAGATATTGTACGAACAGTCCGGTTTCGGGATCGCTCCACAATGGGCCTTCAAAGAAATTTCCCGGACAGACGGAATTCACCTTGATACGCCAGGGGATCAATTCGAGTGCAAAGGATTGCGTTAGCCCTATTCCTCCGAATTTTCCCCCGGCATAGGCAAAGTTCTTTTTGCTCCCTTTTAACCCTGATTTTGAATTGATTTGTATGATATCTGTGTAATGGTCTTTTTTATAATCGGCCTGAAGTTTCATGACTTCCGAAGCATATTTGGTACAGAGAAAATAGGCGCTGTAATTCACCCGCGTCATGGTTTCAAAGGTCTCCATGGTCATCTCGTCCAATCCGCCGGCGCGGAGTATGCCGGCATTGCTGATGAAGACATCCAGGCCGCCGAAGTTCTTCACGGTTTCACCGATCAGCTTTTCCACCGATTCCGTTTCTGCAACATTGGTTTTGACGCAAATTACTTCGTTCCTGTTCAGCAGGGGCTTTAATTCTTCCGCCAGTTCCTGCCCCTTTTCTTCATTCAAATCAGCAATCACCACATTAGCGCCTTCACGGATCATTTCCCGGGTGATACCGCCTCCGAATCCCTGCGCACCGCCCGTAACGATAACGATTTTGTTCTCAACCCTGCCTTGCTTCCGGCCTGCTTTGGCAACCTGCCTCCTGTAATTTTCCACCTCCCAGTTGTCAATGAAAGCAATATCACGTTCGGTTATAAAATGAGGACCACCAAAGTTTTCCGACAGGTAGCTGATTTGCATCCAGTCTTCAAAAACATCGAGCATGGTACTCACCGACGTGATATTATCTTCGAAGCCCAGAATCCCATAGTTCTTTAATCCTGCGATTTTAGGCATATAGCCATACTTTGCCCTGTAAGCATCCACCTTTCGCCTGCATTCATTCAAAATGGCTTCCGGACTATCCTGCTCAAGATAAATGGCCCTGGCTTTGCAATATACGATCTGATCGGGTGTAAAGGGCAATGCCACTTTGTCAAAGTTCTGAGAGCTCAAGGTAAAATGACTTATCAACGCATTGTTCCTGATGCGGGCAACCTTCAGGCTTTCTTCCGAAAATATCATCCTGAGACCGGGGAGTATCTTTACGATATCACCGGGTACCTCTGCCTGTTCCGATTCGGGCATCTTCCGGATATGTTTCCGGATGATGGTTTCAACCGAATCATACAATTGCCTGATCTCATCCGTTGTGTCAGCGGAAACGAATACACCATGGTTTTGAAGAAAAATAAGCTTCGGATCTTCCGGGTGATCCTTTCTCCAGTCTTCGAGCATATCACGGATTCGTGAAAAAAGAATATATCCGGGATCGGTATAGGGAACATACAACGCATCCTTAAAAAGACTTGGGATGGTTTCTTCAGCTTTATTGGAACAGGTTATGGCATTTACCAGGGTAGGGTGGGTGTGAACCACAAATGCATAATGGATCAGATCATGCAGGGAGGTTTCCACGCTGGGCCGGACGGTAATGCCTGGACGGCATGCCTTGTGAAGGTCTTCTTTCACCTCAGCTTCACGCTTTAAGGGATCGGAGCTGTATTGCTTCACGGACATCACCGACAGCATTTTCCGGTCGAGAACCGCAAAACCTTCCGGACCGATAGTTTCCAGGGATGTACCGCTTCCCTTGACCCACAGGTCGGTTTTGTTCTTATAGGATGTATTGCCGCCCCCGGCAATAACGTAATCCTTTTTCCGGCCATAGAACCGGGATATTTCGATCAGGCCGGACAATGAATTTTCCATTATTGATCCCTTTTGAATGATTTGACAAAATGATGAATAACCGTGTTACCCAGCTTAACAAAGGAATCTCTTTCTGCTGTTCCGGGCATACTCTGATCATTGAGAAATCCTTTTAAACCCTTGCTTTTCAGGTACTGGTGTGCAGCCACAACGCAGGAGCCTTCATACGAAATGCGCTGCATTTCAGGCGAAAGGGGTTTCCTGCCACGTGTATCGCAGGTAATAGGGATCATATCCGGGGCATTGTGTTCTGTCCCCAAAAGTATGACAAATCCCTTGTCATGGAAGAAGTTCACGAATTTTTCCAGGTGTGTTGCATCATTCCGGCCGGGTATCAGCTCGATGCATCCGATTTGGTATTTACGGAGTTCCTGCCTGAGAAATTCCGGATCTTTTTCATATTCCGTGTAATTGCCGTTCCTGTCATCAAGCAGAACCGGGTAACAGGGAATGCCCCCGGCATGGGTAATGATCTCAATCACTTCTTCCAGGCTCATGAAGGCATTATCGTCTTCTTCAACAAAGGCTTTGCCACCCGCTTTCAGCAGGTTGCCCCGGATCTCATTCTCGAGTCCCGGGATGTCATTAAGCTCTGATTTGGGTGCCTTGCCGTCGAATATTTTGATGAACCAGGCTATGCGGTCCGTTTCACTGGATGATTGATCAAAAACAGCCATTCTTATTGCTTTGGCAACATGCCTTTCCCTTACCAGCTCTTTGGCGTAATTTCTTCGGATATCATCATAACTGAGCCGGATGTTTGTATCGATCCGTGCAAACCACTTATTCGCCTTGTCAATCATGGCACGGACCTGGTCCTGGCTTTCTGCGACCACTTTTTCAAGTTTTGTATGCAGCGGATCAGTCAGGGAGTAAGGAAAATCCAGCCCTTTTCCGCTGAAGTAGCAGCGTCCCGGATTATTCGGATCGTTGATCCGGATGCCGTCTTTTTGTTCCTTTTTCAGCAGGCTGATGAATTCGATGTTAAACAACGGGAAGATGCCATAATTCAGGGCTTCCTGGTAAAATGAATCATATCCGTCGGTCATGAAAAAATCGTTGATGCCCAATACAGCGATATTTTCCTTCTGCGCCATTTCGAATGCCTGCCTGATATCTCTGAAAGCACTGAATGAATATGGCGTATGGATATGTGCGTTTACTGCAAGTGTTTCTGTTTCGGGAAACAATTCCAGCAACGACTGCTGATCGGGGAATGATGCCAGTATGTTTTTCACTATTTTACTGTTTACTTTTTACTGTTTACTTTTTACTCTTTAAACCCCCTCCCTGCTTCTTCTCATCTGTCCCTCCACACTCCAATCTGTTGTTGTTTTATGCCCGTTCAGAGGCACGATCCTTTCGTGAATGGCATCCAGGATCCATTCTGGTTGGGGGAAGAAATATTCCTCCATTTCATAGGCCGGCGTGATCCAGTTCCGCGATCCGACTACCACGGGAGGGGCATCGAGGTCATCAAAGGCCAGCTCGGTGATGTTCGAAGCCAGGTCGCGCAGGTAGGAGCCTCGGGCACAGGCATCGCTGGCCAATACAATTCGTCCTGTCTTTTTAACGGATTCCAGCACCAGGTCATAGTTAAAGGGCACCAGGCTCCGGGCGTCGATGATCTCAGCCGAAAGGCCGTACTTCGATTGGAGCGTATCTGCGGCTTTCAGGGCCACATAAAGGGTGGAACCAATGGTCAGAATGGTGATGTCCGAACCTTTTCGTTTAATATCCGGTTCACCGATGGGTATCTCATAATAGCCTTCGGGCACACCGCCTTCGTGGAACTGTTCCCCGACATCATAAATGCGCTGGCTTTCAAAATAGACCACCGGGTCGGTTCCCTGCAGTGCGCTGTTCATTAACCCTTTTGCATCGTAAGGCGTGGTGGGAAATACTACCTTGATGCCCGGAACATGGGCTATGAGGGACGACCAGTCCTGTGAATGCTGCGCCCCATACTTGGAGCCGACGGAAACCCTTATCACCACGGGCATTTTAATGAGATTACCACTCATGGCCTGCCATTTGGGCAACTGGTTGAAGAGTTCATCCCCGCAGCGCCCTATGAAATCGCAGTACATGATCTCGGCGATCACGCGTCCTCCGGCCATACCGTAACCTATGGCAGTTCCCACAATGGCTCCTTCGGCAATGGGTGAATTGAAAAGCCGGTGGTAGGGCAGGGCTTCGGTAAGTCCGCGGTATACGGCAAATGCTCCTCCCCAGTCGCGGTTCTCCTCCCCATAAGCCACCAGGGTAGGATCCTTATAAAACCGGTCCAGGATGGCTTCAAAAATACCATCGCGCAACTGGTATTGCCTGGCTTTGGATACGGTTTTTCCTTCCTTATCCACATAAAATCTTTCTTTGTTCTTCAGGGCCTTAACCCTTGGATTTTCATCCTGGGAAAGCAGGGCTTCCGGTTTCCGGGTATCCAGGGCATCCACCGATCCGTTGGAGAACATCAATTCGCCGATAGCATCGGGATTTGTTATGAGATTCAGCCTGGGTGAAATCGTATCGTCAATGGTCAGTTTCAGAATATCCGTAAGTTCTTCGATGATCTTTTGCCTGTTATCATCGAGGACTGGCTGCTTTGTAACGCCTGCTTTTACCAGGTCATTTCCGTACTGAACAATGGAATCGGCCTTTTGCCAGGCTTCCACTTCTTCCTTGCTGCGGTAAGAGGATGCATCGGAAGGCGAGTGCCCGCTGATGCGGTAGGTAAGCGTGTCCAGCAGAACAGGCCCCTTCCTGTCAAGCAGGATCTTCTTTTTCCTTTTGAAAGCTTCAATGACGGCAAGCGGATTGTAACCGTCTACCCGTTCGGCGTGCATCATGTCGGCATTGACACCGGCGCCCAGCCGGGCTACAATGCCGTAGCCCATGGTCTCCCCGCTGGTCTGTCCGCCCATGCCATACTGGTTGTTCATGCAGTTGAAAAGTATGGGCAGCCCGCCACGGTAGGCCTCTTCCCAAAGTTGCGTGTACTGGTCCATGGTGGCGAAGGAAATGCCTTCCCAAACCGGGCCGCATGCCATGGAAGCGTCACCGATGTTACAGACCACGATCCCGGGCTTGTTATTGACTTTTTTATACAATGCAGCTCCCACGGAGATGTCTCCCGAGCCACCGACGATGGCGTTGTTGGGATATACGCCAAAGGGAGTGAAAAAGGCGTGCATCGATCCGCCCAGACCTTTGTTGAATCCGTTTTCGCGCGCGAAGATCTCAGCCAGGGTGCCATACAATAGGAATTTCACGGCAAGTTCCATCACGGTGCCCTGATGGCCCTTTTCCACCACGGCCATTACTTTGCCGTTGAAGTAGCCCTTCATCACCTGCACCAGGTCAGCTTCGGAGAGCTGGTGAATGGCGGAGAGGCCCTTGGCCAGGATCTCCCCATGACTCCGGTGGGAACCGAAGATAAGGTCATCTACGGTAAGGTAATATGCCATGCCGACTGCCGAAGCTTCCTGTCCCATCGACAGGTGGGCCGGACCCGGGTGATTGTATGGGATGCCGTGGTATTCGTTCTTGATCTTGATCTCGTTGATCATGTTCTCAAACTCACGGATAATCACCATATCACGGAAGATACGGAGAAAATCGTCATCGGAGAAATTCTTCCGCTCATCGGCAATGCCTTTTTTGTATTGGTTCAGCGGAATGCTGCCGAAAGTGAGTTTTCCCGGTTTACGGATATCGGCGGGATTGATGAATTGACTTTTTGGCATTGGAGTATGTTTGTTGTAAGTTGTTTGTTGTAAGTTGTATGTTGTAAGTTGTAAGTTGTATGTTGTAAGTTGTATGTTGTAAGGTGTAAGTTGTATGTTGTATGTTGTAAGTTGTATGTTGTTTTGAGAAATGTAAAATACAACCTATAACCTACAACCTACAACTGTTTCAAATTTTTTCATTAAAATTCTCTATCTTCTCCTTGATTTCTTTCAAAAACAGCGTCGCTGGTCCGCCGTCAACAGCGCGGTGGTCGTAGGTAAGTGACAGTCCGATTACGGGAATGAACCCGAAAACGCCGTTTCCCAGGTCAGCCGGCCGGTGTATGATGGTATTTACGCCCAGGATAGCGACCTGCGGGAGGTTGATAATGGGTGTAAACATTTCCACACCATAATTGCCCAGGTTCGACACGGTAAATGTAGCAGCTGTGCTTGCCAACAATTCGGGGTTGATATTCCCTTTACGGCATTGTTCGGCGGCTTCCCGCAACCGGCCGGACAATCCCTTCAGTGATAATTCGCCGACGTTCTGAACCGATGGTACCATAAGTCCCCTGGGTGTGTCAACGGCCAAACCAAGATGTATTTTTTTAAAAGTCCGGATACTCTCTCCCAGGAAATGGCTGTTGATTTCAGGTGATTTCTCCAGCGCCCTGATTACGGCAAAGCAGATCATGTCGTTGAGGGTGATATTCGGACCTCCCTTTTCCATTTCTGCCTTCACCTGGTTTCGCAAGACCAGCAATTTACGCACGTCGGCCGACATGTGATGGGTCAGCTGCGCCGATGTGCTGATGGATTCATGCATGGCACGGGCAATGATTTTGCGGACATTGGAGAGTTTCTTGTCCGTATATTCAATATCCGTATATGTAGGGGCAACCCCATATGGTTGCCCAGCAGCTTCAATATCCCGCACGATGATTCGTCCGTTAGGTCCTGAACCAGTAATATTTTCAGGATTTACACCCAGTTTAATGGCCATGCATCTGGCACGGGGGGAAATGCGCAAGTGAGAAGCAGCAGTAGCAGTAGCAGTAGCAGGGGAAGAAGTAGCAGCGGCAGTTGAAGAAGTAGCAGCAGCAGTAACAGTAGCAGTCAACAGTCCAATGGGAATACCCATACTGCTGCTGCCGCTGCCGCTGCCGCTTTCTTCACTGCTACTGCCCCTGCCTACTCTAAAACTCTCCGCATCCTCACCTGCCTTACCAATAACTGCCACGTTTGTCAAAACCGGCACTTCATCTCCGTCGTTGTAAAATATATCCAGCAAAATCCCTTCCTCCTGTGCCTCCACATCAAACGAGGCCTTGTCGGTTTCATAGGAGAAAAGGATATCTCCGGTTCTGACAGCTTCGCCTTTCTTTTTGGTCCATTGAGTAATGATGCAGGTTTCCACCGATTGTCCCTGCCTGGGCATAATTACGGGTGTTGCCATAATAGGTAATGATTATTTTGGAACGATATTTTTTCGAACTTGTAAATATAAGTTAAATAATTTTATATCTTTACAGTTGTGAAATGCTTAAAATACAATCTGACACAAATATAAAAAACAAACTTGTATTTACAAGTTATTTTTAAAATATTTTTTAGTGCAAGCGGATTTACCACAATACAGGCAGCTTTATGAAGTTCTGAGAAAGCAGATCATGGACGGCACCTATAAGCCGGGTGATATGCTGCCATCGGAAAACGACCTTTGCGCCAGGTTTGGCATCACCCGGCCAACGGTACGGCACGCCCTGGATGCGCTTTTAAACGAGGGAATGATACGAAAGCACCAGGGTAAGGGAAGCATCGTTTATGGCCCGCCAAACGGGATCGGCATCCTGTCGATTTCCGGAACGACTTCCGCGCTTGGCAAACATAACCTCCAAACCAAAATACTATCAAAACCTTGTGTTATGGAATGGCCTGATGATTTCATGTTTCCGCTGAGTGAAGAATTCCGCAATTCCGGATGTATTTACTTAGAAAGACTCAGGCTTGTAAATGACACTCCCGTTTTCTACGACCTGAATTACCTGCCCAACATCAACCTGCCCCGGTTTTGCAACCGGCGTTTCGAGGATCAGTCGCTTTTTGACATCTTACGCAAGGCATTTCATATCGAGGTCAAAAGCGGCGAACAACGTATCAGGGCTATGAGGGCCGATGAAAAGATACATGAAATGCTGAACTTGCCTGTCGGTCATCCTGTTCTTCACCTGCAACGCAAGTTGCATACCAACAGGCCGGGGTTTTACTTTTTCTCCTCCATTTATTGCAACACGGAGGAGCATGCTTTGTATGGAACGTTTTAATGTGCAGATTTGTAAATGTGCAGATGTGCAAATGTGTAAATGGGGGAATGAGGATTTGATCTTTTGCTTATTCTACAATAATTGAACCTCTACAAGGTTCAACTACAATCTACAACCTACAACCTGCAACTATCACAACAACCACAACCTACAACTTACAACTTTCAAACAACAGCCTATAGCCTACAGCCTACAGCCTATTCCATCACCGCCTTCATCCCCGAGAAAATGATCTCCTGCGCCACCTCTTCCGATTCGGCTTCGGCATAAAGCCTGATAACAGGTTCAGTGCCCGATGAACGGATCATCAGCCAGTCATTTTCATTGAAGAAAAACTTGAAGCCGTCGAAAACTTCAAAACGGTCCACGGCAAATCGCCCGAAATGGCTGAAGTCGCCGTTACTGCATCTTTCCATAACCTTGTTCCTGGCATTCCGGTTCAGTTCGAGATTTGCGCGCTCATAGGCAAAAGGTCCCGTAATGTTCAGTATCTCATTGTACAGCGCTTTTAATGACTTTCCCGATTCAACCAGCCATTGAAACACCATCAATCCCGCCCTGATGGCATCACGCTCAGGTATGGTACTGCCAAATGCAATGCCTCCCGATTCTTCACCGGCGATAAGCACATGTTCTTCGGTCATGATCTTGGAGGCATCCTTGAAACCCACCCGGGTGCGGATCATTTCGAGATCATAATGTTTGCATATCTTTTCAATCTTGGCCGTGGTGGAGAAACTTACCACGACTTTACCCCTCAACTGTTTATAACCGGCGAGATAATGGATGAGAAGCAGGAGAAGGTGATTGGCATCGTAGAACCCGGCATCCTTATCGAGCATGGCAATGCGGTCACCGTCACCGTCGACTGCCAGGCTGCAATCCATGTTCTTTTTACTCCATACCAGTTCGATAAGTTCATGGAGGTTCTTCCGCACGGGTTCCGGCCTGATACCTTTGAAGGAGGGATTCACCTCGCAGTGCAGGGTATGAATTTTGGGGATCAGTTTGGTGATGATGTTCTGACCGCTTCCGTACATGGCATCAAAGCCGAATTTCAGTCCCGATTCAGCAATTTCGCCCAGGTTGAAGGTATCACGGATATCTTTCAGATAAATGCTTTCCAGGTCGATGTAATTGATCAGGCCCTGTTCCAGCAGGTAATTCCAGTTCAACAATTCCAGATCGATCTCAATATCATTGCTGATGAGGTTTTCAACATCCTTCAGGTCCTTCTCGAACATAGGTCCGCCGTGTTCCCCCCTCAGCTTAAAGCCGTTGTATTCACTGGAATTGTGACTTGCGGTGATGATGATGCCGCATTCAGCCTTCAGCTTTACAACACCCAGCGAAACCATGGGTGTGGTGACAAATCTTTCTGCAACAAAAACCCGGATTCCTTTTGAGGCCAGAACTTTTGCCGTGGCTTCCATGAACATTTCCCCGCCGAAACGGCAGTCGTAACCTATAACAGCCGTTGGGTTTTTGTATTTACGGGTAAGCCACAGGGCTGTGGCCAATGAAATTTTTACAATATTCTGAATGGTAAAGTCTTTGGCAATGACAGCCCGCCAACCATCGGTTCCGAATTTGATCTTGTCCATGGGGTAAAACGCTTCAACAGGATTTAGGCGCCATGAATATACATCTTATTTCAGTCTCCGGGGAATTATTTCGATGACTATTTCAAAATTTTACGCCGGTTCAATGCTTTTTGGTATGAACGTGCGTTTTTGTTATGTTGATCGAGCGTACGGGCAAAATTGTGATAGCCGGAGAAGTCTTCTTTGGCACAAAAATAAATATAGTCATGTTTCTCATATTGCAGAACGGCATCAATGGCTTTAATGACCGGAATAGCAATGGGTCCGGGAGGCAATCCGTCATGCAGGTAGGTATTGTAAGGGGAATTGATATAGGTATCCGTTTTGAGAATCCGCTGGCGTTCAAAGTCTCCCAACGCATATTTGACAGTAGGATCAGCCTGCAACCTGATTCCCTGCCTGAGCCGGTTGACATAAACGCCGGCGATCCTCCGGTATTCATCTTCCTTATTGGTCTCGCTAATGATGATCGATGCCAGGGTTATAACCTCGTTCGGCGTAAAATTCATTTCCTTTGCCCTGCCGCTTCTTTCGCGGTTCCAGAATTTGTCATATTCCTTGTACATGCGCTCAAAAAAGCCTTCTGCACTTATGTTCCACCAGAATTCATAAGTATTGGGTATAAACATCCCCAGGATGGTCTGCCGGTCGAATCCGTATTCCTTCAGATAGGACTCATCGTTCATCAGGATTAACAGATCATCCTTTCCGGGTTCGATCTGTTCGGCTATCTTGCCTGCGAGTTCTTCTGTGGTCCGGGCCATGTTGATAACAACATCCACCGGTTCCTGCAAACCGGCGCGCAGCATATTAAGCAGCTCATTGTTCGATATGTTGTTACGGATACGGTAACGGCCGGGATGAATGTTTTCGGGATATTTCTTTTTTTCAGCCGCCCAGTCGAAAGTTTTCCGGTTTTTTATCATGTTTTCCTTTTCAAGCAGGGCAACCACATCTTCATATTGCGAACCGGTAGGAATATACAGGAAAAACTCATTCTTCTTCGGTGTCTCGATATTAGGACTGAAGACCTGTTTGTAAACCGAGGCAATTTTGATGCCTGCGATCACAAAGATCAGGGCAATGGCTAACAGGATATATCTTATCAGAGAACGGCTGCTCATAAACGGATTCTAATTAAATCAGGCTTTCACAACATACAGCTGACCGGCTTCATCCCGCACCACAAGGATCTTCTGCCCTTTCTCGATATAACTGACTTCGGCCTTGGCATCAAAAAATTCCCCGTCAATTTCGATCATACCCGATGGCCGGAGGATGGTATGGGCTGTTCCCGTTTTGCCGATCATTTCTTTCTGCCGGGCATCGATGCTGATATAGCCCTTCTTATGATCCTGGACAGTACCGAGAGAAAGCCCTGACATGGCTTTGGAAGAAGCAAACCTTTTGGTGCCTATAATGGCGACAACAAAGGAGAGGAAAACCGAAACCACGACAGTAAACAGGGCTTTGGCAAGTTGTCCCATAGCTTCGCTGCCTTCAAAGCGGAAAGCCACATTGTCGACCAGGCTTAAGGTCAGACCTGCTACAATTAATACAATGCCCGATATCCCGGCAACGCCGAACCCCGGGAAAACAAAAATTTCAAGGATTACGAGAGCAATACCTGCCACAAATAAAAGCAATTCCCAGTTTTCAGCGAGACCTTCGAGGTAAAGGGGAGCAAAATACAGCAATGCGGCCGTAAGCGCAATGATGAGCGGGAATCCTATGCCAGGCGACTGCAATTCATAATAAATGCCACCGATCATCATCATGATGAGGATGCCCTGAACCACGGTGCTGAGCAAAAAACCGATGATCTTGTCCACACCCGTGGGTTTGTAAGTCACCAGTTCATAATCAGTTATTCCTGCTTTCTGCAGAACCTCGGGGATGGTAGCGGCCATGCCTTCGCAAAACCCGTTGGTCATTGCCTCTTCTGCTGTAAAGGTGAGCACTTTTGTGGAATCATCAATGCCTTCCACAACAACCCGGGGATCCACCATGGCTTCGGCAATATGAGGATCACGATGCCATTTGAGGATGGTGTCATTGCCCTGGACAATCGTATCCTTCCCGTGGGATTCAGCTGTGGATCGCATGGTGGAACGCATGAATGACTGGTATTTGTCGGGAACGGCGGCGCCCGTCTGGTCCACCACCGTGGCTGCGCCTATGTTGGCTCCGCTGCGCATGTAAATGCTGTCGCAGGCAATAGCGATCAGCGCCCCGGCTGAAATGGCCTGATTATCGATATAGCATATAACGGGTACCGGGGTGTTGAGAATACGGGTTCGCATGGAATCTGCAATATCCACCCGTCCCCCATAAGTATTCATATGGATCAGCAGGAAGTCAGCATTTACACTGGCGGCTTCGGCAAAAGCTTCTTTCATTACCCGGAAGGAAGCTTTGGCGATCTCGTCGCGGATCGGAAATACATACACAACCGTTTTGGTGGTGTCTACGACGGATGTGTCGCTGTTTTTTGTATTACAACCAATTGCAAACAGCAACACAGCTGATGTCAGGATGGCTATTTTTCTGAAAAATCTGATATTATGCATGGGTAAAAGGCTTAACGACCATTTATAGGATAAGAATTGGATGTAAAAATAGCATGTTTTTTTTAGTTTGGTCAACTAGGCCGATTTCTCAGCAATCTTCTGTGATATCCACATCTTAATGACGGACTGCCGTGTAACTCCCAGGCGGATGGCTTCCCTGTCGAGCTGCTGAACCATCCACGCAGGGAAATCAACCGTAATGCGTCGTTGTTCAAGACCCGGTTTTTTTATTCCGGATTTGTCCAGATAGGCAACCATATCTTCACCTGCTTCAAAGCGCTGGTCGAATTCAGAAGCCTTCATATATTTCTTTTTCATTTTCCCTGGCTTTTCTTACTGAAATTATTCTGATGTTTTTATTTCTGATTGTAAATATACCTGACCAAATATCCATACCAATCCTTCCTATGATCATGAACCGGGGTTCATCCAGATTTCTGGCAGGAATTTCGATCCTTTCCGGATCATTCCATAACTTTTGAGCCTCAATAAAATCAATGCCATGTTTTGCTTTATTGGAAATACTTTTCTTATCATCAAATTCAAAGGGCATTTATCTATATTATATATTGCAAAAATAAGTAATATTTATATCTTTTCAATATAATAATTATGCTGTTCTATAAGCACAGATCTCCGGATTATTTCTTTTTTCTTTCCGAAATAAGGCTTCGGTAAATGCTGTAGAATTTATTACGCTTTTGATTCATATGGTATAGTAGGACTTTAAAGTTTTACCTATAAATATCAAGGAAAGGTTTAACGACAACACATTTACCAAAAAAATAAGGCATTTAGCCCCAAAATGATTTTGAACCGTAAAAAGAAAAGACTTGGTAAAGATCTGTTAATTTTAAATTAATGAAACGACATGAAACGACATGAAACAACCTGAAACCACTTCAAACCTTTTCAAACAAACTCCAACAATTCATTTCAAATACCCAGTACCCAGCACCCAGTACCCAGTACCCAGTACCCAGAACCCAGCACCCAGCATCCAGTACCCGGCACCACATAGAATTCTTTAGAATTTCTTTGATTGTTTTTTTTCTTAAGTTTGATCTTGTTTCATGAAAATCAGACAGAGGCAATAAGCCACTCTTTATAAATACCGGAATAGAACTTTAACAAAATAAATATCATTAACGCTAAATGAGTTCAACTAAAAGACTCCTCCTGATAATTTCTTCATTATTCTTAGTTGTATGTCATAATGGGTGTAAGTATCAAGAAAATAACCCTTTTGAAGAAAAAGAGGCAAAAATTAAGGAAATTAAAATACCGGATATAGATAAGATTTCAAAAATAAAATTATCAGAACTGCAAGTTACCGATATACAATACATTCCTCTGGAAACCAATCCAAATTGTCTTTTGCCAGATATTGACCGGTACATGTCCAAAATAATTGCCAATAATGCCGGATTTTTCATAAACGATTGGCTTAACAGGAGAATACTAAGGTTTAGTGAAGATGGAAAATTCATTTGTCAGATAGGCATTTCTGGTAAAGGTCCTGATGAATATCTATTTATCACTGACTTCTCAGTCGATGTTGAAAACAATAGAGTTGTCATTTTGTCGATGTTGCAGGACCAGTTGTTTTTATATACCCTGAATGGCGAATTTGAAAAAACAATTGAATGTCCGAAACATGCCACGCATATCATGTGTGTACAGGATAACATTTTGTGCTATAACAGAAACACGGGATCAAATGAGAATAGTTTTGAATTATTAGATGGAGATGGAAATATATTGAAAAGTTATCCAAATAGGAACAGATTCAAAGCTGGTACGATAGTTTTTGTAAGGGTACCGAACGAGTGTATCTTCTATTGGAGTCATAACATCTTAAACATAAAAGAAAGGTATATTGATACCATATTTACTTTTAAAGACAAAGTTTTTAGCCCAAGAATGATTTTGAACCGTGGCGAAAAAAGATATAGTACTGATCTGTTAGTATATAATACTGAGGAGGAATTAACAAGAATATTAATGGAAAGAATACCAAATTATATTGAAGAAGGCTGTCTTTTTGAGGTTGGCGACTTCATTTACTCCGAATTTAGTTTTAATAAAAGTGATTTTGTTTATGTAGCTTCAAAAGCCGGAGAGGGTGAGTACATCACAATATCTGAAACTGGCCTTTTCGATGACATAGATGGTGGTCCCCTTTTTCAATTGGAAACCATGAAAGATGAGACAACGGCAATTTGTTGGACAAACGCATACAAGCTCAAAAATCATATTGGGACTGAGGAATTTTCATCTTTTACACCCATCAATCCGGATAAGAAGATACGATTGTCAGAACTGGCCAATAGCCTGAATGAAAGTGACAATCCAGTACTAATTCTGTTGCAATTAAGAAAATAGAAGTACTGTGAATCCTTCATCTTACACTACATATTCAAACAATCTCAAACAACCTGAAACAACCTCAAACCACTTCAAACCTTTTCAAACAAACTCCAACAATTCATTTTAAATACCCAGCACCCAGTACCCAGCCCCCAACCCCCTGAAACCCCCTGAAACACTCTGAAACAATATGAAACGCTATGAAACCCCCTCCCGCCTCCGCTAAAGCTACAGACGGGCAAAGGAAACCACCTCCCTCCTCCGCTAAAGCTACGGCGGGCGAAGGAAACCTTGAACCCTGAACCTTGAACCTTTTTTCGCATATGTTTATTTTTTTTCATAAGTTTGTTCTGGTGTCTTGAATATCAGGCAGAATCAGTTGGGATTAGGTTGACGGAAAGCAGAATTGAAAAGAAAGTGAAACTGACAGCAATACCGGGAATGGAGTACATATTGTAATGAGGTGCCTGGTTGTTCCTATGCCTTGATTTTGCCATTAGAACCCTAAAAGTCAAAATTATATGAAAACTCAAACTGCCTTAATTATCTCAGTCTTGTCTTTGCTTTCTTGTTTTTCCTGTACTATCCATGAAAATTCTAAAAAAGAAAAGATCAGTTTTCCCATAACTATCCATCTTAACTTAACAAAAGTTAATTCAGATTCAATGAATCTCTCTGAAATAGCTGAAAAGGTTGAATACATTCCTTTAGAAACGTCTGATAGTTCTTTATTGAGAGATATTTATAATCTTGGTGTTACAAATGAGTATTATTTTATAAAAAATGATTGGGATATATTAAAATATGATAAAAATGGCAAGTTTGTAAATACCTTGTCCAGAAGTGGAAAAGGGCCAGAAGAAGCCATGGCCAGGTCTTTTGCAATTGATGGGGAGGGGAAAATGTAAACAGGAATCAAAAGTGCAGTGATTTCGGGAAAATAAACTGCAGTAATTTTGGGAACAAGTTTGCAGTAATTTCGGGAACAAT
>JAFGGU010000063.1 GCA_016930375.1 Bacteroidales bacterium | reverse complement strand
GCTGCCATGCCCTTCGCTGATGGTGAATTCGACTGCATCACAATAGGATTCGGATTCAGGAATCTTACCTATGAGAATCCCAAGCGTGAAAAGCATCTGCAGGAGATCAGCAGGGTGATGAGACCCGGGGCACATTTGCTGATCCTCGAAAGTGCACGGCCGGAAAACCGGTTTGTCAATTTCTTTTACCGGCTTTACCTGAGGCTATTCCTTGTGCCGCTGGGCGGATTGTTATCGGGCGACTGGAATGCCTATCGCTACCTGGCCAATTCTTCAGCTGGCTTTTACAGTTTTGCCGAAATGCGGAAAATGCTCGATGCCAATCATCTGACCCTGCATATCCGGAGAAAATATATCCTGGGTTCTGTTAATCTCCTGATTGCCAAAAAGAATTAGTAGAAAACATAACTCATATTTTCGTCCGTTTCAAATTGTTATCTTTACAACATGATCCAACAACTTAATGACCTCTGCAAAGGCACTTTTATCAGCTTTCTGGGAATTGAATTCCTGGAATACGGCAATGACTTTGTGGAAGCCCGCATGCCTGTTGACAATAAATTACAGCCCATGGGACTCCTGCATGGCGGTGCTTCACTGGCGCTGGCCGAAACCATTGCCAGTGGCGGGTCATTCCTGTTGGTGGATCCTGAAAAATATGACGTTCTAGGGCTCCAGGTATCGGGGAATCATATATCATCGGTGAGCGAGGGAATGCTATATGCACGCGCCGACATCATTCACAGGGGAAAAAAAACCCATATCTGGGATGTAAAAATTAAGAGCGAAAATGGTAAACTTATTTCAGTGACAAGAGTTACTATGATGATAGTAAAGAAGAATACCTAATAGATCCTGCATGCAGGAAGTTTTAAAACATATGGATACAATAGCGGAAACGCTCGGGATCTGCCTGGAGAAAAACCTGCATTTTGCCGCTTACCGTTTGCCTGGCAGAACCGTTGCCGACGTTGTCATTCAGAAAAATCCCGAAATGAAGGAGCTTGAAGATCTGACCGGCAGATTGCCGGAACGCGGATTTCTGATCGCTCCGTTTTCCAGACAGGACAACCCTGCATACCTGATCAGTGCCGACATTCTCATACATAATTCGCCCTCGTCCGCGCAGTTGAAGGAACTCCGCAACTTACCCGAAAACAGCCACGACAAAAATAACCGCTCTTGTCCCGCCGACACCGACAAAGCTGACTATACCAGGTTCATCAGGGACACGATCAGAAAAATCAATTCAGGTGAATTTGAAAAGGTGGTGTTATCGAGGGTCAAAAACGTTCAGGGGAACTTCAAACAGCTGCCTGATATCTTTAATATCCTTTGTGAGACCTATCCGAATGCTTTTGTATATCTTTTTTGTGTTAACGGGCATTGTTGGGCCGGCGCCACGCCTGAACCCTTTATATGTTCCAGGGGAAGTGAGCTTTTCACGGTTTCCCTTGCCGGAACCAGACCTTACCGAAAGGAGGATCTCGATATCACCCACTGGAACAGGAAAGAACTGCAGGAGCAGGATTATGTGACCCTTCATATTGAAAAAGTGCTGAAGCATTGCCCGGCGCTTGATTATTCTAAAAACGGACCCTATGTGGCCAGGGCAGGAAATCTCCTCCATCTCCGCACCGATTTCGCCTTTTCATCCGCTGACCTGGGAGCCCGCCTGCCTACCCTGATCAATGCGCTGCATCCGACGCCTGCAGTCTGTGGCATGTCCACCGGGAAGGCCATGGATTTTATCCGCAGCACCGAAAAACATGATCGTGGATTCTATACGGGATTTCTGGGACCTGTGGGCCTTGGTGACGTGATCCAGTTGTATGTAAACCTGCGTTGCCTGCAGGTTTTTAATGACCGGCTTGTACTGTATATCGGCGGAGGAATCACGCATGATTCAATACCGGAAGAAGAATGGGAAGAAACCGAAATCAAGGCGGAAACCCTGCTTTCGGTCTTGCATCAAATCAGCTAAATGCCACATCCCAGGCAACATATTGCAGATCTCGCCGAAATTTGCCGGCGAAAAGGGATCACCAGGGTCGTCATCTCCCCGGGATCACGCAGCGCTCCCCTGATAAAGGCCTTTTATAAAGCATTCGGTGAAGCATGTATAAGTATCGTTGATGAAAGAAGTGCAGCCTATTTTGCGCTGGGCATTTCCCTGCAAATGCAAAAACCTGTTGCTTTGATCTGTACATCCGGGACAGCCGTATTAAATTATGCGCCGGCCCTGGCTGAAGCCTACTATCAAAAGGTTTCCCTGCTTGCCATCACCGCTGACCGTCCCCTTGAATGGATTGATCAGCAAGATAACCAGACTCTGCAACAGTCGGGGATTTACAGGAATTATATCAAGGGAAGCTATGATCTTCCGCAGGTTATGACCACTCCGGATGATTTGTGGCATGCCCACCGGTTGATCAATGAGGCTGTAAATGCATGCTCCACGCCCGACAAAGGTCCGGTGCACATCAATGTTCCCCTTACGGATCCGTTGTATGATGATCTACCTGCGCCTACCGGGAACATCCGGATCATGGATCTTACTGAACCCGGCATATCTTTGAAATTACCGGATGAGCTGGTTCGGGAATGGAAAAGTGCCGGTAAGATCCTGATTATCCATGGTCAGGATATCCCGGAATCAGAAGCATCCAAAGTATTGCCGTCACTTTCAAATGACGGTCGCATAGCCATTATGGCTGAAAACATCGCCAACATCCCGGGGAAGCATATCATCTCCAACTCCAACCTGGTATTATCCAAAAACCGCGGCCATAGTCCCCCTTATCCCGATCTGATCATCCACTCAGGAGGCCAGGTAGTATCAAAAGCACTTACCGGTTACCTGCGAAGAGCCCAGGGAGTGAACTGCTGGCGTATCGGCACCGATAAGGGTATTGTGGACACCTTCAAACAGGTTACCCGCATCATACCCCATCCGTGTGCAGCGGTATACCTTGCGCTTGTTGATTCAGCCGACACCTCCGCCGGTTCTTCCTACCGGACAATCTGGAATACAATGGCGACCCGGGCCATTGCCCTGGCGGAAGAAAACATCCGGCAGGCGCCCTTTTCCGATCTTCGCATCTTTCAAAGGATCTTTCAATCCATTCCCTCCAAAGCAGTCATTGCCCTGGGAAACAGCAGTATAATCCGATATGCCCAGCTTTTCCCCACCCGTAACGGATGTGTTTATTATTCCAACCGGGGCGTTTCGGGTATCGACGGATGCCTGTCAACAGCCGCCGGAATAGCGTATGCTTCGGGGAAAATTACACTTGCCATTACCGGAGACCTGGGATTTTTATATGATTCCAATGCGCTTTGGAACCGTGAATTGCCTGCCAATCTCAAGATTCTGGTGATCAATAACGGGGGTGGCGGTATTTTCCACATTTTGAAAGGGCCATCGGAGCAACCCGGATTTACTAAATTTATTGAAGCCAATCATCCGGTAAATATTCATAAATTAGCAGATTCATTCGGGATCGGATATTTTTTTGCCACGGATGAGCAGACCCTGCAAAACCAATGGAACGATTTCATGAAGGAAAATGGAAAAGCAGCTCTTTTGGAAGTAAAATCCGATGCAGTGGTCAGCGCATCCTTATTCCGGCAAATCATGGAAAGTTCCTGACAAAAAATTACACAGCGTGAATTGTTGATTATGAGAACCTGGAAAGCCATAAAGAAGTACGAAGAGATACAGTTTGATTTTTTCGAAGGTATCGCCAGGATCACCATTGACCGTCCCCGCTACCGGAATGCCTTCACACCCGATACAACCCGGGAAATGTGCGATGCCATGTCCCTTTGCCGTGAAAATCCTGATATTGCTGTTGTAATTCTTACCGGTGCCGGAGATAAGGCATTCTGCAGCGGCGGTGATCAGAATGTAAAGAACTACGCCGGGTACATTGGAAAAGACGGGGTTCCCCGGCTGAATGTCCTTGATCTGCAAAAGCAGATCCGCTCCATTCCGAAACCGGTCATTGCCATGGTAAACGGCTATGCCATCGGTGGCGGGCATGTGCTCCACGTGGTATGCGATCTGACCATTGCCTCGGAAAATGCCGTTTTTGGACAAACAGGCCCCAGGGTGGGAAGCTTTGACGCAGGCTTCGGTTCGTCATATCTGGCCAGGGTGGTGGGTCAGAAAAAGGCCCGTGAGATATGGTTTCTTTGTGAGCAATACTCCGCAAAGGAAGCCCTGGAAATGGGACTGGTAAATAAAGTGGTGCCTTTTAAGGATCTCGAAGATGAAACTGTCATCTGGTGTAAAAAGATCATGCAGCACAGCCCGATCGCCCTGCGAATGATTAAAGCCGGATTAAATGCGGAACTCGACGGGCAGGCCGGCATACAGGAACTAGCCGGCAATGCCACCATGCTGTTTTACATGACCGACGAAGCCCAGGAAGGGAAAAGAGCTTTTCTTGAAAAACGAAAGCCTGATTTTAAGAAATACCCAAGATTGCCATGAACAAACTCAGCATCTGGATCGGAGCATTTCGCCTGCGAACACTTCCCCTGGCCCTTTCAAGCGCCATCCTGGGAAGCTTCCTGGCATTCGCCAAAGGTGAATTCCGCTGGTATATCCTGGTGCTTGCCCTGTTCACAACTCTTTTCCTGCAGATCCTTTCGAACCTGGCCAATGATTACGGTGATGCCATGCACGGAACCGACAATGAAAAACGGCTTGGTCCGCCGCGTATCACGCAAAGCGGCCTGGTCACCAAAAAGCAGATGCGATGGATGATCCTGCTTTTTGTAATACTGGCACTCGTCTCCGGTTCACTGCTGATATTTGCCGGCCTGCGCTCCATTGGCTGGAAACCCGTCCTGGTCTTTTTTATCCTCGGTATGTCTGCCATATTCGCTGCCATTAAATATACCATTGGTAAGAATCCCTATGGTTATATCGGCCTGGGTGATATTTTTGTGTTTATCTATTTCGGTATTCTGGGAGTGGCCGGTACATACTACCTCCATGTTAACACCTTTGATCCGTGGATCCTGCTCCCTGCATCAGCCATCGGTCTGCTGAGCTCAGGCGTACTGAATCTCAATAATATGCGGGATGTTGAAAATGACGCCAGGTCGGGTAAACGAACCCTGGTGGTTTATATCGGCAGCCAGGCGGCAAAAATTTATCACATGATGCTGATCATCCTGTCCATTGTCTTCAGCCTCGTGTATACCATTGTACAGTTTAATTCGGTTTACCAGTTCCTGTTCATTCTCACCTGTCCGCTTTTTGCAGTCAATATAATTGCAGTAATGAGAAATACCGATCCTCGTGAACTAAATACGGAACTTAAAAAACTTGCTATGAGTACGTTTGTATTTTCGGTTACTTTTGGCATTGGATTGATATTGCGATGATCCGGGCAAAAACAGTATACAGGGAATTTCGTTTCCAGCGCCCCGCAACAACCTCCCGGGGAACATTTCTGAGTAAAAAGGTGCATTTCATTCTTTTATACCATACCGACGACCCTTCATCTGCCGGAATAGGTGAATGTTCCCTGTTCCCGGGCCTTAGTCATGATAATGTGAAAGGCTTCAAAGAAAAGCTGAACCAGACCATCGAACGTATCAACCAGGGAGATTATCTGGCGGATCCGCTGATATCGGAATGGCCCTCGATCACCTTCGCCCTGGAAACTGCCTGGAAGGACCTCCGGACCATGGGCTCGAAGATCCTGTACCCTTCTGATTTCACGGAAGGGAAAGACGGAATCGATATCAACGGACTGATCTGGATGGACAACAAGGAAGAAATGATCAGGCAGATCCGGCAGAAAATGGCGGATGGTTTTACCTGCCTGAAAATGAAAATCGGCGCTCTCGACCTCGAGGAAGAATTGGAAGTGCTCAAATTTATTAGATCTCAATGCAGCAGCAATGATCTGGAAATACGGGTAGATGCCAACGGGGCATTCCGTTCCTCCCAGGCCCTGGAAATGATCAAAATGCTGTCCGATTTTGAACTGCACAGTATTGAACAGCCCATAGCTCCGGGTCATCCCGATGCCATGGCAAAGTTGTGTGAACTGTCACCTGTACCGATCGCACTGGACGAAGAGCTGATCGGCCAACTGACGCTCACGCAAAAGCGGAAAATCCTCGACACCATCAAACCCCATTACCTGGTGCTAAAACCCGGTTTGCTGGGAGGTGTTAACGCCTGCAAAGACTGGATCGACCTGACTGCAGACCGGAATATCGGATGGTGGATCACTTCGGCGCTTGAAACCAATATCGGGTTGAATGCCATTGCCCAGTGGACTTACACTTTAAAAAAGCCGGTATACCACGGTCTGAGCACCGGATCGCTCTTCATCAACAACATCGCATCACCACTCTATCTCAGTGGTGAAAAGCTGTATTATGATCCGGATGTCAAATGGAACTTATCTGCCCTCGAAGACCAGGCAGCAACATGAACGCGACTGCACTTACCATTAACAGCCAGCGATTTGACGAAAAAGAACTGGGGCTTTTTTCCGGTCAGAAATTACGGGATCAGCATACCGCTTCCTGGGAAAAGGACATTTATCGGTTTATCCTCGACTGGCTGGATCCTTCTCCTGCAATAATACAATATTCTTCAGGCACGACCGGCAAATCGAAGAAACTGCAATTGCTGAAGAAATCCATGCTGCGTTCTGCCGCAAATACCTGCCGGTACATCAACCTGACCCGGGATCAGTCTGCTCTCCTTTGCCTGCCCGTAGAATATATTGCAGGTAAAATGATGGTTGTCAGGTGTATCGCTGCAGGTTTGAATCTTCACATGATAGAACCCAAAAGCAGGTTGGATTTTTCAGGTATTCCTTCTGTCGATTTCAGCGCCATGGTTCCTTTACAACTGTCAAATCTTTTAAAAGACATGCCGCATTTCCCGGGAGTAAAAAAGATTTTGGTCGGCGGGACTGAAATTACCGCTGAACTGGTAAACCAGATGAATAAGATCCCGGCTGAAGTTTTTGCCTCTTTTGGCATGGCTGAGACCTGTTCCCATGTGGCGCTTCGCCGTTTGAACGGACCTGGCCGTCAGGATGATTACCATGCCCTGCCCGATGTTAATCTCGAACAGGATGAGCGGGGTTGCCTTGTCATTGCTGCCAATTACCTTCCGCGAAAGGTGGTGACCAACGATTTGGTGCAGTTTACCAGTCCCGGTTCCTTTATCTGGTTGGGAAGGTTCGATAACCTTATAAATTCCGGGGGCATAAAAGTGGTGCCCGAAGAACTGGAAAAAAAGATCCGAAAGGAAACCGGTCTGGAATGCGCGATAATCGGCTTGCCCGATAAGAAACTGGGACAGCGCCTGGTGCTGGTGGCAGAAAAAAGCAGAATCGCCACAAAGGAACCGGGTTTAAGATCCTCACTCCGAAAACTGCTGCCGCCAAAACTGACCATCAGGGATATTGTGCTGATTGACAAATTGCCAAGGAACCCGGCCCTGAAGCTTGACCGGAGAAAACTGGCCGAAATGGTTTCGCCCATGCTGTGAGCATCGGATTGAATTCGTATCTTTGATTACTAATTTAAAATAAATAAACTACCATGTTTGTATTTTTTGTGGGCATTATCGTACTGATCATTGGCTTTTCAACTGCCAGGATCAATTCCCCGCTGCGCCAGTACACCCGTCTTATTAAAGGCGCCGGGATCGGCATAGCTGTAATTGGACTGCTTATGACTTCCCTCGTTCAGATAGAACCCGGAGAGGTTGGAGTGCAGAAACTCTTCGGAAAGGTAAGTGACAATATTCTGGAAAGTGGCCTTAATATTAAGAATCCTCTTGTTGAGGTAGTTCCTTTCGACAAGCGAACACAGAATTATACCATGTCAGGCGCCACCACCGGTGGAGAAATAGTCGGGGATGATGCCATCCATGTGCTGTCGGCAGATGGTCTTGAAGTGGTCATTGACCTGACGGTACTGTACAAGGTAGTGCCTGCCGAAGCTCCCAGGATTTTGCGGGAGATAGGGATCGACTATAAAAATGTCATAGTACGGCCGATTTGTCGTACCCGGATCAGGGACAATGCCGTGTATTATGATGCGGTTGCCTTGTATTCCTCCAAAAGAGACGAATTCCAGGACCGTATTTTCAAAGGAATTGAAGGCGATTTTAAAAGCCGCGGGTTGTTGCTGGAACAGCTCCTGGTGAGGAACATTACACTTCCCGAGTCGGTGAAGACAGCCATTGAATCAAAGATCAATGCCGAGCAGGAAGCCCAGAAGATGACTTTTGTTTTGCAGAAGGAAAAGCAGGAAGCCGAGCGGAAAAGGGTAGAAGCCCAGGGAATCGCCGATTACCAGAGGATCATCAATTTATCACTTACGGATAAACAGCTGCAATACGAAATGATCAAGGCCATTACAAACTCCCCCAATGCCAAATTAATTATCATGGGCGATGGGAAAAACACACCCATCATTCTGAACGGGAATTAAAAATCAACTATAGAGCCGCTGTGCTTTTCATGAATCACCCTTCAAGGGTCTATGGACCGCTTGAAGGGTTAATTAACATCTCTCACGACTCATTACCCACTCCCACTTGCAACTCGTCACTCGTCACTTGTCACTCTTACTCCCACCAAATCCTTTCCTTCAGCTGCTCCGCTTTCAGCGTGATCAGGTGCCCGACAGGCGCGCCGTTTCTGTATGTCACCACGCGCAGTGTAACAGGTCCTTCCGGCAATTCGAAGGGTTTTTCATATTTCAGGGCATACCGGCTGGGCATGCTGTTGTCAAGCGTATAATAAATATCCAGTCCCGGCACTTCGGATTCCATTTCCACCCAAAGTTTATTATTCTTCGCCCGTGCTTTCACAATGGCATCATAAAGGGCTGTGGAATAATTTACCGCTGCCATATCTGCCCTGTTAAACTGGTTCTCAACCCGTTTTACAAAATCATCCCAGTTCTTTTTCTCATCGGGGCTCCAGAAATCCTCGGCCAGCGCCCAGCCGCGCGGCCAGGTCATGTATTCCGCATGACGCAGGGTTTCAATCTGTTCAGTCCACAGGTTGCCCTGTCCGCCCAAAATGTATTTGGCATCCACACCTTCGGGGAGCGGATTATAGCTGTAGCATTTCTTCAGACGAAGATTGGCGTATAAGGGCGGATCAACCGTTGGATCACCCTGGGTATAATCAATATAGGCAAAGGTTGTAGGTGTCATTACCACATCATGTCCCAGATGTGCGGCTTCGATGCCTCCTTTAATACCCCGCCAGCTCATTACGGTAGCGCCCGGTGAAAGACCACCTTCCAGGATCTCATCCCATCCCAGCAGCTTTTTCCCTTTGGCATTCAGTATTTTTTCCAGGCGGTTCATAAAATAACCGTGGAGTTTCACGGATTCTGTTGCATTGAGCTGTTTCATCAGCTCCTGGCAACCCGGATCCTTTTCCCAGTATCCCCTGTAGCATTCGTCCCCGCCAACATGGATATAGGGATTGGGGAAAAGCGTGGCCAACTCGGTAAAAACATTGTCCAAAAACGCATAAACCTTTTCATCCGACGGATTGAGCGTGTTGTCAACCAGCATTGTAAAAGTGCCATCTCCGTGCCATTCGGCAAATTTGGATCCCGGGTTTACAGTTGTATTCGGGTCCTTTGTGCAGCTAAGTTCGGGATAAGCTGCAATGGCGGCCATGCTGTGACCGGGAACATCAACTTCCGGAACGATGGTGACATTGCGTTCCTGCGCATATTGAATAATATCGCGGACCTCGTCCTGCGTGTAGAATCCGCCAACTGTGGCGGCTTCTCCCGGCTCAGGTGCCTTGCGTTCGCCAAACTGCCCGTAACGGGGAACACGCCAGGCACCGACTTCGGTAAGCCGGGGGAGCGACTTGATTTCAATACGCCATCCGTTATCGTCGGTTAAATGCCAGTGAAAAGTATTGAACTTAAACCGGGCCATCTCATCAATGTATCTTTTTACTTCATCCGTGGTAAAAAAATTGCGGCTCACGTCCAGCATGAGACCCCGCCAGGCAAAACGCGGGTAATCGGTGATCTTCACTACCGGCACCGTCCAGTTTACCTTTGCGGTTGTTTTGCTTTCAATTTCTTTTGGAAACAGCTGCAGCAGGGTTTGCATGCCATAAAACAAACCTGCAGGTTCATTGGCGGCAATAACAATACCCCTGGACGATGATACCAGGGTATAACCTTCCTTGCCCAGTTGCTGATCTGCAGTTGCATTCAGATTCAACTGAATGGCTCCGTCCTGACCCTGCCTGGCAGCCAGCTTAAATCCGGTAGGCGCGTTAAGCTTCTGCACCAGCATGTCGGCCACCTTTTGCCCCCCGGGTTTATTGTAGGTAATAGTCGCATTTCCTGTCAGTGTCCACATGCCTGTCAATACCTGCATTTCTGCAGGTTGGGGAATCAGATGAACATTACTCGGCTGTCCCGATGCTGTCATACCAGCTAAAAGCATTAGTCCTATTAGTATGCTTTTCATATTTATTGATATTAATGATTTGCACTTTTCATAGATCACCCTTCAAGGGTCTATGGACCGCTTGAAGGGTTATTCACCAATCACCAATCACTATTCACTCAACTCCGAGTTACTGACAAAAGCGACCCGCTTGCTGTCAGGCGACCACGAAGGCACGTTGATGGTGCCCTGGCCACCATAAAGATAAGCGATCACTTTGGGCGCACCACCATTGACCGGCATCAGCCGCAACATTACCCTTTTGCAGGGGGGATGCGAATCCGGGTCAATTTCCGTAGGGAAGGAAATGAAAACGATCCACTTGCCATCCGGAGAAATATGCGGGAACCAGTCGTTATACTCATCAAAGGTCAGCTGCTCCTTGCCCGATCCATCGGGCTTCATGCGCCAGATCTGCATGGTGCCGCTCTGGCTGCCGTTATAATAGATGAATTTCCCGTCTGGTGATGCTTCAGGTCCGTCCACATGGGCGGTTTTGAAGAATGTTAGCTGGACTTCCGGGCCCCCGTTGACCGGGCTTTTATAAATGTTGTAAATTGCTGTATCGCGCTGCGCGACGTACAATACGGCCTTGTTGTCGGCAGTCCATCCATGCCAGTATGATGGCGCCTTTTCAGTGATCAGCTTTGGTGTTCCTCCTGTCAAAGGCAAAACATATACCTTGGAGGGACTACCCTGGGGACTATGGCTGATGGCCAGCCATTTTCCGTCGAATGAGATCCCGTGGTCGTTGTTGATCCGGTTGGCCTCGCCGGCGTTCAGTTTTTCAGGTGTGCCTCCTTCAATGGGTATGGTAAACAGCGAGCCTCCTTCGTTAAACAACAGCTTTTTCCCGTCGGGCATCCAGTTGGGTGCTTCAAACTGCCCCTTGGATTCATGGATCACTTTGCGGGTGCCATCGGCTATATTGACAATTTCAAGCCTGCAGCCGGGCCATCCTTGCCGGTAGGCATCATGATTTTCCGGGATGGGCTTGTCGATCCTGACATTCCAGATCCTGGCTTCCTCAATGACATCGGGATTATGCGAGGTGATGAATAAACCGGCGAGCACTTCGTCGGGCAGGTCTTTCATCCGTTGCACACCGATTACCTGAAGGGGTTCTCCGACCTGCGCTGCGCGGAAAATGATGTTTTTGCCCTCCCGCTCCACCTGAATTACCTGGTATCCGGGTTTCGGAGCAAATATTTCATCCTGCGGATCACGCATAAAGGCCCCCCTGAGCACCCGCCACTGCAATACCGTGAGCCCGTCGCCATGGGCAACTGCACTGATATGCGAGGCGTTATCGTCAAGCGATTCCCGGATCATCCAGCCAATTTTGCGGTGCGGATCCTTTCCCTTGCCTACAAAGGCGAAGTTGGCCGTCAGGATGAAATCACCGGTGATCTTTTTATAGGCAAAATGGAACTCATCTCTTTCAAACCAGATGTTATACCCGGCTCCTTTCAGGGTATATACCTGGCTGTTTTCATCATACGCAGCTGAACCCGCCAGTTTCGGCTTTCCGACATCGGTATGATCATCAAAGATTCCCACCGGATTATTCCCGGCGTAAACACTGGTCAAAAGGGTAGATGCCAGCATAATAGTTAAGAATTTCATGGTGGTACAAAATAGTTAATTAAGTAATTTTATGGTTACCGGTTGTACCGGTTAAAAAGAAATTCAAGTTAGCCCAATTTTTATCCTCTGCCAAATTCTTTCACCAAAATTGAGTGTGATGAATAAACCGGGTGACACAACCCGGGGATTGTCCAATATCGAACAAAAAACTGTTCAGAATCTGTACATTCCGTGGGGTTAAGATAGGGGAAACAGAACTCTATACTATTGACTTATTGTTGATTATATTAATTGGCATTGATATTGTAAATTTCATGTACAAAAGAAGCCCATGTTTAAAAAATACCTGCTGTTGACCTTCAGGTCGGTCTGGCACAACAAAGCCTATTCTGCCATCAATATCATTGGCTTTGCCATTGGTATGGCTGCGTGTTTTCTGATCACGCTCTGGGTCAGGGACGAACTGAGCTTTGATTCCTATCATGTAAAATCCGACAGGATCTATCGCATATTGGCCGGTGAAAACGAAAAACTGCAACCCCGCACTCCGCACCCCCTGGCACAATACATGGTTACAGATTTCCCGGAGGTGGAGGAGGCGGTGACCATGTCTCCCATATGGGGACCGGGTCTCACCCGCGCTGAATTCTCCGTTAAATATGAAGATATTGTTTTCGATGAAAAAGGCATTTTTTCGGTGGATACCACCTTTTTCGAGGTCTTTGATTTCGGGTTTCTGGCTGGCAATCCTGAGACTGCCCTGAATGAACCTATGTGCCTGATAATTACACAAGATATGGCGAAGAAATACTTCGGAAGTGTGGAGGATGCCATGGGTAAAATTTTAAAGATCAATGACGGAGCCTATTTTACAGTGAACGGGGTAATCGGGAACGTGCCCAAAAACTCACATTTTACATTCGATTTTCTGATATCGTATGTCAGTATGAAACAGATTGACCGGCAGGGAAACGATGGTCAACTCAGTGATTATTATACCTGGGCGGATTTCGGGCATTACAATTACATTGTGTTAAGAGATAAAAATGATGCCGGTATCGTGGAGAAAAAACTGAACGACTGGATCCTTACACAACAATTCATCCCCATCAGTGAGAACGACAGGCAGCGTTTAATTGATAGCGGTTTTCATTTTGAGCTGCAACCGATGAAGTCCATCCACCTGCATTCGAATATCATCTGGGAACTCGGAACCAACGGCAACATTCTTTATGTGTATATTTTCATATCTGCCGCTTTACTGATCCTGCTGATAGCCTGCATCAATTTCATGAACCTGTCCACAGCCCGTTCCATGAAGCGGGCCAAGGAAGTCGGCATCCGCAAAACAATCGGGGTCCAGCGCCATCAGCTGATCACCCAGTTTATAACCGAATCCGTAGTCATGACCATATTGTCAGCAGCTCTGGCTATAATTATGGTCGAGTGGCTCATGCCGTTATTCAATAACCTTACCGGGAAAGAATTGTCGGCCGGCACACTGCTGAACCTGAACAACATCTGGATCCTTGTGGCCGGAGTATTGGTCATCGGCATCTTTTCCGGAAGCTATCCTGCCTTTTACCTTTCTTCTTTCATTCCTTATGAAGTGCTGAAAGGAAAAACAGGAACGGGATCCGCGCAACTGCTCACGCGCAAAATCCTGGTGGTTTTTCAGTTTACCATTTCAATTACCCTGATCATAGCTACCCTGGTCATCTTCAAACAGATTACTTATCTCCGGCACCGCGACCTGGGATTTAACCAGGAGCAGGTTGTCGTGGTCTCCATGAAAGATGATGATATCCGTAATCAATATGATGCCCTTCGCTCGGTGTTAATGGATAATCCGGGCATTCTGAATGTTGCTGCATCCTCCAGCATTCCGGGCGGACAGTTCAACCAGAACTCCATTGAGTTTAAAGAGGCCGAAGAAGAAAGAAATGTTATGGAAACATTTGTCACGGCGGATTATTTTAGTTTGCTGGACATCAAAACCGCGGCAGGTAGGGTTTTTTCGGATGACTTCAGGGGAGACACGACATCCTCTTTCGTTATCAATGAAACCGCCGCCGGGTTGTTCAACTGGGGAGATACACCTGTTGACAAGACCATTACCTATTATGGGGATGTGTATACCAATGCCACGGGTAAGATAATAGGAGTTGTCAGGGATTTTAATATTCATTCCCTGCAACAGCCCGTTGAGCCCCTGATTATCCTCCTGGGTCGCAAGTCTTTTTTTACCTATATGCTCATCCGTATCAGTCCGGCCAACATGCAAAATACCCTGGCCTTCATCGAAAACACCTGGAAGAAGTTTGACACCCGTCATGAATTCACCTGGTCATTCCTCGATGATGAGTTTGAAGCGCAATACCAGGGAGAAAGAAGAATGGGAACCATATTCTGGGTTTTTGCCATCCTTGCCATTTTCATTGCATCATTGGGTTTGTTCGGCCTGTCGAGTTTTATGATTGAGCAACGAACCAAGGAAATAGGTATCCGCAAGGTGCACGGTGCAGGCATTGTGGACATTCTCAGCCTTCTGGCCCGTCAGTTCGCTTCATGGGTCATCATAGCCAGCATCATTGCTCTTCCGTTGGGATATTATTTCGCCAGCAGCTGGCTTCAGAATTTCGCCTATCGCACACCGATGGGGGTGTTAATCTTTGTTCTGGCCATCTTCGTCGCCGTTGCTGTGACCATGCTGACCATCAGCTACCAGTCATGGCAGACTGCCCGCATGGACCCTGTGGAATCGCTGAAATACGAATAAGAGGGCTTCAGCTTACGGGAGCCTCCTTATATTTTTTCTGCATTTCAATCATGGCCTTATGAAAATCAGGAAAAGTGCTCCATATTTCCTTATCACAACCGGACAGTTTATCACACTGAATGCAGCAATCGTAACCCTTTTCAATGGCACAGCTCCGCACTGTACATTTTTCCACAACAAAGCCCAGGGGTTTTCCTGAGGTTTTGCAGCCATAACAAAAGATTTTTTCAGGATCAAAGGCTACTCCATACTTTTTTTCAAGACGCCAATCCGTGAAAGCTTCTTTTTTTAAATCAACATTGTTTTCCAAAGTCGCTTTTTTCATTTTGCAGTCGGCAGGACAGGTGTAACCGCAATAGTTCAGCTTTTTGGGATCGATGAGGTCATCTCCATGCAGGGTGTTCAGGTTTCCAAGGGCAAATACTTTGGAACCCGATAAAAGTGCGCAACAGGCAACACCTGCCTGACAGCTTTTCATAATGAATTCACGGCGTTTCAGGTTGGTTTTCATGCGTTTTGGTTTATGCTCCGGATAAAATCAAATTGAATTTCGAGACGAAGCAATACTAGGACACTTTTATACTCAATATACCCTAAGAATTGCCTTCCATTAACAAGAATATAAATATTTCATTATATTAGGAACCTGGCTAAACTTTAAATCATTTCAAAGATAACCGCAATTTATTTCAATAAAACATGGTGAACACATCCGGAGAAACCATTGAATCCCTGGTAAAATCCCAACGGGCTTTCTTTTTAACCAACGCCACGAAAGATCTTGATTTCAGACTCGGGAATCTGAAAAAACTCAAAACTGCCATCCTTCGGTATGAAAACAAAATCGCCGAAGCTCT
>JAFGGU010000062.1 GCA_016930375.1 Bacteroidales bacterium | reverse complement strand
TTTTTATACTAAACAGTATCCTGTTACTCCCCTCCTCGCAATGACGGGTGGTTCGTCAGTGCGTCATTGCGAGCCATGCGACCTGAAAGTTACATCGATAGCATATATCGCCAGTACAGGATCTCTTTCTTGTGAAATGCATTATACATGTAGGATCCTTTGGATGCGGCAAATTCCCGGAAGTATTTCTGAATGTATTTCGGAAAGTAATTTCCAATTCTGTCGGTTGTGAAGGAATCAGCTTTCTTTAGTGCTTTGTGTACATTTTCGGTAATATCCTCTTCACTGACGATGGTTAATCCCGCATCACCAAACTGTTTTAGGAGTTTAAGCCGGTTGACCGTCGAACGCATATCCACCAGGAGTAAAACACCCTCCTTTTTCAATACCCTTTTAACCTCAGCCAGGAATTTATCAACAGAACCATAGGTATGGCTGGATTCCACATTTATTACAACATCAAAGCTGTGATCCGGACAAGGTAAATTTTCCGCATTGCCGGCAACAAAACTCAGGTTATCACCTCTATAGTTCCCATTGCAAAATTCTATCGCTTTATCAGCAATATCAATAGCTTTGTAACTTCCGGGCTTGTGATAATTATAGAGAAAATTGGCTCCGCCACCGCGACCGCAACCTACCTCCAGTACATGCTTGCCTTCAATACCGGCAAGACTGGCAAGATAATGATACATCTGTACCGGATACCGGTGGTGTTCATCTTTTTGCTCCAGATGAAGATGGGTTTCCCCCGTTCCCGGGAAATAACCGTAGTTCATAAGTTGCCAATCGGGATTTGGGAACCGGTCAGCCATAAAATTATAAACCGGTTTCCAGAAAATGGTCCGGAAAAACGGAATATCTATCAGCGACATAAAAATTCTGGGAAACATGGTTCAGGTATAAAATTCCTGTGAAGGTACAGATAATGGAATTAACCCGGCACACATATAGTTGCTTTATGGTGTAAACATGAAAACAGGGGAAGACGTTCGGGCCGATCCCAATAATTTCTCCATTTTCTCTAACCTGTCCGGATAGGATAATGCCACATTGCGTGTCTCACCTGGATCTGCATCCAGGTCATATAATTCCAATGCGCCCGGCGGAGTTGTATTCACATGTTGCTGAACCACCTTCCATTTTCCCGAGATCAGAGCCTTCCTGCCTCCCTGCTCATGAAATTCCCAATACAGGTAGTCATGCTGCGGCTGTATTTTGCCCAGCAACTCAGGTAAAAAAGATATCCCGTCCGTACTTGCAGGTATTTCGCCACCGGTAAGTTCCACAAGGGTGGGCAGGACATCCCAGAAAGCGGAAACATGGTCTGAAGTCCTCCCCGGTATTATCACTCCAGGCCAGTGGACAATCATGGGCACACGGATTCCCCCTTCGTATAGGTCGCGTTTGTATCCCCTCAACGGGCCATTGCTGTTGAAATAATCGGGATCGGCACCACCTTCCAGGTGGGGTCCGTTATCCGAAGTGAAAATTATGATGGTATTGTTGTCAATTCCCAGTTTCTTAAGTTCCATAACCAGTTCTCCCACCTGTTGATCAAGCAAGGTGACCATTGCGGCAAATGCAGCGTGAGCTTGCGATTGTGAGCCATAAGCCCCGGTGCGGTATCCCACTCCGGAATCGATCCCGGCAAACGATTTTTCCGGAATAAACCTGTTTTCAAAAGGGATAAGATTTCCCTCCGGGATGAGCAATTCCGCATGCGGAATTGTATTTGCATAATACAGAAAGAACGCCGAATCCCTGTTGTTCTTCATGAATTCAAGCGCCTTCTGATGAATGAGGTTGGGGGCATAAGTGCCCTTCGCTGTTCCCATATTGTTCTCCAGGATCACTTTTTTACGGTTGTGCCATAAATGATAGGGATAATAGTTATGGGCCAGGCGCTGGCAATTGTAACCAAAAAACTCGTCAAAACCCTGATTGGAAGGATCTCCCTCCGAACCAGGATAACCAAGTCCCCATTTTCCAAAGGCTCCAGTTTTTAATCCGGCCTTTTTAAGGAGTTCAGCCAGCGTAATACTGCTGTCGGGAAGCGGCCATTGGCCTTCCGGTTCCCATTCCTTATTGCCGCGGACCGGAGTATGGCCGGTATGCAAACCAGTCATGAGAGAAGACCGGGATGGGGCACAAACCGTGGAACCTGCATAATGTCTGGTAAATCTGATTCCCGATGCAGCAAGGCTGTCAATATGGGGAGTGGCGAATTTTTTCTGACCGTAACAGCCCAGGTCACCGTAACCCAGGTCGTCTGCCAATATATAAATAATATTGGGTTGCACGGTTTTGCCTGAGGCCTTTCCGGCTGTCTGTCCATGTGTATTGGCAGTGCTGGCAATAAGCAAGCCTCCGATTACTAGTCTGACATGCATGCGAAAGACGCGTTACAGTTAAACGAAGATAACGACGATTGCGATTACTTCGTATAAATTTTTAAAGGAAGCAGCCGTTTGGGATTTTCAACCATAATGGTGTGTATTTGTTCATCCGTTATTCCGCCGGCTTTTAATTGCGGTACAATGTCATTCAGAATATGTGCATATCCGTAGCCGCCATTTTTAACATAACAATATGTGAAACAAAGATCCTGTGAAAGAAGAATATGCTCCAGATATCCGGCGTCAATAAGGGCTTTGATTGTTTCGGGAATTTCCAGGGGAGGTACAAACGGGGAAGCTACATCCAGCCCCAGCATATCAAATGCCACATAACAGCCCCTTTGCGCATAGGTAATAAAATCATCCACCTGGTCAACATAAGGCACGTTATGGTCGATGGTAACACGCGTCAAATCAGCTCCTTCATTTTCCAATATATCCAATGCATGATGTCTTTCACTGATATCGCCCCAAAGATCAAAATGTAAATTAATCGAAGCGCCGGTGGCTGTCTGTGCGTGGGCAGCCGCCACTAATACTTTTTCTTCAAACTGCGTAATAGGCCTGCTGATCCCTATTTCACCTATGACGCCGGCATGAATGCCATTTATTCCATGTACAATATCACTGACAATGATCTGGGTTAATTGCTCGACGGATTTACTTTTGATGGTATCGTGGACCCACTTGTCCTTGTAAAAACCGGCACCCATGATCACGTTAATGCCGGTGGCTGTAGATATCCGTTTCAGGCCTTCCGGATTTCTTCCTATCCCGATGGTGGTTACCTCGGTCAATGTCCTACCACCGGCAGCAGCAAAATAGCTTAGTTCGGATATTGCGGCTGCTTCATCCGTCAGGTCCAGATAATTTCCCTTATGCACAATCAACAAATGCTCGTGCGGCAGTGTAATACCCATTGAATCTGCCGGAATGAGCCCGTGCACCGTCATGACCTTTCCGTCCCAATCCACAGTGTTGTATGAATTGTTATCCGTGTCGGCAGTCCATGTATCCGGATATCCGCCCTCGGTATACAAAAGCCGTATCTCAGACTCAGACAGTGCCCTGTTATAAAGCCTGATATCATCAATGATTCCATCAAAACATTCCAGTGGACTTTCAAAAAAGTGGCATCCGATTTCAGCGTTTGTTGTATTATCTATATTAAGAATTTGCGGAGTTGTACTTTCCTCCAGAAGCACCCCGTTCAAGTAGAACCTGACGGTGGTAGCTTCACGGATTCCCACAAAATGATACCAGACATTATTGCGCAGCGTATCATCAGTATTAATATCTGCAGTTGACTGGTATGCCAGGTTCTCATTGATACATAACCTTCCCCATCCTAATTCCCACCAACCGGAATTTCTATAAGGGGTACTCCTTTGTGTGAATATTTCATCCCCTGCTGCCGAATTTCTTTTCACCCAGACTGATATTGTAAAATTGGATAATCCAAAATTACCAACAGCGGAGTTGATAGTGATATGGTTCTTATTCGACGCATTAAAGAGATACGCCTTTTTGTCCGTACCAAATCTGTCATGGGTTAATGTTGCCCCGCTTGCAGTGCCATTATGCCCATTCCCGCTTTCATCATTAGCATTTCCATTAAACGGATAATAAGCTACCAATCCATGTGCCGGAGGAGGAAGATGATTATTGATAAAACTCTCCAGATCCTGCACCTTTTGCGTTAAAGCATCAACACTTTCGGCTTTCTTTGCATACAAAGCATAGGGTACACTTAATAGCTGACTCGTTCCCGTTATGGAATAATTTGTTCCGCCCGCCAGGTCAGTTTCGGTCTTTAGGAAATGAATTCCTGCTGACCAGTCAATTCCTGCAAATGTTCCGGTAACAGGAGTACCCCCGCCGATTTCAAGGGTTGCTAAACCATTCTCGTTGGTAGTGGGTACTTGCGTTTCTACGTATACAGGTGTTCCTGCTGCAGAACCCTGCAGGATGCTAATCTTTATCCCAACAGGACTACTCCTGACCAATTCGCCGCTTGCATTTCGTATTACTGCCTGATAACTCATTTTTTCAGGCGCTTGTGAAAATACACTTACCGCAAATAGCACATTTATTAAAAGAATATTTATCCTTTTCACAGGTTTATTTTTTAATGATTTTAAAAGTCTTCATTTCCTTTTCATGGTTGCTTATGCGCAGAAAATAAACAGCAGGTGATAGATCTCCTGTTGGTATGATTGTTTCTTTTTCTGCAATTTTGCCGTTCTGCAGTAAGCTACCGTCAATACCGCAGAGTTGGTAGGTCAGGATTTCAAGTTTGTAATCCTCTATAATTAACAGTAAGAAATCAGATGTGGGATTTGGATAAACCACCATATCAAGGTGAATTCCAGCAGCTTCCTCTATTCCTGTTACCACAAAGATTTCACAAGGATGCTGCACGCCTTCTGCAATTTTTCCATCCGCACTTGTGGTGGCAGCATAAACTACCTGCCCGACAGAATAACTGACCGTTCCGGTATAACCTTTTGCGTTGCCTCCGGATGATATTACTGTTTCCTGTGCCTGTAATCCATTTGTGCAAAACAACAGGAATATTTCCGTTATTGCTGTTAACCAAAATACTTTCATTGCATTAGGCTTTGGTGATTGCCAATAATCAAAAATTTGAATTCAGTAAAAAGAACCAAATAATACCCGAAAATTAAGTTTTTTTGAGAGTTCCGAGAAATTATTTTGATGATCCTCAGAACATTATTGACGAATCCATCCTGACCAGCAACGATTACATCCTTCCACCCATCATGGCGAGTTTCGTTTGCGCGATGAAGCAGTCTGCTTGTCCAAAATATCAATAGTTTCCCGGAGAAATTTCTCAAAATCCCCCGCAAATTCTTTTCTTTTCAGGGCGAACTCGACCGTAGTCTTTAAAAAATCCATCTTATTGCCGTTGTCGTAACGCTTCCCCTCAATGATGGTGGCTATGATACCTTCCTTTTTCAATAAGATCCGCAATGCATCCGTAAGTTGTATTTCATTGCCCTTCCCGCGGGGTGTTTTTTCCAGGGCTGAAAATATTTCAGGTGTCAGAATATAACGCCCTGCGATTGCGAGATTGGAAGGAGCATGTTTGCGATCGGGCTTTTCAATCAGTTCAGTTAATTGCAGAACCCTGTCGCTTAAATTATTACCGCCAACAATGCCATATCTGGGCACTTTCTCCCAGGGAACCGTTTCCACGGCGATCACAGTTTGCTGGTATTGTTCGTAGGAATCGATCAATTGCTGGGTAACCGGTATTACAGAATCGATAATGGTATCGCCCAGCAAAACAACAAATGGTTCACGCTCACAGTGAAACCTGGCGTGATAAATCGCATCGCCCAGTCCGTTTAATTCCTTCTGCCGTATAAAATGGATGTTGGCCATGCTTTCGATATGTCTCAGCTGGGTATATAAAGCTTCATCTTCCTTCTCCTGTATGCGTGATTCCAGTTCGAAATTTCTGTCGAAATGATCCTCTATGGAACGTTTCCCTTTGCCGGAAATAATTAAGATATCTTCGATACCGGAATCCACGCATTCCTGGACAACATATTGAATGATGGGCGTATCAATGATCGGGAGCATTTCTTTGGGCTGTGCCTTGGTTGCGGGAAGGAACCGGGTTCCCAGCCCTGCTGCCGGAATGACTGCTTTTTTAATCATGGGGAATTAACTTATAATGGGTTTAATGACTCTGGCATTGATCCTTTTCAAATGAATGATAAGTCGTTGTAACATTTCATCATCTTCGTACATGCCAATGATTGCTCCACCGGAGCCCGAAAACTTCGCAGACGCCCCGCAATTTCTCGCTTTCATTACGAGTTCCATATTGCTTTCGGATATCTTCATAATTTTACAGCGTAAATCAAAATTCCTATCGATCAGTTTATATAAGCCTGCGTGATCCTTTTTCAGTAAAATCTCTCTCCCTTGTTCTGCCAGTTCGGCCAGTTCGGCCAATGTATCGATTACGAGGGGATCTCCCCTTTCATATTTTTCGCGGATATTATTCAGTACAGTTCCCGAAACTTTTCCAAGATCAACTTTATAGGCCAAATACAGCTTGGGTAATAATGTTGAATCCATGATCTCATATTTCCCGAATCCGTTCTTTTGCAAATGCGCTTTATCGAAATCCATAAAAACACAGCCTTCATATACCTGTATAACCCGGTCCTGAAGTCCCGCATTAATACCCAGTTCTTCGGTTTCCGCTTTCAGGATAATGCTGGGAAGTATATGTTTCGGAATATCCACTTCATAAAACTGCATCAACGCCTTCATGGTAGAAGTCACAATAGCGCTTGATCCGGCCAGTCCTACCTGACGGGGAATGGATGATCGGTAACGGATCGTAAAATTCCTGTTGTTCAGCCTGAAGTTATTTGATTCGCAGTATTCGACAAATTTTTTTATGGCGGCTTTTATTAACCTGGTTCCGCCATAATACCCGGTTAATTTGACGGAATCAACCATGTGGTAGATGTTGCGAAAGGTGCTTTGGTCTACATCCGTTTCTTCGATTCTTAACTCGGGAGTTTCATAAAGGGAAATGGATGCGCCGAAATTCCTTACAATAATGGATATTGTTTTGCCGAAATATCCATCGGATGGATTGCCCAATAACCCGGCTCGGGCATATGCCCTGGTTTCAATTATCATGAATAATTTTTAACTTTTATCCTTATAAAATTAGCAGATTTTTGTTTGTTAATCCCTTTTCCGAAACTGTTATTCCTTCACCACTTTTCCTGCATAAACCTTTTCTTCCGTCAGGATCTTAATGATATAAGTACCTTGAACAAACCGGCTCATATCCAACTCAAAACGGTCACTGTTGACAGGCAGAAATACAATCATCCTGCCCTGAAGGTCAAACAACCGGATGGATTGCATTTCCATTCCGGCCTGAATGCTGAGTATGTCCTTTACCGGGTTGGGATATATGCGAAGATTCATTTCGGCAGTCAGGTTGTGATCCGAAACAATGACTTCATCGGATTGGCTCCAGTTTTCAGCGAGGCTGTTGTCCAGATCCGGACTTGTCAGTTTCAGGTATTTCCCATTGCCGTCGGCCTCAGGCCAGGGGATGGTATCCTGGTAAAACACATTGTCAATCAGGTTGCCAAAACCATCCACCAAAACCAGGTCCTCACCTTCGTTCGAAAGGTGCCGGGTAAAATTGAAGTTCGGATCGCAACCGTATTTAGCCTTAAAAACCGAAGGATTGCTTGCCAGAACCACCGAAAAGTGCCCGCCCAGGATGGTATTCGCAGGAAACTGGAATACGATTCCTGTTCCGCTGAAATATACGCCTGTCAGATCCACAGCCTGGTCCCCGTTGTTCGTGATCTCAATGAATTCCAGGTCATCCCCGTCCGGGAATTCCGTCGAATTTTCGGGATGATACATGATCTTTGTGATAACCAATGGTGGCACCGGGACATTATTGCACTGCGAATAGGACCCCAGGTTCGTGCTCATCCAGTCGGTTCTTGCGTTGAGAAAACCTTTTATTTCCGATACAAGTTGTGAATGGTTCCCGGGTGATCCCCACAAGGCATATTCTCTTGTCAATGCTTCGCTGATCGAGTTAACAGTCTGGTCAATAAAGTTTCCCATACCGGAAAGATTCAACGGTTGGCCGGGCTGGATGAGTTCAAACCACCTTTTCGACAGGTAACACCTGAACTTCGTGTTGTTGAAGAGGTCCAACCAAAACCTCGATCCTTCATTATCCCCGTTGGAGAACTGCCAGACATTGGTTTTACTCCTGTCCAATCCCCAAAAGAACAGATCATTGCCATAGGTAAGATCCAGGTCCCAGATCGGTCCGGCCCGCAATTTCCCGTTTCTGTCCTTATGGAAAAAAGAGCTGTACATATAGGCATCTGAGTTTGAACCAAGTTCATTGATAAGCATGTAATCGATGAAGGAAGGAATGTCGATAATGGAAGGAAAGCCATTGGCAACAGTGGAGTTGTTGGTAAGTGCAGCTGCTTCCAGGGCCTGGAACTGTTTGCGGATGTATTCATTTTGGAGTGATGTGACATCTTCGGGTTCAGGAATATGATGTATGTATCCCACCGATGCCCCGGAGGGGGAACTCATCCACCAGGAAACCGGGTCACCACCCGTGTTTTTATCTGCCTTGGTGATATACCCCCCGGTAATGTCGGGGAATAAATTGTCAGTCTTATCGATCCTGATTATATCCACCCGGTTATCATCCACCTTGATCTTTTCCTGCAGCACATAAAGGCCCCTGTAGGAATTATTGATGATCACTTCGCAGTATGCAGTTCTTGAGGCGTATTGTCCGATCCTCCTGGACATGTTATAGCTGAAATACTCCCGAATCCGTGCCGGATCAAAGGCCATGGCATTCAATATCCAGTCATGTTCCCTGGGCATACCCAATAACCTTACATTGTCATTTGAATCACTGGCTGCTTTCAGGGTGGAAAAACCGTATTGTTTTTTATCCGGGACCTGGGTGGATGATCCGCGGGTCTCTATTTCAATCTTGCCGTTATAATCCAGATAAGCAGGATTATCCCTGTCTGTCACATAATTTCTTTCTCCGGGGCCCCTGTAAATGATCTGCATCGTTGCCTCCACCCGCGGATCGTCGGGGATCGGAACTCCTCCCCCGGTGCTGATGATAATGATGGGCAGATTGCTGTCAGTAAGGGTTTGGCAATGCAATTTACCAACAAGAAAAACGCATCCGCATGCTAGGAGAATAACTTGTTTCATATGAAATGCAATTGTACTGAAAAGTAAAAGTAAATATTTAATGCATTGAACCATGCATTGGAAAAGTTTTCAATGGTTCGGCACGGGTTAATTCCGGATTCTGAAGAAAAAATGTGCAAGCTATTGTATAATTCAGGTTTTCCTAGTATGTTTGCAGCCTGAAAAATTCCTCAGTAGCTCAGTTGGTTAGAGCATCTGGCTGTTAACCAGAGGGTCCTAAGTTCGAGTCTTAGCTGA
>JAFGGU010000061.1 GCA_016930375.1 Bacteroidales bacterium | reverse complement strand
TCTTATACCTGATATTCTTGCCGAGGCCATGAAATGGGCTCAACCTGTAAGTTTCCGGCAGGTAAAGCTTGAGCCTTCAGCCCTGGGCGGTGATGCCGGACTTTTCGGCGCAGGCTATATGGCCATGACCAATCCATCAGGAAACAACCGCAGAAGCTAATTTCATGTACAGAAAACATTTGGTATTTGTCGCCGCATGTCTGGGCATGCTTCTCTTTGGAATCGTATTTCTTTCACTGGGTACGATCTCTGTTTTTATTCAGGAAAAATTCCAGGTGGGGCCTCTTCAGGTGGCATCCCTGGCATCTTCGCTCCCTGTCGGCATACTTGCCGGTTCTTTGCTTTTCGGCCCTGTTGTTGACCGGTATGGGTATAAAATACTCCTGACCGTTTGCACCGGGTTGATTTTTCTGGCACTGGAGTCGGTGGCACGGGCCCGCTCATTGGGTATCCTGCAATTGTCGTTCTTTACAATTGGTTTAGGCGGAGGAGTGATCAACGGAGGAACCAATGCCCTTGTGGCAGATACCACTACCGAAGGTAAAGGTGCTAAATTAAGCTTGCTGGGAGTTTTTTACGGAATAGGTGCCCTGGGTATGCCATTGGTAATTGGCAGGCTTACACGTCATTTCAACTATGAAACAGTCATTTCAGGGATCGGATTCGTAGTTCTCCTTCCACTGGTTTACTTTCTGGTTCTGAAATTCCCCGAACCGAAGCAAAAAAAAGGATTTCCGGTTACCGAAGCTTTTTCCATGCTGAAAGATCCTTTGCTTATTCTGATGGGATTCATTCTGTTTTTTGAAAGCGCTTTGGAGGGCATTACGGGCAATTGGTCCACCACATTCCTGCATTCGATCCATTTGTCACCGGAAAAAGCACTTTATGCTCTTTCATGCCAGATAGCAGCTATTGCTATTGTCAGGCTCTTGCTCAGCAAAGTTTTCGCTTACATCTCCACCCGATTCGTGATGTATCTGAGTTTTATGCTGATATTGTCCGGAGCCATACTTTTCACCATGGTAACAACATTCCCGGCTGCAATTATTGCCTTATCCCTTATGGGGGCTGGATTCGCAGCTGTGTTCCCCGTGATTCTGGGTTATGTGGGAGAGTTGTATGCAAACCTCACCGGAACAGCTTTTGGCATAGCCATCGTTTTGGCACTTGCAGGTAATTCACTGCTCAATTACCTGGTGGGAGTGATATCAAAGATATGTGGAATCAGGTATTTCCCCTATATCCTAATTATTTGCATCGTTTTTATGGTGATTTTATATAGTATTGCAATTCGGTTGATTTCGAAAAAGATCAAGGTTTAATTTAATGGTTCGGAGGATTTTATATGCTTGCTAAACAATGGATTGACAACGCGAGAAGCGTCATGGACAAAATTGAGAATTCACAAATGAACAACATCACCAAAGCCGCTGAAGTTATGGCTGACTCCATTCAGGCTGGCAGATGGGTGCATACTTTCGGATGTGGTCATGCTACCCTGCCCGTAGAGGAAATGTATCCGCGCATCGGCGGTTTTGTCGGTTTCCATCCCATGATTGAACTACCTCTTACATTTTTTACCAACATCGTGGGTGGCATGAGCGTTCATCAGTTTATCTTTCTGGAGCGGGTGGAAGGCTATGGTATTGAAATCATGAAAGGCTATAATTTCCATCCTTCTGATTGTGTGTGGTTGTTTTCGCACACCGGCATTAACGCTGTAAATATTGATGTAGCCATCGAATCGAGAAAGAAAGGCATGAAAGTGATTGTTTTTGGATCGGCCAAAGAAGCTGAAGGAAAACAAACCCGCCACAGCTGCGGAAAAACTATATTTGACCTGGCCGATATCGTTGTTGATACATGTGTTCCCATTCAGGATGCTTCTGTACCTTTGAAGAATCACACCGATAGGGTTGGCCCCGTGTCTACCATTGGATTTATTACAGCCGTCTGGATGACGGTCACCACGGTTGCTGAAATATTGGCTGATCGTGGAGTTAAACTATTCATTCATCCATCACACAACATTCCCGGCGATACCACGGCAAAAGACAGGCTAAGCGAAGCTCTTGCCGAGTACAAGCGAAGGATAGCAGGCGTGTAATCGCTAATTTTGCGTAGTATAAACATTCAGACTGATCAGCGGATGTGTGTTGGGAGCTGTTAATGCATTCAGCACCTTGAACCGCAAATTGAAAGTCTTGAGCTCTTTAAGTGGCTTCACCTGAAGCATGGTAACTGCATTTGCTTTTACAGTGACAATATCTGCGTGGTCATAAAAAGAATAATCCTTTTGATTTTCGAGGATATAATCCACATCTGATTTATTTTCAATATAAACGGAAACCACTGTTGACTTTCCATTATAACTCTCCATTACCTGGGTTTGACGGATGAAAAGAGACTGCTGAACAAGGGATACCAGGTATTCTTTCTTTCCGATCAGGGTATTATCGAACCACACCACCGTTCTGCCATTTTGCAGGGCATCGCGCAGGGCCTCTTCTGTTTTTTCAGTGGCAAATACCAGGGTGACAGGCCGGTGACCTCCGTCTTTCAGGTTAAACTGCCATTCGATCATGTCATGGATATCGGAAGCTCCCATGATGGTGAGTTTGTTATCGATTGCGATCTTCAGGGCCTCATCGGAATAGCTGTGTTCGTTTACCACTTCAATGGCCTGGATCAATCCTTCCTTAAGCATCTGCTTGTGCATTTTGGTCAGTACAGCCGTACCATTGGGACTTTGTGCATACCAGTGCGGATGGTTCCAGATGACATAAGCGCCCTGTCTCTTGGCTTCCCTGAACACTTCTATGGAATCCAGACCGACCAGTTTGTTCGCATCCGGAAGAAAAATCGCATTGGCATGTCCAGGGGGCATATCCCTGGTGATCTCGGCTCCGTTGATAACCAGTAAATCCCTGTCCGTTGCCGCTTCAAGCGCAATCTGATATACCCTGTTCCTGTCGGGATGCGGTATATCCTCCTCATGTGGCTGGTACTCCAGGTGATCAGTAATGGATATGGCATCCAATCCGTCCGCCAGCGCTTCCCACACACGGACAGTAGGCCACACATCACCGTCAGAAAAAACTGTGTGTTGATGGAAATCACAGATTAAGGTTTTGTAGCCAGGGATATCGGGAAAAGTAATAGCCCTGGATTCCTGGCTGCCGGAAGTCTGTCCCTCAACCTGGCTCATTCCGGAAAGGGATGCAAGAACCGTCATACCTGACAATACCCAAACTTGAGTGCGTTTCATATCTTCTTATTTATTCATTGCAAATTAAGTCAATGGTGGTGTCGGATCATTCTCTTTGATCCTTTCCCTGCATTTCTTTTCAATCTCAAAAACCCGGGGTATACCTGAAATGTACAAACTATCAGGGACATACCTGTCAGGACCGTTTTTGCTGCTTACCATCCTTCCGGTTCTCATCCCCAGGGAAATGTTTCCTTTCTGCTCGTCCCCGTTGACTTCAATATCCCCTGAAAACTGTTCCCAGTCAATGGACCGGATTGTATTTCCATGGTAAGTGATCAGTCGGGTTGGTGTCCCGACAAAATAGCCACCCTTCTTAAACAGGAGAAAAAGTCCATATCCGAGCATGGCAATGCCGACCAATACAAAAAGTCCAATGACCAGTGCAGGAACTACAATCGGCCCCAGGTTTCCGGGACCGGCGACGACAGGAACATCATTAGAGGAAAAGTGAACCTCTTTTCCGACAAAAAGAGGGCCCAGAAAAGCAATGACGAATATACTTGTAAATGCCAGCCAGAATGCACCAAAAATAACCAAGGCCATTGAACTTTTGGCAGGCTGGGCACGATGAGCTTTCACAGCAAAGTCGGTTCTTTCAGAACCAATATTGGAAATCAGCAAGGAAGGCAAGGCAAAGTTTTCAATCATGTCGTGCTAATTTATTATCGGTATAGGACCAGTTTATTCTAAAATAAAATTAATGCAATTATCCGAAACCATCATTTTACGCCAGTGGTTTTTCAATTTATCTCCGCATCTTGAAATTGCATCCATAATCCAGCTATAAATCGCAACTTTTACTATTTTTGAAGTCCTTTTATCATAAATCATAAAATACAATTCACGATGAGAAAAAAAATAGTCGCCGGAAACTGGAAAATGAACAAAACCCTGCAGGAAGGTATTGAGCTTGCAAGAACGGTAAACAGGCAGGTTGAAGACAACGGGGTTGTGGTGGTACTCTGTACCCCTTTCATTCACCTTACTGAAGTGCGTAATGTAATCACCAAAGATTCCCTGTTCCTGGGTGCGCAAAACTGTGCTTCAGAAACCTCAGGAGCATTCACAGGTGAGGTGTCTGTAGACATGATCAAATCCACCGGCGCTGACTACGTAATCATCGGGCATTCCGAAAGAAGAAGCTATTATCATGAAGATGATGCCTTGTTGAATAAAAAGGTTAAGCTTGCCCTGGCTGCGGATCTTACTCCCATTTTCTGCTGTGGTGAAGTGCTGGCGGAAAGACAGTCCGGTAATCATATGAAAGTAGTGAAAACCCAGATTGAAAAAGCATTGTTTGACCTGTCCCCTGCCGATTTTGGCAAAGTTGTGGTTGCCTACGAACCGGTTTGGGCCATCGGTACAGGTGTGAATGCCACCTCTGACCAGGCACAGGAGATGCATAAGGCGATCCGGGAACTTATTTCAGAAAAATTCGGCAACCAGGTAGCAGATAATACTTCAATCCTATATGGCGGAAGCTGTAAACCCTCCAATGCCAAAGAGCTGTTTGCCAATCCCGATGTAGACGGAGGTCTTATCGGCGGCGCATCTTTGAATGCGGCAGATTTTATGGGTATTATCACCGCTTTTTAATGGGTTGTGAAATACGGGGACGGCAACAGATACTTTTCCCTGTTTGTTGCCGTTATTTTTTTTCTATTCCATAAAACGCATCGGATGACTAACAGGATTTCTATCCTATTACTTTTCCTTATTCTCCTGAAATATTCAACAACAATTTCAGGTCAGGAGGCAGTTGTCTTTTCCGGTGAAACCGGCAAATATCCCGATGAGCTTTCTTTGTATATTCAGAAAAACATTAACGCCGAAAGCGAGAGCGTTCTGAATGAATTCCTGACAGCATGGAGAGGCGATAGTATTTTCAATGCCAGGGAACAGGAAAAAATTGTTAAAACTTCCCGGGACCTGCTCAAAAAAAATGCAAAACCTTACCCTCATTTCGCGCATTACCTCAAATGCATTGTTCTGATGAAGAAAACAGGACAAAAGCCGGAAAACTTCAGCAATTGGGAGAAGGGACTGGATGTTTTGCTTTCCAATCCTAAGGCATCACTTCTGACTACTGACCGGTACCTGGTTTTCACCCGACACCTCATCGACAGCAGTTCGTTGTACCGGTCACGCACAGTGGATTGGCGGTCGGCTTCGCGCGATTACCGGATCGCCGTGGATACAGCCATAAGATTCATCTTCAAAAAGACTAACCTTTTATGCTATGTTAGAACCGACAGCATTCAGATTTCTGAGACCAGCGGGGAATTCAATCCGGTAACATCAGTCTGGAAAGGTACCGGGGGACTGGTAACATGGGAAAGGGCCGGTTTTAAGCAATCGGAAGTTTATGTTCAGCTGAATTCCTATGAAATTAACATGACACGGTCGGAATACAATGCCCGGGATGCGGTCTTTGTTAACAAGTTTTATTTTGACTCTCCCCTGAAGGGCATAATGACCGATAAAGTGCAACTGATCAAAACGCCCGAAGATGCTGATTATCCACGTTTTGACTCGTATCAGAAAGATTTCAAGATTAAGGAATTATACAAGGATATCGATTTTGAAGGCGGACTGTCCATGCAGGGTTCCAAACTGGTTGGAACCGGCAACCGGGATAGGCAAGCCCAGGTTTTTATTTACCGCAAAGATACGCTCGTGCTCATTGCCAGTTCAGATTATTTCGCCTTTAAATCAAACCGGATCAATGCCCCCACGGCCGGTATAGTGATAAAACTGAAAAAGGACTCCATTTTTCATCCCGGACTTGCATTCAGCTTTATGGTGCCTTCCCGGGAACTGTCGCTTTACCGCACGGATAATTTCATGTCGCAAAGTCCTTACTTCAATTCCTACCATAATATCGACATGACCTTTGAACAACTCGTTTGGAAAATGAACGAGCCGGTCATGCGTTTTACAGCGCTCTTGGGAAGTCAGATCGGCAATGCAAATTTTGAGTCGGTCAATTTTTTCAACAACGAACATTATCTCAGTATGCAGCTCATGGATGACGTCCATCCGCTTGTATCCATAAGGAGTTTCGCCAGGTTCATGAATGTGGAGGAATTTTTGGCGGATGATTTTGCCAGGTATCTCAAAAAACCGGTCGCCCAGGTCAAGCAATTGCTTATGCGTATGGCATCCCAGGGATTCCTGTTTTACGACAGCGAAACCGGACTAGCGACAATTCGTCCCAGGCTGCACGATTATTTGGCATCCAGCGTCGCCAGGATTGATTATGATGTTATCAGTATCCCTTCCCGCACCAATTCGCCTGTAGAAAATGCGGTTTTTGACCTTCGCAACTATGATCTTACCATTAATGGCATTCCCCGGATTTTTGTCAGTGATTCACAGAACGTGGTGATTTTCCCCGAAAATGACCGGATTATCATGAAAAAGAACCGGCATTTTCAATTTGATGGTCAGATCCAGGGGGGGTTATTTACTTTCTATGGCAAGAACTTTTTCTTCAATTACGATACCTTCAAAATTGAACTTCAAAAAATCGATTCCCTGAGGATCCGTTATTTGACAGAACAGGTTGACAACTATGGTTTTCCTGTGGCTGAAAAAGCATTAAATCTTATCCAGGACATCAAAGGGGAATTATACATTGACAAGCCCGACAATAAATCAGGCAGGAAGTCATATCCTGAATACCCTTACTTCCGGTCAACCGAAAGCGGATTCGTTTACTATGATGAGAAAAAAACACAGAATGGAGTTTATAGCCGCGACAGGTTCTATTTTGAGATCTATCCGTTCGACATGGACAGCCTGGACAATTTCAACCGCCGGTCCATGAGATTTGAAGGACAGCTGACATCAGCCGGTATCTTTCCTGTGATTGAAGAAACCCTGCGGCTTCAGCCTGATAAATCACTCGGTTTTATACACTCTACGGCTGATTCTGCACTTTCTCTGTTTGGCGGAAAAGGAAGTTTTACGAACGACATTAAACTCAGCAACAAGGGTCTGCAAGGAAGCGGAAAAGTTAATTACCTGACATCATCAAATGTTTCAGAGGACATTGACTTTTACCCGGATTCTTTAAATGCCTTTGTCAGGGATTTTACAATCCTGAAAAAAACTTCGGAAACGCAATTTCCACAGGTTAATTCCATGAATAACAAAATCCACTGGCTGCCCTACGATGATGAATTCTATGTTTACAGGACCGATTCCTCCTTCCGGATGTTTGAAAATTCAACTCTTCTGGCTGGTAATTTAAAACTGCAACCTTCGGGTCTTAGCGGCAACGGACGAATGATCCTGGAGGGCGCCGAACTGAACTCAAATCTTTTTACCTACAGGGCCACCGAGATTGATGCAGACACAACTGATTTCTACCTGAAGTCGTTGCATACCGACGGTTTTACCGTGCTTACCGAGAACATGAAATCGCATATTGATTTCTCGGAAAGCAAGGGAATATTTACATCAAATGAAGATTTTACCCTGGTTTCATTTCCTGAAAACAAGTATGTAAGTTATCTCGACAACTTTGAATGGGATATGGAAAAAAAGGAACTTGCCATGGGTTCACGGTTTGCCGTGCCGCCAGCTACAGAGGTTGCTGAGGAAGGTTTGCGGGGACCGAGGTACATCAGTATTGATCCTTCCCAGGATTCTCTGAGTTTCATTGCACCCCTGGCCTTTTATGATTATGATAGCAACCTCATTAAAGCAACAGCTGTTAAATACATCGATATTGCCGACGCCCGTATTTATCCTGAAAACGAGAAACTGACCGTTCAGCCCGATGCCCGTTTAAGACCGCTGTATAAGGCAAAAGTGATGGCCAACAGGACAAGCAGGTATTATGACCTTTTTGACGCCACCCTCACCATCACCGGAAGGAACAAGTATACCGGGACCGCCTATTACAATTATACCGATGAATTGGGACAGAAACAGCTCATTTATTTCAGCTCCCTGGGTGTGGATAACAGAATTCAGACGATCGGATCGGGAGATATTGCCGAAACCGATGAATTCACGCTTAGTCCAAATTACCGTTACCAGGGAAAATTCTACATGGAAGCAGCATCAGCGTTTCTCACGTTTGACGGTGGTGCCCTGATCGAGCATAACTGCGAAAACATTTCACCGCACTGGGTCAATTTCCGATCCGAAATTGATCCGCTAAACATCATGATCCCGATCCGAGAAGAGCTGATTGATATCAACAGGGACAAGATTTTTAACGGCATGTATCTCTACTATGATTCAGTACATGTTTATCCTGCTTTCTTATCCGGGCGCAAAAACTACAGCGACAAAGCGGTGATATCTTCAAGTGGATTCCTGTTTTACGATAAGCCTGCGCAACAATACCTGATTGCATCCAAGGAAAAACTGATGGACCGTGATATGCCCGGCAACCTCCTTAAGCTTCACCGGGAAAGCTGCGAATTGTATGGCGAGGGGAAAATGGATCCGGGCGCAAAGCTGGGACAGCTGAAATTGACAACAGTCGGTAACCTGCTTCATAAAAGCGTTACCAACGAGACAGAAATGGATGTCATTCTGGGTGTGGATTTTTACATTGCGGATAACATTATCGATGTTATGGCTTCTGAAGCCGACAGCATGACTAATCTTCCCGCAGTTGACCTGAACCGGCCCTTTTATGCGAAAGGTATTGTGGAACTCATTGGTAAAAGCCGTTACGACGCCATGAAATCAGAACTCAGCCTGTTTGGATCTTTGAAAGAAATGCCTCCCGAATTAAAGCATACCCTTGTTTTTAATGAGCTTAAGCTAAAGTGGAATAACGAATCCAACTCATGGGTCTCGGTGGGCAAGATCGGGATAGCAAGTATCAACAACAGCCAGGTGAACAAACGGGTGGACGGGCTCATTGAATTGCAGATCAAACGAAGTGGCGATATACTTGATATTTATCTCCAGTTTGACCGCCGGACCTGGTACTATTTCGGATATACCCGGGGAGTTATGCAAATTCATTCATCCAATGGTGAATTTCTCGATCGCATGAAGAAACTCAAGCCCAATGAACGAAGGTTGAAGGTAACCACAGGAGAATCTTATATATATATGGTATCTACAGATGTGAAGAAGAATACCTTTGTTAGGAGGTACAGGGATCTGACGGAGCAGCAGGAGCAGTAGGCAGTGAATAGTGAATAGTGAATAGTGAATAGTGAATAGTGAATAGTGAATAGTGAATAGTGAATAGTAGACGGTATGACAGGAAGTAAAAGAAAAGTCGAAGTATGTTTTACACCGGCATTGTATCCTGACTTCAGGAACGATGACGCCATCGTTGTGATTGTAGATATCCTGAGGGCCACCTCTGCCGTTATCACGGCTTTCATGAACGGAGTGAAGCGTATTATACCTGTTGCCACTCTTGAAGAAGCCCGCGATTATAAAAACAAGGGATATTTGGTTGCAGCTGAGAGAGATGGTATCGTGCGAGATTTTGCTGATTTCGGCAATTCACCTTATAACTTCAGGCATGAGATCATCGAAGGAAAGGATATTGTTTATTCCACAACCAACGGAACCCACTGTATTATGATGGCACAGCACAGTTACCGCGTGCTGATCGGTGGATACCTGAACCTGGATGCACTGGCTGATTTTGTTATCCAGGAGGACCGCGACCTGATCATTTTATGCGCCGGGTGGAAAAACAAGTTCAATATTGAAGACTCACTTTTTGCCGGCGCCTTGTCAGAATCAGTATTACAACATGAACATCATACCACCATCTGCGATTCGGTTTATGCCTCGATTGATTTATGGAACCTGGCCCGGAATGATATGATGACCTACATTGAGAAGGCCGCCCAGCGTCACAGGCTGAAGAAAAACAATCTGGATGATGTAATCGGCTATTGCCATACCCTGAACATGACCCGGATCATCCCGGCATTGAAAGAAAACTACCTGACCCTGCTTGATAATTTGTAACTATTACCTAATCACCTAATCCCCTAATCCCCTAATCACCTATTTATTGACACCTGTTGGTAAAATCTGGAATCATTTTTCTGTGAATTATTTCACACATAATTATTATTTTTTTAAATTTGGTTGCCTCAGTTGTTAATAGTTTAACAAATAAATAAACCTCCTATGAAGAAATATAATTTTAACCCTGGCCCGTCGGTTTTGCCGGAAATCACGCTCAAAAAGACAGCAGAAGCCATACTCGACCTGAATGGCAGCGGCCTGTCAATCCTGGAAATTTCTCATCGCAGTAAAGATTTTGAAGCTATTTTAAAAGAATCAAAAGATCTGCTCAGGGAACTTCTCGACATTCCATCGGGTTATTCAATATTGTTTTTACAGGGAGGCGCCAGTTTACAGTTTGCCATGATTCCCTATTGTTTCCTGAATAAAAAAGCCGCCTATCTTGATTCAGGATCCTGGGCATCCAAAGCGATAAAAGAAGCCAAAATGGTGGGTGATGTTCAGGTAGTTGGTTCATCCAAAGAGCAGAATTACACCTTCATACCCAAAAACTACACCATTCCTGCTGATGCAGATTACTTTCATATTACAACCAACAATACCATTTATGGTACTGAGCTGAAGACCGACCTGAGTTCTCCCGTTCCCCTGCTGGCTGATGCTTCATCAGATATTCTCAGCAGGCCGATGGACGTTTCAAAATATGCCTTAATATACGGTGGCGCCCAAAAGAATCTGGGACCTGCTGGTGTCGCGTTTGCCATCGTAAAGGACAGCATGCTCGAAAAGATTGTAAAACCTGTTCCCACCATGCTGAATTACAAAATTCATGTGGAAAATGATTCCCTTTACAATACACCTCCCTGCGTGGCCATATATTCCTGCCTGCAAACCCTGAAGTGGCTCAAAGATCTTGGCGGACTCAAGGCAATCCATAAAATCAACCTTGAAAAAGCCGGTTTGCTTTACAGTGAAATCGAGAGGAATAAGCTATTTATGTCACCCATCACTGTTGCCGAAGACAGGTCGATTATGAATGTTGTATTTGTATTCAAACCTGAATACAAGGAATTGGAAGAAAAGTTTCTTGAAGTCGCCAAAGCCAAAGGTCTTGTCGGTATCAAAGGCCACAGGTCGGTTGGCGGATTCCGCGCTTCCATATACAACGCCATGCCGTTAGATGGCGTTAAAGCCCTGGTGCAGGCCATGAAGGAATTTGAAAGCCAGGTATAGTATCCCAAACTCTCTAAATCAGAATATTATGCAAACCATACTTGTAGCAACCGATAAACCATTCGCCAAAGCAGCTGTGAATGGTATAAAAGAAATCGTTCAAAAGGCCGGCTTCGACTTGAAAATCCTTGAGAAATACACAAGCAAGGAGCAACTCCTTGAAGCGGTTAAGGATGTTGAAGCCATCATCGTACGCAGTGATATCCTGGATGAACAGGTTCTGAAAGCTGCCGGCAAATTAAAGATCGCCGTAAGAGCAGGTGCAGGCTATGACAATATTGACCTGAAAACTGCCACGGAAAAGGGTATCGTTGTGATGAACACACCGGGTCAAAATGCCAATGCTGTCGCCGAACTTGCTTTTGGAATGATGATCTTCCTGAACAGGAACTTCTACAATGGCAGTTCCGGTGTCGAACTACGGGGTAAAACCCTGGGCATTCATGCCTACGGTAATATCGGCAGGATTGTTGGCATGATCGCCAAAGGAATGGGCATGGATGTTTACGCATTTGATCCTTACCGCGATAAGATCGTGATTGAGAATGACGGTGTTAAATATGTCCCGGAAGTAAAAGATCTTTACAAAAAATGCCAGTACATCTCTGTAAACCTTCCCGCCAATAAGGATACGAAGGGTTCCATTAATTTCGACCTGCTGAGCCTGATGCCTGAAGGAGCCACCCTGGTAAATACGGCCCGCAAGGAAATCATTGACGAACCCTCCCTGCTGAAGATGTTTGCCGAAAGGAAAGATTTCAGGTATGTGACTGATGTAGCGCCGGATTGCGAAGCACAAATCAAAACGGATTTTGCCGCAAGGTATTACGGAACAGTCAAAAAACAGGGCGCACAGACTGAAGAGGCAAATATCAATGCCGGTCTGGCGGCTGCAAGGCAGATCGTGAATTTCCTGACCAAGGGGGATAAAACCTTCCAGGTGAATTAAAAACGCACCCACCACCATGGCCATTATAAAAGCATTTAAGGGATATCGTCCGCTGAAAGAGCATGTTGCGAAAATCGCCAGCAGGCCTTATGATGTTTTGTCATCGGAAGAGGCCTTTGAAGAGGCGAAGGGAAATCCCAATTCTTTTTATCACGTTATTAAATCGGAAATTGATTTGCCTGCAGACACAGATCATTATGCCCCTGCTGTGTATGAGAGGGCGCGATTTAACTTGCAGCAATTCATTGATAATAAGATTTATATTCAGGATTCAATACCTTGCATGTATATTTATGCCCAAACCATGTGGGGACGCACACAGTATGGTTTGGTGGCCTGTGCATCGGTAGCGGATTACCTTAATAATGTCATCCGTAAACACGAATTGACGAGGACTGAAAAGGAAGTTGACCGGAAAACGCATATCCGGGTTACCAATTTCAATTCCGAACCTGTTTTTTTTGCCTACCCCGATCACGAAGAAATCAACCGGTTGATCAACAATTGTACTCTTGAAAAACCGGAGTATGATTTTAAGACCGGCGATGGTATACATCACCAGTTGTGGATAATCAACGATCCGCACACCATCAGGAGAATTGAATCCATTTTTAAAAACGAAGTACCTTACACCTATATAGCAGACGGGCATCACCGCACAGCAGCTGCTGCGCATGTTGGTGAAGAAAGAAAGCTCAGCAATCCGTTCCACAAAGGGGATGAGGAATACAATTACTTTCTGGCCGTTCATTTTCCGGCCAGCCAGTTGTCAATTTTTGACTACAACCGTGTTGTAACGGATCTGAATAACAACAGTCCCGAGGAATTTCTGATGCGTTTGGAAGAAACATTCATGCTGATCCCCAAAGGTCCTCATGAATACAAGCCTTCCAAACCCCACGAGTTCGCCATGTACCTGGGCGGAAAATGGTATGCTCTGGAAGCCAAGACAGGCACGTTCAATGACAATGATCCCATTGGCTGTCTCGATGTTACCCTGTTGTCCGATCATGTTCTCGATCATATCCTGGGAATCAAGGATCTGAGAAATTCCAAACGCATAGATTTCGTCGGCGGAATACGCGGCCTGGGAGAATTAAAACGAAGGGTGGACAGTGGTGAGATGGCAGTTGCCTTTGCGCTTTACCCGGTTACCATGGATCAGCTCATACGCATTGCTGATACCGGCAATATCATGCCGCCCAAAACCACCTGGTTTGAACCCAAGTTGAGGAGCGGACTAGTGGTGCATTGCCTGGAGTGAGACCCCGCCCTGATGACGGGATCTCATATCTCCTGCAATTTCACCCACACACTACTATTAAACTATTTTTTGATATTTTCCCGGCTATATCAGCAGAACTTGTCTAAAACCAGTTTCTGCTTACTTTAACAAATTACGTATATAAAGTTTTCTTACTCAAAAAAATCCGGCACCAAAACGCTCAAAATCCGTGCAATCGTGTTCGCAAACGATTCCGCAAACGTTTGCGGTTCCGTTTTTTTTCTTTATTATTACATATTCGATTATCCGGGATGATTACTTTGGTATGAAAATTCATAAAATAACCATTAAAGATGTGGCACGGGAACTGGGCGTCTCAGTTTCCACGGTATCGCGTGCCTTGAAGGATCATCCTGATATCAGCCCGCAGACCAAGCAACTGGTCAGGGATCTGGTGGAAAAAATGAAATACAAACCGAACGCCATCGCGCTTAGTCTCCGCAGCCAGCGTACCAACATTATCGGTGTGATTGTGCCTGAGATCGTTCATCATTTTTTCTCCATGGTCATTTCCGGTATTGATGAAGCTGCCATGGCAGCCGGATACAACGTCATGTTTTTCCAGTCGAATGAGAGTTACGAGCGTGAGGTCATGAACATTCAGTCCATTATTAACAGCCGGGCTGATGGCGTGCTGATCTCCATAGCCAAGGGTACAAAAAAATTCAACCACATCAGGCAACTGCTTGAGGATAATATACCTGTCGTGTTTTTTGACCGGGAATGTGATGAAATTGAAACCGATAAGGTCATCGTGGATGATTTTGAAGGTGCCTTCAACGCAGTAGACTACCTGATTAAAACCGGTTGCCGCAGGATTGCCCATTATGCCGGTCCGCAGCACCTGCAAATCGGTTATCTCCGTAAGAGAGGATATATATCTGCTTTGGAAAAAAACGGACTGCGGGTGGATGACAGCCTGATCATACCCTGCGATTCTTATGAAGCTGCCCTGGAAGTAACGCGGAATCTTATGGCCCGCGGCAATCCCCCCGACGCCATCTTTACCACAAATGACAATACAGCTGTCGGAACGCTGAATGCCGTCAAGGCCATGGGATTTAAGGTTCCCGAAGACATTTCCATCATCGGGTTTACCGACGGACTGGTCTCGACGGTCACGGATCCCCTTCTGTCCACAGTCAGTCAGCACGGTTTTGAGATCGGTAAAAAAGCCACGGAAATACTGATAAAACGTATCAACGATGAGTGTGTATCGTCCAAACCGATAACAGAAATAGTAAAAACTGAATTGGTCATCAGGAACTCAACCAGGAGGATTTAGGGGAGCGGTAGTGGAAGCAGCAGCGGCAGCGGCAGCAGCAGTTTGTGTGAGTGTGGTTAAGAGAAATTCTGTTTGTTAAATAATCTGTTAATTGAAATCAAGTTTTGACATGAATGAAGGATTTAAAAATCTGAAAGTTTACCAGTTAGCTTACAAGTCCGCTATGGAGATTTTCAATATTACAAAAGGCTTTCCAAAGGAAGAGGTCTATTCATTGACGAATCAGATCAGAAGGTCATCCCGGTCTGTTTGCGCTAACCTGGCTGAAGCCTATAGAAAAAGAAGATATCCCAGGAACTTCACCAGCAAAATCAGTGATGCAGACGGCGAAGCCAGCGAAACTATGGTATGGATTGATTTTTCACACACTTGTGGTTATATCGACCTCCAAACTCATGAATCGCTCATAGTGGCTTACAGGGAAATTGGCCGAATGCTGGGGAGCATGGGTGATAACCCGGAAAAGTTTACCCCGAAATTCTAATCGTTTCCGCCAGCCCACCCCACGCCCAAAACCCATGCTACTGCTTCTGCTGCTGCTCCTACTCCTGCCCAAAACCCATGCCCCTGCTACTTCCGCTGCCGCTGCCACTGCAACTGCTGCTATTGCTTTCCCCATGCCCAAAACCCGTGCCCCTACTGCTGCCGCTGCCGCTGCTACTGCTGCTTCTCCTTCTTAACATATCCCTCCTGATTCCGGTTTTCAATAGTTCTAATATATAAACACAAATCTCCTCCGCAAACGATTGCAATCTGATACTCCAATACTATTTCACTTCTCTCATAAAAATTTCTTAATCAAATAGTTGCAGATATAATTTCTTTCATTTACATTTGAATTAGATAATCCCGATATCAGTGAATTATGTTTAAATCTCTGGTTCTGTTGTGCAACAGTCAGGGATTTTTATATTTATATACCCTACTAAATATTTGCCTCCGGCCTTTACCGATAAATTAAAAACAACATGAATAAACCTAAACTAAGCTTTTGGCAGATCTGGAACATGAGTTTTGGATTTTTGGGAATCCAATTTGGCTTTGGGCTTCAGAATGCCAATGTAAGTCGGATTTTTCAAACCCTGGGTGCCGACATCGATCAAATCCCCATCTTATGGATTGCCGCGCCTGTCACGGGCCTTATCATGCAACCCATCATAGGTCACATGAGTGATAAAACCTGGGGAAGGTTGGGAAGACGAAGGCCTTTTTTCCTGGTTGGCGCCATCCTGGCTTCCCTGGCCCTGATCATGATGCCCAATTCACCTGTTTTATGGGTGGCAGCCGGCACCCTTTGGATCATGGATGCTTCCATTAACATCACCATGGAACCTTTCAGGGCATTTGTCGGTGACATGCTTCCGGATGAACAGCGAACCCTCGGTTTTACCATGCAGAGTTTCTTCATCGGCATCGGCGCATTTGTCGCCTCATGGCTTCCTTATGCGCTGGCGAACTGGTTCAACATTCCCAATACTGCGCCTGAAGGACAGATCCCGCCAACAGTAATGTATTCCTTTTATTTGGGAGGTGCTGTTTTTCTGCTGGCCGTTCTGTGGACCGTTTTTTCCACCCGGGAATATTCTCCCGAGGAGATGAAGCAATTCGAAACAAAAGCCGATCAGATCGTCCGTGAAACAGATACGTATGAGCCCGCCCAGGTTTATTTGAGAAGAGGCGTGATCTGGCTGTTGGTCGGATTGCTTTTTGCAATTCCGGTGATCCGGTTTAAACTGGAAAAGGAATTGTTCATTCTTTCAGGAGGTCTTGCCTTGTTCGGTGTTTTACAACTGATCTCAGCTCTTGTCGCGCATAATAATACCAAAAAATCAGGTCTTGTAAGTGTCATCACCGATCTCTACAGGATGCCCAAAACCATGTCCCAACTTGCTATTGTTCAGTTCTTCTCGTGGTTTGCCCTGTTTTCGATGTGGATTTATACCACCCCGGCAATTACCAAACATCTGTATGGAACAACAGATACCCTTTCCGAAGTGTACAATGAAGGAGCAAACTGGGTGGGCGGTATGTTCGGATGGTACAACCTATTTGCAGCCTTTTTCGGTCTGGCGGTTCTTCCCTGGCTGGCAAGAATGACAAGCCGTAAAATCACCCATATCATTGCATTGGCGGTTGGCGGAATAGGCCTGGTCTCCCTGTACTTTCTCACCGATCCCCACCAGATGATATTCTCTATGGTTTGCGTGGGACTGGCATGGTCCAGCATTCTGTCCATGCCTTATGCCATACTCACCGGTTCATTGCCGCAATCGAAGATGGGCGTCTATATGGGAATCTTTAATTTCTTTATTGTAATACCTCAGATTCTTGCTGCCACCCTCCTGGGATTTATGGTGAAGTCGCTGTTTAAAGGTGAAAGCATCTATGCCTTGATCACCGGCGGTGTAGCCATGATGGTAGCCGCTGTCTGCGTTCTGTTTGTGGAAGATCCAAAAGATAAAAAATAAAACCAATGATTATCAAGGCCTGCTTGTTTGACCTCGATGGCGTTGTGGTGGATACTGCACGTTTTCATTACCTTGCCTGGAAAAGCCTGGCTGACCGCCTGGGATTTGATTTCACCGATAAGGACAATGAAAGGCTGAAAGGGGTTAGCCGTATGGATTCTTTGAATATTCTTCTCAGTATTGGGAAAATACATCTTTCGGAACAGGATAAAACAAGCTGCGCTGAGGAAAAGAACCAGCTTTATCTTCAGTATATACAGCAGATGACAAATAAGGACATCCTGCCCGGAGTAATGGAATTCATCCTCGAACTGAAAAACACCGGCATACCTGTGGGCATTGGTTCAGCCAGCAAAAACACGCCCACAATCCTTGAGCGGATCGGAATGACATCCCTTTTCGATGTGGTCGTTGACGGCAGCATGATAACCCACGCAAAGCCTCACCCGGAAGTTTTTTCCCTGGGAGCCGAAATACTTCATGTGAACCCTGAAAATTGTGTTGTTTTTGAAGATGCCATCGCCGGCGTTCAGGCCGCTCACAATGCAGGCATGAAATGCATCGGCGTTGGATCACCTGCCACACTCCGGGAAGCCGATATGGTCATTCCGGGTTTTCAGGATTTGAAATTGAAAGATATTGTTCTTTAAATGAGACCTTTTTTCAAGTGCCGTGGACATAATTGCAGATGCTAAAAAAATGAAAAGCTACTATAAAACAGATGAATGGAGCGTGATTGAGGAAGGTTTCAATCCGAAAATGCAGGAAGCGTCAGAAAGCATATTCAGCCTGGGAAATGGTCACATGGGCCAAAGAGCTAACTTTGAGGAAAAATATTCCGGGGAGTCCTTGCAGGGCACTTACATTGCCGGGATTTACTACCCCGATAAAACCCGTGTGGGCTGGTGGAAAAACGGCTACCCCGAATACTTTGCCAAGGTGCTGAATGCCCCTAACTGGATTGGAATTTCTGTTGTTATTGGTGAGGAAGAGCTCGATCTCCATACCTGTAAGGTCTCTGACTTCAGGCGCGAACTGAATATGAAACAGGGATTTCTACAGCGTTCATTTATTGCTGAATTTAAATCGGGCAGGCAGATCCAGGTGAACGCACGCCGGTTCCTCAGCATGGCCGAAGAGGAGATCGGGGCTATCAGGTATTCGGTAAAACCTTTGAACTTCAAGGGTACTCTTGTGCTTACATCGTATATCGACGGAAATGTCGTAAACCGGGATGCCAATTACGACGAAAAGTTCTGGGACATCACTGCTGAAGGATTTAAAAAAGGAGTTGCATACCTCCAGTCCCGGACCAGAAAAACCGGTTTTGAAGTATGTTTTGCCATGGTGAGTGAAACGGAACTCAATGGTGAAATCTTAAAAGCCAAGGATCAAACGGTTCAGCAGAAGGGTTACGTCGGCTACCGGAAGGAGATCGATGTCTCAACCCATGATGAAGTGGTCCTTTATAAATATGTTGCAGTTTTAAGCTCTCTCGACCATCAAGCGGCAAGCCTTGCAGAAAATAGCATTCAGAAAGTGATCAGGGCTGCCGAAAGAAAATATAACGGTCTGTTTGCTGACCATAACACCCTGTGGGAAGAAAACTGGTCGAATAGTGATATCATCATTAAAGGTGACCCCGCTGCGCAGCAGGGCATTCGTTTTAATATTTTTCAGTTGAATCAGACCTATACAGGACGCGATGAAAGATTAAACATTGGTCCGAAAGGTTTTACCGGCGAAAAATACGGAGGCAGCACATATTGGGATACCGAAGCCTTTCTCATTCCTTTCTACCTCAGTACGGAACCTCCACAGGTTGCCCGTAATCTATTGAAATACAGATATAAACATCTCGACAAGGCGATTGAAAATGCCGTAAAGCTTGGCTATAAAAACGGAGCTGCACTTTACCCCATGGTCACGATGAACGGGGAAGAATGTCACAACGAATGGGAAATTACATTTGAAGAAATACACCGCAACGGGGCCATTGCTTTCGCCATTTTTAATTACATAAGGTATACCGGTGAAAAGGAATATCTTGCTGAATATGGTCTGGAAGTTCTCATTGCACTCTCTCGTTTCTGGCGTGAGCGGGTTAACTGGTCCGATGTGAAAGGAAAATACGTGATCCTTGGTGTCACCGGACCCAACGAATACGAAAATAATGTGAACAACAACTGGTATACCAATAAAATGGCATTATGGACGATGCAGTATACCCTCGAAAGCATAGACTATGTCATGCATGAACATCCGGCGCAATATCAGAAAATCATCAGGAAAACCGGATTTCGCTATGAAACTGAAACTGCATCCTGGAGGGATGTGATTAAAAATATGTATTTCCCGGTTCTGGAAGAACGGGGCCTGTTTTTGCAGCAGGATGGTTATATGGACAAGGAACAGCGGATGGCTTCAGAACTGCCTCCTGCTGAAAGACCCATCAACCAGCACTGGTCATGGGACCGCATCCTGAGATCGGTATTTATCAAACAGGCTGATGTGCTGCAGGGGATCTTCTGCTTTGAGGATGAATACACGCTCGAAACCATACGGCAAAACTTTGATTTTTACGAACCAAGAACGGTTCATGAATCATCCCTTTCTGCCTGTATCCACTCCATTCTGGCAAGCCGCATCGGAGAAGCTGAAAAAGCTTATGAATTGTACCTGAGGACTTCGCGTCTCGACCTGGATGACTATAATAAAGAGGTGGATGAAGGGCTTCATATTACCAGCATGGGAGGCACCTGGATGTCCGTTGTGCTTGGGTTTGGCGGATTGCGTATCAGGGAAGGTATGCTGAGTTTCACACCCAGTCTTCCTAAAAAATGGAAATACCTGTCCTTTGTTATCAATTTCCGCGGACGTGTACTCCAGGTTGGCATTTCCAACCAGCAGACCGAAGTAAAGATCATCCGGGGAGATCAATTACAAGTTGAGATCAATGGTAAAATTGTCATGTGTCAACCAGCAAAATTGTAAAGGCATGAAAAAAGCACAAACTGTCAGAAAAGCGTATCTTATACTGGTAATATTCTGCATGGCAGGTATTATGGCCGGTGCCGACTATACGTTGAATCATGTGGATCCGCCCATGTGGTGGACCGGTATGAATAATCCGGAAATCATGCTCACCCTGCAGGGAAATGGCATTGCAGAACTTAATCCTGCAATCAGCTATCCCGGCCTCACGGTTAAAACAGTGACCCGTACCACGAACCGCAATTATCTTTTCATTACCCTTGCCCTTGGTGAGAGCACACAGGCAGGCACAGTGAAAATTGATTTTTATAAAGATAAAAGGCTTGTCCTGTGGCACAACTACGAAATCAAGGATCGTCAGGCAGGTTCTGCCATGCGGGAAAGTTTCGGACCAAGCGATGTAATTTATCTCCTGATGCCCGACAGATTTTCCAACGGTGATCCATCGAACGACTCAAGAGAAAATTTAAAGGAAAAAGTACACCGCAGTAACCCGGATGGACGCCATGGCGGCGATATCCAGGGAATCATTAATCAACTGGAATATCTGCGCGATCTGGGCATCACAGCCATCTGGACCACACCCCTGCTGGAGGATGATATGGCTTCATACTCCTATCACACCTATGCAACAACCGATTATTTCAAAATGGATGGCCGTTATGGCAGCAATGCCGATTATGTCAGGTTGGCCGATGAATGCCACGCCAGAGGACTGAAACTCATCATGGATATGGTGCCCAATCATTGCGCGAGCGAACACTGGTGGATGAAGGATCTGCCCATGAATGACTGGGTGCACCAGTTTCCTGAATTCACCCGGACCAATTACACCATAGCAACCTGGAATGACCCACATGCTTCCGTTTATGATGCCAAACTGAATGAGAAAGGTTGGTTTGACGTTTCCATGCCCGATCTGAACCAGAATAATTCTATTGTTCTCACCTATTTCAAGCAATTTGCCATCTTCTGGGTGGAGTACGCAGGGCTCGACGGCATTCGTGTGGATACCTATCCGTATAATGACAAGATAAAAATTGCCGAATGGACCAAAGCCATCCGGGATGAATATCCCAACCTCAACATCATGGGTGAATGCTGGCAGCACAGGCCTTCTGAAATCGCTTACTGGCAATCGGGTGTAAAGAATTATGACAATTACGATTCCTGGCTGCCCACTGTAATGGACTTTCCGCTGACAGATGCACTGAATGCTGCATTCAATGAGAATATTCAGAACTGGGACCAGGGGGCATCACGCTTTTACAATGTTTATGTAATGGATTACCTGTATGCCAATTCCGATAACCTCCTCGTTTTCCTGGACAACCACGATACGGAAAGGTTCACGGAACGAATCGGCTATGATATGCAAAAATTTAAGCTTGCTGCTGCTCATTTGCTTACAACCCGCGGTATTCCGCAAATATACTATGGCACGGAGATCCTGATGGGTGGTCAGAAGAGCAAAGGGGACGGCGATATCCGTCGTGACTTTCCCGGAGGCTGGCCCGGTGATGCCCGGAATGCATTTACACAGGAAGGCAGAACAAGCCAGGAAAATGAGGCGTTCCATTATATCCGGACTTTGTTGAACTACCGGAAAGCAAGTCCTGTTCTGCACTCAGGCAAGATGATCCAATTTATCCCGCGGGATAATGTATATGTTTATTTCCGGATGAAAGCGGAAAAAACAGTCATGGTGATCCTGAATAATTCGGGAGATCAAAGAACCCTGGACATGACACGTTTTGAGGAATGCCTGAAAGGAGCAAGAACGGGGAAGGATATTGTAACGAATAAGACGGTGCAATTGGAAGGATTGAAAGTGGAGGGGAAGAGCGCGATGGTTTTGGAAGTGGAGTTGTGAGGGATGTGATTGTTGAGATTGCCTGTAAAAAACCCCAACCTCCTAGTGAAACCCTTACCGACCCCATTCATCAACGCCTCGCTTCTGCCGTAATTTACGAAGTCAACATCCGGCAGATAACGCCTGAAGGCACCTTTAAAGCTTTCACAGAACAACATATCGACCGGCTCAGCCGACTGGGTGTGGATGTATTGTGGTTTATGCCCACCTACCCGATCTCTGTGAAAAACCGCAAAGGCACACTCGGCAGTTATTATTCAGTCGCTGATTATAAGGGCGTTAATCCCGAATTTGGATCGCTCGATGATCTGAAAGAACTGGTAAGAAAAGCCCATGACAAAGGCATGCTGGTAATATTCGACTGGGTGGCCAACCACAGCGGCTGGGATAATGCCTGGATAAAGGACCATCCTGAGTGGTATACACAGAATGAAAACGGAGAAATTATTGCACCGGTGCCGGATTGGTCTGATGTGGCCGATCTGAATTATAGCAATCCTGAACTGCGGAAAGCCATGATCGATGCGCTTGAATATTGGATCAAGGAAGTCGGGATTGACGGTTATCGCTGTGATGCTGCTGCCATGGCACCGACTGATTTCTGGAAGAAAGCGTTGCTCAGCCTCGATAGCATCAGGCCTCTGATCAAACTGGCGGAAGCCTGGGAACCCGAATTAATGGCCAATGGCTTTGATGCAGCCTACGGCTGGGAGTTTCACCACTTGCTGAATGATATTGCGAAGGGTTCAAAAAAGTTTTCAGAAATTGAATCCTACCTGGCCAAATCAGATACCCTGTATGCTCCGGATGATATGCTTATGAATTTCATCACCAATCATGATGAAAATTCCTGGGCAGGCACGGAATATGAAAAGATGGGGAAACATGTAGCGGGATTCGCTGTAATTACATATTTAATGCCAGGCATTCCCATGCTGTATACCGGACAGGAAGCCGGCCTGAACAAAAGGCTCCGGTTCTTCGAAAAAGATACTGTAACCTGGAATGATACCACGCTGTATGATTTCTACCGTAAACTTAACGCGCTCAAGCATTACAATCCAGCTCTCAGGGCTGGAACCAATGCAGGGAACCTGGTGCTGAAAGCAGATTCTGTTACTCAGACAGCAACCCTGTTCAGATCTTCCGGTGAAAACAAGGTTTTGGGCATTTTTAACTTCTCTGGCAGGGCAATCAGTTTGAAAGTACCTGTAGCGGAAGCCAGGGGCACTTATAAAGATATCTTTTCCGGTGAACAGAAAAGGATCAGGAAGAATCGTGAAATACAGCTTGAACCCTGGGAGTATTGGGTTCTGGAAGGAGATTAACCTATTAATCAGCTGTTTACTAAATCCCTCCCGAATAAAGATTAATCTCCTGTTAATTCCGAATTAACTATTATTTTTGTTAACTTGGATAATTGGCATTTATCCAGTGTAACAATTATTAATGCTTTGTAAAGAAGTGAATTAATAACAGGATATTGGTTCTAACCGAAGCTTATGGCAGAGATTCCTCAAAGCAATAAACCGGAGATCGATTTGTTCCTGTGGTCGAAAGTGAAGCAGGGTGACAAGGAGGCGTTCGAATTGCTTTTTCACAAGTATTATTCAGTGCTGTGCATTCTGTCAAAGCGCTACACCGAAGATATCTCCGCCTCCAGGGAAATCATTCAGAATTTATTCATCACCTTATGGGAACACAGGACTGATTTGAATATTACGACCTCGCTGAAATCCTATCTTTTTCAGGCTGCGAAATTCAACAGCATCCGGTATGTTGAAAAGGACCGCAAGAAAGGGATTCATCTTCATGAAATGCAGGAACCTGAACAGGAAAAAGCCTTCTTTGATCCTTTAGAATACGCTGAATTGCAGGGAATAATCCTTGAGACCATCGAAACATTGCCGGAGCAATGCAAGCGGGTTTTCACTATGAGCAGGTTCGAGCAGCTCAAATATGCCGATATCGCCAAAAAACTTGAGATCTCGGTTAAAACGGTCGAGTCGCATATTTCAAAGGCATTGCGGATACTGGAGCATAATTTGAGTCAGTATTGATTCCATGAGCTTTGTTCAAAAGGCAGGGATGTTTTCATATGATTATTGTTGGATTTATTTAAATATACATCGCGGTCTTTGAAATAATTCAACCTCTACGAGGTTGCTTAACGGAGGGATCTGCATTTCGGTTTCTACAATAATTCAACTTCTACGAAGTTGTTTTCCATCCTCGTAGAGGATAAATTATTGTAGATGAATGAAATCGATTCCTACAATAATTCAACTTCTACGAAGTTGTCTTCCATCCTCGTAGAGGATAAATTATTGTA
>JAFGGU010000060.1 GCA_016930375.1 Bacteroidales bacterium | reverse complement strand
CGGGGTAAGTCCAATCCTGGTTGGAAGAGGTTCCCGGTGTGAAATTCACCAGGGTAAGCCCATACTGGTTGCACCATGCAGCAATCGAATCGTTATACCATTCATAAGGTGGAAGGAAAAACCGCGCCTTTTCGGGCTGTATTTTATAACGGCCCATGGTGACATAATTTGCTCTCAGATCAGCCAAGAACGCGGTTTTGTTGACCAGAAGCGAATCCCGCTTATTCCAGTCGCAATACAACAAATGTTTGTCCGAATGTGCGCCCAGGTAATGCCCGTCTTTTCGAAGTGCTTTGATCATTCTGGAAAATGAACGGTTCCGGTAAAAATCACCTGTCAGGAAAAAAGAAGCCCTGATTTTGTGAGCTTTTAAAACGGATCTCACCGTTTTAAAACCGTCGGCGAGGTCATGCCCTGTAAAGACAAGGGTGATCTGCTTCCTGGTGGTATCACCCCGGATGATCGCCCCGTAACTGTATTCCAATTCATTATTAGACTTTGCGCCAGCCTTTGATTCCTGTTGCATGGCTGACAGGTAATAGGTAAGATCAGCCGTCCCGTCCATTGTCGGCTCGTTTGTTGAATAATCGGCATAATCATCGTGGTATACTGTGTGATTCGACTGGAACATGTGGTATTCATCCCCGCCTGCCATAGCTATACCCTTCAGATTACTGAAAATGGAATGGTAAACCGGACCGTCAACCAGTCCCCCGTCCAGTGCATACCCATGAAGGACCGACAGGGATGAGTGCGGATCTGCAGGATAGTCCCCATAGGCCGGAAGACCTATGATCATACTGCTTCCCCAGGGATTGCAGCCGAACAGCCAGTCACGCAGTGCTGCTTCCATTTCATCAAAGGTCCGGTCACCGGTAAGCCTGGCATACAAATGACACTGGGTAAGCAGGGCCACGGTAAGATTGTTCGAGCACCAGATTCCCGGCACGCCATTCAGAAAAGGATTGTTCTTTCCTTTGTTCCAGACATTTTCAATGCCTTTTCGCCAATAACCCGTGAATTCAGCTGCATAAAGCTCATCCGATGATTTGCCGATTCCCCAATGTCCCATATTCAGGAAGGGATACCACTGGTAATGACGGGCTGTGTCAGCTCCCATCCAGGGAGTTACATGCTCCTGCCTTCCATACATGACCGCCTCGTCCAGATATTCCTTTTTACCGGTCAGTTCATAAAGCACTGAGCCGGCCAGTTCCATGTCATCCGTCCAGTTATCCTCTTCGTAAAAGTAGGGAGCCGTGCAGGGAGCGGTTTGACAGGCACCGGGATTCGCTTTCCCGAATTCCCAGGCATCTATTGCCTTATCAGCAAGTTGCCTGCTGAGGTCCGCGTCAAAATCTTTCAATACCAAAGCCCCCATGGCAAATGCCGAAGCAAACTTACCGGCCGTTGAAGCAATACCGGTTGCCCTGTTTTTGTATTGCCTGACACCCTGAACTTCACCGGTGCAAAAATAGACAGGCCTTTCCAGCCCCTTGCCATAACTGACACTATCCTGGTTTGGCAACCTGAATCCCTGGTGATCGCGGTCATCAGCAATCTGATTGTACATTTCACCACTGTCGGGATTCATTTTAAGGAGCCAGTCGAGGCCCCATTTTATTTCATCGAGGATATCGGGAATTTCATTACTCCCGCGTTCTCCGTTTGCAAGATATGCATCTCCGAAAGCATCGGGATTTTCAATGTAGGCAAGCAACATCTGGTAGACTGCATTGGCAGATGTTGCCGTGTATTGCAGGTAGTCCGTTGCATCATGCCATCCACCGGTAACGTCTAGGCGGGCTGAATCTGAAAGTGGATGATAGATCCGGTATCCGTCGTGCGTGTGACATGAATCGTGCAGAAAGGGGTTGTAACCGCACCGTTGCTGCCGCATATAATGCAGCAAAAAATCAGCCGTTCCGTCATAGACACTTTCTGAAATATTGAAAACGGGAGATTTCACACCGGCAGCCACAATGCAAACCGGACCCTGCTGAACATAGTCAGAAAAATCAAGCCGAAAACCCGATTTAAATGCGCCATACGCTCCAAAACCCTTAATCCTGTCAGATTTATAAAGAACCTTGCCGGTAAGCGCATGATGCAATTCAAACTCCGTGAGGGTGATCCCGTCTTTGCTTACCAGAACGGCAACTTTGACAGATGCCGGAAGATAACCCAATTGATTGATCCTGATCCAGGACTGACTATTCAGTAAAGAAATGACGGAGAAGGCAAAGATTACTGTCAGGGATATGAGATGTTTCCTGTTCATGCTAGCAGTTTGATCATTTATGCGATGATTTCATGGATATCGAATATAACATGTAAATTCCCGCCAGAATAACTGCTTCGCCGGCCATAAAAATCCACCAGTTGAATCTCCCGGGAACATAGGTATGCATTGCACTACCTATGTCCGCCGCACGAAAAAGGCTGGCCATTGGATAATGATCCAGCATATGGCCGGAAAAATCCCAGATAAATGACAGGAACACCAGCACTGCCCCCGAAATGACCAGCGCACGGCTTAACCTGCGACCGGAGGACCGGTGGCTTTCACCTGAAAACAGCAGGATGCAGGCCAACAGGATCATGGTTGCTGAAACGATCAGGGGCGCGATCACAGGACCGGTCCATGCCACCGGTATGAGGAAAAGCAAATCCCAGGTGAGAAAAGATTCAGGCCAGCGGATAAGAACCTTCAGAAAAACATAGTAAAAAATATCCCAGACTGCAAAACAATACAAAAAAACGGCGAACCGCTGCCTGAGGTTTTTGCCGCCCAGAAATCCAACCGATAAAAGCATGAGGATGGTGGCAGTTTCACGAAGCACTTCTGTCAGGCCGATTTTCGCGGACAACGGGTTAACCGGAAACGCGAAGCCTGAAGGATAGTAAATTTCCCGCAGGTAAACCACTACGGCGCTTTCCAGGTAGCCCATGGCGATGCTGAAGATCGTCAGATAGAAAAGTGAATTTCCGGATTTATACTGAGGCATTCTTTATGCTTTTAACAAAATTAATAATTATGGCTTCAAATTCTTATTCAAACCCTTATCTTTGAATCACAATAATCAATCCGATGCTTCGTTTTTCCAATATACCTGCTTGTACTTCCATGAAAGCAAACCGTACACTGATCCTGCTGCTGTTTTTAACCTGCAAATCCTTGTTCATTTTTGCGCAGACATCCACCTACCCTGCCCCCCGTTTGCATTATGTGACGGTAAATCCTGAAACAGGCCATGACAGCTTGATCTGGTTCTCAATTACCGGTGCCTATCCCGAAATTGATTATTACATCATTGGAATTTCGACCTTGCGCAATCCTGGTGAATTTCCTCCGGATTATGGTTTTACCGGAGTTGGACAAGTTTTTGTACCTGATACATTCTTTATCAACACCAATCTGGAATCCTCCGTTCATTCCGTGGGATATACGGTATGGGGTGTTAACGATCTGGGGGGAGGACCAACAACCATTCAGAATGGCGGTTTTGAGCAACCCCCTGACAGCACCATTTTTCTCGAAGTTGATTTTGACACCTGCCAGGCTACCATCACCCTGAACTGGAATGACTACAATAAGTGGAGGGGTTCTACGGATGAATTCAACATATACCGCAGAACAGGACCCGGTGTTTACGTCCCGGTTGCGCAAGTTTCTGGAACAACTACGACTTACATCATGACCAATGTTACCGGTAACCAGACTTACGAATTATTCGTTGAAGCAGTAAACAGCGACAGGATCCGTCGATCCACATCCAACCGGGTGGATGTTTTTATCAGCCTTACACAACAGCCCAACAATGTCAATGCAGATTATGCCACCCTCAGTTCCGGGAATTCGATAGACCTTTCCTTCACCATACTGGGTACGCCTTTTAATACACAGTACAACCTGGTACGCAGCAATAGTCCCTCAGGCAGCGACCCTGAAATCGTTACCACCTTCATTACAAGCAACAATCGGATCACATATACCGATAATGTACCTTTTACATCAGGTATTTATTATTATCACCTTGAGGGAATCAACGCTTGCGGACAGTCATCCGCTGTGTCCAATATTGCCAATAATATCATCCTCAACGGGACCCTGGCAGGAACCAATGTTTCCGTTTCCTGGAACGAATATGAAGACTGGTCAGGTGGCGTTGAACGCTACCGGATTATCAGAACGAGCGGTCGGGAAAACCCGGTAACCGATACCATTGATCTTGGATCAACCACAACCTATTACATGGATGATATCGGTGCACTGGCCAATTACGCCGATCCGGTCAGCAGCCTGGTTTGTTACCAGGTGGATGCCATTGAGAACATGAATATATATGGTTTGCAAGGCAAGAGCCTGTCTAACCGCCTTTGTTTCTCATTAAATCCTGATATCCGGATGCCCAATGCCTTTATTCCCAATGATGGTGATCCCACCAACCAGGTTTTTGAACCCGTATTTTCCTTCGAACCGGAACAATATGAAATGACCATTTATAACCGGCTGGGGACAAAAATCTGGGAAGGGTCCGAACCCTGGGATGGAAGGGCAAACGGAAAAAACGTTCCTGAAGGCGTTTATTTGTATTATATCCGGGTGTACAATTACAGCACTGACTATACTGAATTAAACGGCAGCGTGACCGTCCTCTACCGTTAACCACTTAATCACCTAATTACCTAATCACTTCATCACCTATTATTGGTGCAAAATCGCTAATTTTGCACTAACTTCAACCCCTTACTTTTTGAGTGCAATCCATGAGTTCTACCCTTTCAGCAGAGGAGATTAAAATCAGGCATGAATTCAATGACCTGCTTGAAAGTTGTATCCGGTGTAATAAACGGACTGACAAAACATTGATCCGTAAAGCCTTTAAAATGGCTTACAATGCGCACAAGGGTGCTTTGCGGTTGTCCGGTGAGCCTTATATCCTTCATCCTATAGCTGTGGCCAGGATCGTAACGCAGGAGATGGGACTCGGGGTAAAGGCAATCGTAGCATCCTTGCTTCATGATGTTGTGGAAGATACCGAATTTACCCTGGAGGATATTGAGAATCATTTCGGGCCCAAGGTCGCATCCATCGTTGACGGCCTGACAAAAATATCAGGTGTTTTCGACAAGAATTCCACATTGCAGGCAGAGAATTTCAGGAAAATGCTGCTGACATTGTCTGATGATGTCAGGGTAATTCTGATCAAGCTGGCTGACAGACTGCATAATATGAGAACCCTAGGATCTTTACCTGTCGCTAAACAGATGAAGATTTCCGCGGAGACTCTTTATTTGTACGCTCCCCTGGCCCACCGTATGGGCTTTTACACCATCAAGGACGAGCTTGAAGATCTCAGTCTGAAATACCGGTATCCCAAGATATTCCAGGAGCTTTCTGAAAAGCTGAAAGGCCAGGAAAGAAGCCACCAGGTTTTTATACAGGAATTTGCCAGGCCCATCAAAGAGCAACTCGAAAAGAACAGCATCAGTTATGACATCAGCGGCCGTTACAAATCCATATATTCGATCTGGCATAAAATGCAATCCAAGAACATTCCTTTCGAGGAGGTGTATGATCTGATGGCCATTCGTATCGTATTTGATCCGCTGCCGGGAATTCCTGAAAAAACGCAATGCTGGAATATCTACTCCATGATCACGGATATCTACATGCCTAAGCCTGAGCGTATCCGGGACTGGGTCAGCACACCCAAGGCAAATGGTTATGAGGCCCTGCATGCAACTGTAATGGGCCCAAAAGGTAACTGGATGGAGGTTCAGATCCGTTCGAGAAGGATGGATGATATCGCCGAGCGCGGATTTGCAGCGCACTGGAAATACAAGACAGATAGTTCACATGAGGGGGAACTCGACAAATGGCTGAAAAGGATCCGCGAACTTTTGGCCAATCCAAACTCTGATGCGCTGGAATTCCTGGATGATTTCAAACTTAATCTGTTCGCTTCGGAAATCTTTGTATTCACGCCCAAGGGCGATACAAAAACGCTTCCTGTGAACAGCACGGTGCTTGACTTTGCTTATGAGATCCACAGTGAGATCGGGCATAAGGCAATCGGTGCCAAGGTCAATCACCGGTTAGTGCCTTTAAACTATGCTTTAAAAAGTGGTGATCAGGTTGAAATAATTACATCAGATACTTACCGGCCCCGTCTCGAATGGCTTGATACGGTGATCACCATTAAAGCCAAATCTGCCATAAAGGACGCCCTGAAGTCTGAGAATAAGAACCGGATCGAAAAGGGTAAAAAACTACTCGAAGACAGGTTACTGGAGCTAAAACTGAGACCCAACGCACGCATTATCCGTAAATTATTGCCTGCATATGAATTATCCAATAAGGACGAGCTATACAGTAATATCGGTACAGGTATTATTCAACTCGAGGACATGGATCAGGTTCTCAGGCAAAACACCAAGAACAAATGGGTGAATTACTGGAGCCTGCAGTTTGGAAAGACTTCGTTGAGATCGAAGAAAGCGGTATCGCTTAACAGCGCGCATCAGAGGTACAACCTGAAAACACCCATCCTGCTAAAGGAGAACCTGAACAGCGCAACCACGGATTACGCCATTGCCAAATGCTGCAACCCCATTCCGGGTGATAATGTTATCGGCTTCAGGGATTCGCTGGAAGGTGACAATATCACCATACATCAGTCCAAGTGTTCTACTGCTATCCGGCTTCTCTCCAGCCAGAGTGAACTCCTGGTTCCTGTGAAATGGACAACTCATAAATTCCTTTCCTTCCTTGTAAAGGTGTCCATGAACGGAATAGACCGGTTCGGAATCTATAGCGACATTACCCATGTTATATCCAAAGAACTCAATGTGAACATCCGTACGATCAACCTTTCAAGCCACGACGGCATCTGGGAGGGAACTATTGACCTTTATGTGCATGATGCAAAGGACCTCAACAATCTGTTGATGAGCTTAAGCAAAATAAAAGGTGTTGATGCGGTGAAACGGGTCGAAGCTTCCGGTTAAATTAATTTAAAATAATTCTAAATAGTGAAGTGCATGTTTAAAAATTGACTATTTTAGCTCCGGAAATTAATTTGAAAAGGTTATGGTTTCTGCTGAAACAAAAGAGACTGTTAAAAAGATCTTTATCGATTACCTTGAGAAAAAGGGGCATCGAAAAACCCCGGAACGTTATGCCATTCTCGATGAAATTTATTCACGTGAAGGGCACTTCGACATTGAAACGCTCTATCTTTTCATGAAAAACAAAAATTACAGGGTTAGTCGTGCCACCCTTTACAATACCATTGAATTACTTCTGGATTGCAACCTGGTGGTTAAACACCAGTTTGGAAAAAACATAGCCCAGTTTGAAAAAGCTTATCAGTGCATGCAACATGACCATCTCATTGATATCGATACCGGTAAAGTAATTGAGTTCTGTGATCCCAGAATGCAGGAGATCATTAATACAGCCTGTGAACTCAACGGATTTGATCCTTCCCACCATTCCTTGTATATTTACGGGAGAAAAAAAGAAACTCCCGATAAAAGGAAGAAACCGTTTCATTGAAAAAATTATTACCTTCGAAGGCAGTTTTAATTCCCGGGGACAGTATGAAAGCAGACGTTGTATTAGGCCTTCAGTGGGGTGATGAAGGCAAAGGAAAAATAGTGGATGTATTAACTCCGAACTACGATGTAATAACCCGTTTCCAGGGAGGCCCCAATGCAGGGCATTCGCTGGAATTCAATGAAATAAAGCATGTTCTGCATTCCATTCCGTCGGGTATCTTTCATGCAAATCAGATTAATATAATCGGAAATGGCGTTGTCATCGATCCTGTGATCTTTAAGAAGGAGACCACATCGATTTACAAGCTTGGCGTTCCTTTGCAGAACAAGCTGCAGATATCCAGAAAAGCGCACCTGATCCTTCCTTCTCACCGGATTCTTGATGCAGCGTCAGAAGCCGCCAAGGGTTTGACAAAAATCGGAAGCACGCTGAAGGGCATTGGTCCTACCTATATGGATAAAACCGGAAGAAACGGATTAAGAGTCGGCGATATCCTGCAATCTGATTTCAAAGAAAAATACAACCATTTGAAGCAAAAGCATATAGCTCTGCTCCGGATGTATAATTTCAGTTACAATATTGAAGAACAGGAAAAAGAATGGTTTGAAGGAATCGATGAAATCCGCAAATATACCATTATCGACAGTGAATACGAGGTGAACCATTTGTTGTCCGATGGCAAAAGGGTTCTTGCCGAGGGAGCGCAGGGAACCATGCTGGATATTGATTTTGGTTCCTATCCTTTCGTAACCTCATCCAACACCATCAGTGCGGGCGCATGTACAGGACTTGGCATCGCCCCTTCGCGGATCGGCGAAGTATTTGGAGTTTTTAAGGCTTATTGCACACGGGTGGGAAGCGGTCCGTTTCCAACGGAACTGGATGACGAAACCGGTAACACGCTTCGGGAAAAGGGACATGAATACGGAGCAACGACAGGCAGGCCTCGCCGGTGTGGATGGCTTGACATGGTCGCACTCAGGTATTCCATACTGATCAATGGTGTGACCCAGCTGATCATGACAAAAGCAGATGTGCTTTCTGATTTCGATATCATAAAAATCTGCACAGGATATAAGGTGCAGGGCCGAATCATGGAGCAGATCCCATACGACCTGCAGGAAGTCGATTCACCGGAATATGTCGAAATGAAAGGCTGGAAAAGGGACGTATCCGAGATTACCGAAAAATCAGACATACCTTCAGAACTTATCCGGTATATAGAGTTTGTTGAAAAGGAAACCGGCATTCCGGTAACGATTGTATCCCTGGGGCCGGACCGGAGACAGATCATATTTAGATAGCAGATTGAAGATTGAAGATTAAAGACTACAACCTACAACCTACAACCTACAACTTACAACCTACAACTTACAACTTACAACCTACAACTTACAACCTACAACCTACAGCCTATAGCCTAAACTTTCTTAACCGGCAGTTCCAGTCCGTACCCCGATGTCTTATCTTCTTTCCGCAACAGGAATGCAAAGAACAAAGCCACAATTCCAAGGCTGGAAAAAAGGACCATGGTGATGGTGTAATTCAGGGGCTGCCCGGCGACAATATCCTTGTTGGTAATATCAAGTATGCGTCCTGCCAGTATCGGAATGGCGAAAAGTCCGAGATTCTGAAGACTGAACATGATTCCATAGGCCGTACCAAGCCTGTTTTCACTGACGATGCGGGCGACACTGGGCCACATGGCTGCCGGCACCAGTGAGAAGGCAACTCCCAGCAAAATACATAAAGGGTATGGGTTAAATTTTGTAAAGGCGAAGATCAGGTGGACCGCAATAAGTATGAAAGATCCGAGGATCATAAGGCTTGCAGCGCGTCCCCGCTTGTCAACCAGCCAGCCGAAGATGGGTGTAAAAAGGACTGTGCCGATGGGAAGCCAAAAAGTTATATCACCGCTGGTTTTAGGAGACACGCCGAACTTATTGAGGAAAAAATCGGGAGCATACTTGAGGAAGGGAAAAAATGCCGCATAAAAAGTTACGCAAAGCAGGGCAATGTATATAAATGATTTGATCTTTAACAGGTTGGTGACATCAGTGATGCGGAATTTTTCAGTTTCATCCATTTGTGGATTGTCATCCTTGATCTGCCGGTCGAGCCTGTAATCATTCACCAAATAAATCAGGAAGGCCAGGAAGGTAATAGAAAGCAGCAATACCCCAAACCAGATGGGCATCAGCCAGTCCCTTTCGGCAAAACGGGGACCAAGTTTAATGGCCAGGGCAGTGCCGAACCTTGCAATGCCCAGATTGATGGCAAAAGCCAACGCAATTTCACGACCCTTAAACCACTTCACAAGGACCTTGTTAAAAACTACAATACTGGTCTCTGCGCCTAGACCAAAAAAAAGCATGCCCAGGGCCATCATTTTAACGGATGGAGAGAATTGTTTAAGGAAAGAACCCATAAATGCATGGCCGGGTCCCCCGTTGTTATAAGCACCTGAAGCACCGTATAAGGTAAGCCAGGCTCCAATCAGCATGAATGTCACAAAAACGGTTCCCGTTATCCTGATTCCGATTCGGTCAAGGATTATTCCCCCCAGGATCGCCATCAGTAAAAAGGTGTTCGGAAAAGCATAAAATCCCTGAACTATCCCGTAATCCGTTGAGCTGAAACCAAGATGTTCTGAAAGCACTGATTTTATTGGAGTTAAGGCGTCATAAAAGTAATAATTGGCAGCCATCACCAAACTGACCAGCAGTAACATACTCCACCTGAACCAGAACTTGTCACGTAAATAGCTCATTTTTTCAGTTATTGAATTGTTGGGGTCAAATATATGGTTTTTCTTATACCAGCCTATTGACAATAGTAATATTGTTAATCTTATGTATACAATTTTAAAATATATTTACATATTTGCAAACCTTAGTTTTATTCATTCATTACTCAATCAATAAGCTATTAAAACATGATGAAAGAATCAGTCGCAATCTTATGTGCCGGTGGTCCCGCACCCGGTATTAACACGGTAGTCGCATCGGTGACTAAAATATTTCTGACCGCAGGATATGAAGTGCTGGGTATTCATGAAGGTTACAAGACTATTTTTACAGATAAGCCCAATTTCGAAAAACTCGATTTTGATTTCGCCGACCTCATTTACAGCAGGGGCGGTTCAGCCTTAAAGATGAGCCGGTATAAACCCAAGGACGAGGAATTCAAAACCGACTTTTTTGTAAACAACAACATTAGGTTACTGGTGACCATCGGCGGTGATGATACAGCTTCAACAGCCAACAGGATTAGCAAATTCATGCTGGCTAACAAGCTAAAGCTTTCCAACATCCATGTTCCAAAAACCATTGACAATGACCTTCCTTTACCTGAAGGCACTCCTACCTTTGGTTATCATACTGCAAAAGAAGAAGGTGTCAGGATCGGTACCACACTGTATGAAGATGCACGCACCAGCGGGAACTGGTTTGTGGTTTCAGCCATGGGCCGTGAAGCCGGACATCTGGCACTGGGCATCGGAACAGCCTGCCATTATCCCATGATCATCATTCCTGAAATGTTCAACAAAACCAAGGTCACCTTTGATGCCATTACCCGGATGATCATATCATCGATGGTCAAACGCAAGCTGATGGGTGTCGAATACGGTGTGGCTATTGTCAGTGAAGGTGTTTTCCATTTCATGAGTGATGAAGAAATTGAAGGAACCGGGATAAATTTCACGTATGATGATCATGGTCACCCCGAACTGGGTAATGTGAGCAAAGCTCACATCTTCAATATGCTGGTTCAGCGGAAACTCAAAAAACTCGGCCTTTCGCTAAAGAGCCGGCCCAACGAAATCGGTTATGAGCTTCGCTGTGTAAGGCCTATTGCCTATGATCTTTCCTATGCCAGCATCCTGGGCATGGGCGTCATGAAATTGTACCAGGAGGGTGCCACAGGTTGCATGGTAACACAAACTCCGGAGGGTGATGTGATGCCGCTTTACCTAAAAGATGTGGAGGATGAAAACGGGAAAGTAAAACCCCGTCTTGTGAATATGGATTCAGCCAAAAACAAGCTGGTATTCGAAAACAGCCTGAATTATATCACAAAGAATGATTACAAGGCAGCCAAGAAATACCTTGCTGAACCGGAGGAATATGATTTCAAAAAGATCCTGAACTGGTAGCTAACCTGTAAAAGATAACATTTTTAGGCGTAGTTTTCAACTACGCTTTTTTTTTCAATCTTTTGACACAACCTCTTTATTTAAAAATTTCTGTATCTTTATTGGGATGAATTTGTTAAATCCGATAAATCATTTCCCATGGCTCAGACAAATAAGAAAAAAGGCTCTATAGCGATTCTTACAGGAGGCGGTGATGTTCCAGGTCTTAATCCGGCTATCAGGGCTATAACAATCAGAGCGTTACGCGAAGGTTACCAGGTTATCGGCTTACGTAGAGGTTGGGCGGGTATCATGGAATTGGTTCGCGATAAGAAAGCGGATAACAGTGACAAGTACATGGTGCTGACCGAAGAAATCGTCAATAAAGCAGGCCGTACAGGGGGGACTTTCATACATACCTCACGAACCAGACCGAGTCACGTTCTGAAGGCCAATGTTCCACCTCAATATAAGGACAAGTACAAAAATGAGGTAAATGACCTTACCGAGGAGGTGATCAAAAACCTGGAGTACCTGGGCGTGGAATACCTTATTCCCATTGGTGGGGACGATACGCTCAGCTATGGCGTCAGATTGTATTCCGAAGGTGTGAAAGTTGTTGCCATTCCGAAAACCATGGACAATGATGTTCCAGGGACCGATTACTGTATTGGATTCAGTACCTGCGTTACCCGTACCATTCAGATGTGCAATACGTTGCGTACTTCAGCCGGCTCTCATGAACGGATTTTGGTTATCGAGGTCTTCGGCAGGTACGCCGGATTTACAGCCATGCTCCCCACCATGGCAGGAGCAGCCAATCGTTGTGTTATCCCGGAACACAAATTTGATCCGGATCTTCTGACAACCCTGCTCATCGAGGACCGGTATAAAAACCCCAGTCATTATTCAGTAGTATTGGTTTCTGAGGGTTCCAAAATGATCGGCATGAATGAACGAACCCTGGTGAACGATAACAAAGATGTATATGGCCATAGCTTGCACGGGGGCATTGGAGAATTGGTCTCCGATAAAATCAGGGAATTATCCCCCAAGTATTGTAACGGTCAGAGAGTAAATACAATCTACCAGCAACTTGGCTATCTTGTCAGGGGTGGTGATCCCGATGCAATTGATTCCATAGTGCCCATGGCCTATGGCAATCTTGCCCTTGACTTGATCCTGAAGGGCATACATGGCCGGCTCGTGGTATTAAGAAACGGAAGATATGACAACGCGCCTATTGATGTGGTTACAAGCACCAACAAGGTAATTGATATTAAAAGGTATTATAATGTGGAGCGGTACCGTCCGCATTACAAAAGCTTTGAATTCCAGCCGTTGTTTATAATGACCGGGAATTCGTAAAGGTCATCGTTGAAGGTAAACCCAGGCATTGGGAGTTACCTCGTTGCGGAATTTATCCAGATCGGCCACACTCTCACGGTAACTGTTGTATGATTTTGCGGAAACCATCTGGAAATTGTTGTTTCCCGAAATGATCTGCGGACTAAACCCTTCACCCCTCAATTTCTCTGCAAATTTGTCGGCATTATTCTGAACCGTAAAACAGCCAACGATCATGTAATAGGTTCCGCCTAAAGCACTTGTCCTTTGGGTAACAGGTGCAGAGGCAGGCATCTGGACAACCGGCGCTGACTGTTCAATGACAGATGCATCCCCTATTCCCGTATATAAGTCAGCAGAGTCAATGATTTCTTCTGTAGTTGTGTCGGCAGTTATGGTATCAATGGTCTTGGCAGATTTGCCCCTGAAAAACTTGCATCCGTTGCAAAGCAATAGACTCATGACAAGCAGAAAGAATATCTTTTTCATCGGTTTGGGTATTGTTAGATATAACTCAGAATTTAATTATTCAATTCAAACAAATTTATGAAAATTAGGTTATTGACAATAGCCTTTTCATGGTAACTTTTAATAAATTTACTTATACTAATTAAAACAACCCGTATGGCTGATCTAACAACTGTTTTTGCAGGTCTTAAACTGAAGAATCCTATTATTATTGGAAGTTCAGGACTTTCTGATACCATTGAAAACATTCAGGAGCTTGAAAACAAGGGAGCTGCTGCAGTAGTTCTCAAATCTCTCTTTGAAGAGGAGATCCTGAAGGAAATGAATGCTAACATGCACCGGATGAGTTCCGAGGGATTTCTGTACCCTGAAACAGTAGATTTCTATGAATATATGGAATCACCCGACGAACCCGCCACCAAATATCTCGACTACATCCGGAAAGCCAAAAAAGGCGTGAACATCCCTGTTATTGCTTCTGTTAACTGCATTACCGCTTCGCAATGGACCTATTTTCCGGGTAAGATTCAGCAGGCAGGTGCCGATGCCATTGAACTGAATGTATTTATCCTTCCCAGCGATTTCAGCCGCTCCACAGAAGATAATGAAAAAATCTATTTCGAAATCATTAAAGAGGTGAAAAAGCAGGTCTCCATTCCTGTGATTGTCAAACTCAGTTATTATTTTTCCAACCTGGCCTCTTTCCTGCAAAAGATCTCCAACTCGGGCATTGACGGGCTTGTTCTCTTCAATCGTTTTTACAATCCCGATATCGATATTGACTCTCTTGAGTTCACTGCCGGCGCAGTATTAAGCAATCCTTCCGACCTGTATCTTTCATTGCGGTGGATGGGCATACTTTCAGGCCGGTCAGGTTGCAGCTTATGCGCATCCACAGGGGTTCATGACGGGTCCGCGCTGATTAAGCAATTGCTGGCCGGTGCAGACGCCGTTGAAGTTGCTTCCACTGTTTATGTCAACGGACCGGATCAGATTCAGATGATGCTGGATGAACTGGAGAACTGGATGGCTGATAAAAGAATGGACCAGATCAGCCAGTTCCGGGGAATTATGAGCCAGGCCAAAACCGCTAATCCTGCAGCCTATGAAAGGATTCAGTTTATGAAGTACTTCAGGGGATTTCGGGGTGCCTGACGGTTCCCCGCTGATGCTCAATCTGCCTTTATGCCAGATCCCTGGCTTCAGCAGGCATCCAGTGCGGATCCATGCCTTCCCATTTAACGTTGCATCCGATCGGGTTTGTCAGTTTGATGCTGATTTCTTTGCCACTGGTGAGTTCATCCAGTGCCCGGTCAAGATCGAAAACCTTTGCATTTTTTGCATCTTTTGGATTATCAACTCCCCTTCCCGTGTAAACCATTCTCCTGAGCTCATCAAAAACATAGAAGTGAGGAGTCCGCAAAGCTCCGTACTTTTTAGCTATTTCCTGCGTTTCATCGTGAAGGTAAATCCACGGAAACTGATATTGCTGCATCCGTTTTACCATATGTTCGTAATCATCTTCACGATAGGTGTTTGCACTGTTAGAATTGATGGCAACGAAATCTACTCCCAGTGGCTTATACTTCAAGGCAGTTTGCCTGGTAATTTCATCGGACCCCAGCACATAAGGACAGTGATTGCAGGTGAAAAAAACCACCAGGTACCTGGATACGTTAAAATCCGATAACCTATAGTTTTTTCCGTCAGTGGCTTTCAATTCGAAATCAGGCGCTTTAGCCCTAAGAGGAAGGGTGTAATCCATAAATGAAGATTTTGTGTATTTAGCATTAACACTTAAAACAATGGATTGTTCCGGAGTCAGATGATATTTAACTTACGCATGCACTCTTTCATTTTTTCCATGGACCGGTTGATGTTATTATCCAGACCGATGGAAAATCGCACCAATCCCTCGGTTAATCCCATTTTACGCTGCAACTCCTTAGGAACCTCCGATGATGTGCTTTTACCCGAATTGCTGAAAAGCGTTTTGAAGTAACCCAAACTTACTGCAAGATAACCAACTCCCTCCATCTGCATCATTCGCATAAATTCATTGGCCAATGCTAAGGATTCCAACTCCAGGGTAATCATTCCGCCATAACCATACTCCTTGTTAAGGATCGTGTTGAGTAATGTATACTGTGGATGATCCGGAAGTCCCGGATACCGGACAGCCAGACCTAATTTCTTCAGTTCCGATGCAATATACATGGCATTGCTGCTGTGCTGTTTCATCCGGATGTGCAGGGTATGGAGGTTCTTTAAAATGGAGGATGACCGCATAGGATCTAAAACAGGTCCCATTAGCATGGCTGTACCGTCATTTACATTGGACAGACTGTTTACAAAATCGAGAGAACCACAGATGGCACCCGCAACACAGTCGTTTTTTCCATTGATGAACTTGGTCAGGCTGTAAACCACAATATCTGCGCCCAACCTGGCCGGCGTAATCATCATAGGCGTGAAAGTATTATCCACCATAAGAATTATGCCCCTGTTCCTTGCGATGGAAGCCAGAGAAGGAATGTCAGATACCTGCAAAAGCGGATTTGTAATGGATTCTGTATAGATAAGCCGGGTATTCGGTCTGATCTCGCCTTTAACACTATCGAGATCGGTAATATCCACAAAGGATACTTCAATGTTGAATTTGGGAAGATAATTCTTCAGAAAGGCAAATGTTCCGCCATAGGTTGTCACACTTGTAATGATATGATCACCTGCTTTGCATAGCTGCAGTATGGAGCAGGTAATGGCTGACATACCCGATGCTGTAACCCATGCTGACTGTGTGTCCTCCATAGCTGCAATGGCGTCAGCCAGGAATTTGTTACTGGGATTCCAATGCCTTGAATACAGGAAACAACCTTCGGTATGCCCCAGAAATGTTTCGGTCATGGTTTCAGCATCCAGAAATGTGTAGGTTGCCGAATCGGTGATGGCCGGATTAACGCCCCCAAATTCATCAAACTGAAGCATATCCTGGATACGGGATGCCGGATCAAATTGCTCTTTCATAATGCTTAAATTAAGAATTAAAAATTACTACAAATAAAGCGATCAGGCAATGACTTTATGCATACATGAAAGAGAACCGGGAATAATGCGCAACCTTTATACGGAATTTTTAGTCATAGGAATGGTAACGTTGAACATATAACTGTCATGATTCATCAAGTATCTTTCACACCATTCTCACTTTAAACGTATATCTGATCAGTTAAGCATTAAACAAATCAAAACAATATGTTACAGGACTGGAGCAACCGTACATTTCTGATCGCAGAGGATGACGAAATAAGTTTCAAATACATGGATCTTATCCTTTCACGCAGAGCCAAGGCAAATATCATATGGGCTATCAACGGACAGATGGCCGTAGAGTACTGCCAGCAATTTGAACACATTGATCTTGTTTTAATGGATATTCAGTTGCCTGTGATCGATGGCATTGAAGCCATCCGCCAAATCAAAGCCTTCAAACCCTCTTTACCCATAATCGTGCAAACTGCCAATGCCTATGGTGAAGAATCCGAGCATTGTTATAAAGCTGGTTGTGATGATTTTATAACCAAACCGGTGAATCTGCAGCAATTGCTGTACAAGATAGAAAACCTGCTTTCGCTGGTGGCTGTGCGATAATAGCTACATTCACTCCCGGCGCCGGAAAGACATCCCGAATTTTTAGTGCCTCGCCCTCCTTAATTGTATTACTGCATTTAGTTTTTTGTTATATTGCAGTATATTTCGAATATAACTGCAACATCATGAATACATTAATTCAGCTTTTCGAAGATTGCGTAATGAGGTACAGCGACAATGTATTTCTGCTCGAAAAAAAGAACAACAAATACCAGGGGACTACTTTCAGGGAGGTACAGGAAAAGGTGCATCAGTTTGGGGCAGGCTTGGTCGCCCTGGGTGTCCGGAAAGGTGACAGGCTTGCATTGTTGGCTGAAGGCAGAAATGACTGGGTAATCAGTGAACTGGGCATTTTATTTGCCGGAGCAATAGATGTACCCCTTTCACAAAGGCTTAGTGAACCAGCTGAATTGAAATTCAGGATTGAACATTCGGGATGCAGATTTATCATTGTCTCTAAAAACCAGGCCAAAAAGATCGTACCCATAATAGATTCTATAAGCACTCTGGAAAAGATCATTTTACTCGATCCTCAGGAAGAATACAGGGATTTTGAAATTTTATACACAGATATCATCAACAAGGGGAAGGAATTGCTGAACAATAATCCGGAAACATTCCGGGAACGGTATATGTCTGTCCGGGAAGATGATTATGCGAATATATGTTACACTTCAGGTACTACAGCCGATCCCAAAGGAATCATCCTGAGCCACGGGAATTATATTGCCAACATCAATCAATCACTCAGCTTGTTTACAATACCCAGGTACTGGACTACCCTGTCATTTCTACCCTGGGACCATGCTTTCGCCCATACCTGCGGCATTTACACACTGATGACCTGCGGTGCCAGTATGGCTTCATTACAGATCGGTGATACTCCGCTGGAAACGATCAAGAACATACCCATCAACATCAAGGAAAACAGACCCTATTTTCTGATGAGTGTACCTGCCATTGCCAAGAACTTCAAGAAGAACATTGAGAAAGGCATAAAGGATAAGGGTCCGGTAGCTGAAAAGCTTTTTAACTTTGCTCTTAAAATTGCCATTCTTCATAACGGGACAGGATGGAACAAGGGCAAGGGACTGAGGTTTCTGTTAAAACCATTGCTGTTTCTTTTTGACAAAATACTGTTCAGTAAAGTGCGGGAAGCTTTTGGTGGCAGACTCGAATACTTTGTCGGCGGCGGTGCCCTTCTGGATATCGATCTGCAACGTTTCTTCTACGCAATCGGGATCCCCATGTACCAGGGATATGGTTTGACAGAGGCCTCTCCTGTTATCTCGTCCAATAACCCTGGCAAACATAAAATGGGATCTTCCGGAACACTCGTGAACAATATGGAACTGAAAATCTGCGATGATGATGGCAAGGAACTCCCTCTTGGAGTAAAGGGTGAAATTGTGATAAAAGGGGGCAACGTCATGGTGGGATATTGGGCCAATCCCGAAGCGACACGCGAAACCATCAAAGACGGATGGCTTTATACAGGAGACATGGGCTATATGGATAAGGATGGTTTTCTGTATGTGCTGGGAAGATTCAAATGCCTGCTGATTGCCGATGATGGTGAAAAATACAGTCCGGAAAGCATTGAAGAAGCTCTTGTTCAGCATACAAAATGCATTGAACAGTGCATGTTGCATAATAACCAGAATGCTTATACTTCTGCGCTGATCTATCCCAATACCCAGACATTGAAGCAATGGCTGGCCGGTAAGAATATTGCCGCAGATTCCGAAAATGCTGCGGAGGAAGTACTGAAATTTATCAAATCACAAATCGACCATTTCCTCCCGGGTGGAAAATTCCAGGATCAGTTTCCACATCGCTGGCTACCTGCCACATTTTCTATTCTTGATGAAGGGTTCTCTGAAGATAACCATTTGGTGAACAGCATGGCTAAAATGGTACGACCCAAAATAGAGGCATTATACCATGACAGGATCAACCACATGTATACTCCGCAAGGTAAAAATATTCTGAATGACTTAAATATCAGAGCGGTTAAGAACCTCCTTAAATAGTTATTGGACTCCGGTATTTTTTTTCGGTAACTTTGCATTTTTAGTTACCCAATATTTACATTAGCCCGATCAAACAGCGCTATATGCAAAAACCTTTCCTATATGATCTGCTGAAGCAGCGTATACTTGTTCTCGATGGTGCCATGGGTAGCCTGGTGCAAAAATACAAACTCACTGAAAGTGATTACCGGGGTGAACGGCTCAAAGATTTTCCGCATGATGTAAAGGGCAATATTGATCTGCTTTCAATTACAAGGCCTGATATCATCCGTCAGATACACCTGGATTATCTCAGTGCGGGTGCCGATATTATTGAGACCAATACCTTCAGCGCATCCTCCGTATCACAGGCTGATTATCACCTGGTGGACATGGTGTATGAAATGAATGCTGCTTCTGCCCGTATCGCTGTCACGGCTGCACAAGAAGTCACGCTGCAGGATCGGAATAAGCCCAGGTATGTGGCCGGATCTATAGGTCCTACCAATAAAACAGCCTCTCTTTCACCCGATGTCAATGATCCTGGGTATCGCGCCATTACGTTCGACAATCTTGTTAGCGCCTATGGCGAACAGATCAGGGGACTGACAGACGGTGGCGTCGATCTCCTGCTGATAGAAACCGTGTTTGACACACTCAATGCCAAGGCAGCGCTTTTTGCCTGTGAAAATATTTTCAGGGAAACCGGAAGGACAATCCCTGTCATGGTTTCCGGCACCGTTACGGATGCCAGCGGTCGAACCCTTTCGGGGCAAACCATTGATGCTTTCTTATGCTCCATCTCACATGTCAATCTACTCAGTATTGGCATCAATTGTGCCCTGGGGGCAAAAGAAATGCTTCCCTATGTAACGGAGCTTGCACGTAAGGCCCCGTTTTATGTAAGCGCACACCCGAATGCCGGTCTTCCAAACCAGTTTGGCGAATATGACGATACGCCTGAAATCATGACATCCCAGTTCCGTGACTTTCTTGAAACCGGATCCATAAATATTATTGGCGGCTGTTGCGGCACAACACCCGATCACATCCGTGCATTTGCCGGGCTTGCCTCACAATACAAACCACGTAAGGTACCCGATAACGATCACATAACCCGCTTAAGCGGCCTGGAAACCCTTGTGATCAGCCGGGAGAGCAACTTTGTGAATATTGGTGAACGTGCCAATGTTGCCGGTTCAGCTAAATTTGCCAAATTGATCCGGGAGGAAAAGTTTGAAGAAGCGCTGACCGTTGCACGTGAACAGGTAGAAGGTGGCGCGCAGATTTTGGATATTTGTATGGATGATGCCATGCTGGATGCTGAAAAGTGCATGGTCAGGTTTTTGCACCTGATCATGGCTGAACCCGAGATAGCCAAACTTCCGCTGATGATCGATTCTTCCAAGTGGTCGGTTCTTGAAGCCGGATTGAAGTGCGTACAGGGTAAATCCGTGGTGAATTCAATCAGTTTGAAAGAGGGTGAATCTGTATTTCTTGAGCAGGCCGCAAAGGTGAAACAGTATGGGGCTGCTGTTGTTTTAATGGCTTTTGACGAAAAAGGACAGGCCGACACATTCGAAAAACGAACAGAGGTTTGTAAACGTGCCTACGATCTGCTGACTACCCGGGTTGGTTTCGCGCCTGAGAACATCATTTTTGACCCCAATGTACTGGCCATCGGAACCGGCATTGAAGAACATAACAATTATGCTGTTGATTTCATCAATACCATAACCTGGATCAAAAAGAATCTTCCCCATGCAAAGGTCAGCGGAGGCATCAGTAACCTGTCCTTTGCCTTCAGGGGTAACAATACCATACGGGAAGCCATACACTCGGTTTTCCTGTATCACGCCATCAAAGCGGGACTTGACATGGGAATTGTCAATCCCGGCATGCTGTCCGTTTACGACGATCTTCCGCCTGATCTGCTTGAACTTACGGAAGATGTTGTATTAAACAGAAGGCCTGATGCAACCGAAAGGCTTATTGCCTTTTCGGATCAGCACAAAACCCAGGATAAAAAGGATGAAAAAACAGATGAATGGCGCAACGGTTCTGTTCAGGAACGAATCAGCCATGCGCTGATCAAAGGTATTGTTGAGTATATCGAACAGGATGTCCTGGAAGCCCGGACCCAATACTCTCGTTCCCTTCAGATCATCGAAGGACCCCTTATGGATGGAATGTCAAGGGTCGGCGATCTGTTCGGTGAAGGCAAAATGTTCCTGCCACAGGTGGTAAAAAGTGCAAGGGTGATGAAAAAGGCTGTGGCAGCGCTTCAGCCGTTCATTGAACTGGAAAAGGATGCCGGTTCACCTGCAGGTGACTATACATCGGGAAAAATTCTGCTTGCCACTGTAAAAGGCGATGTGCATGATATCGGCAAGAACATAGTGGGAGTTGTTTTAAGCTGCAACAATTATGAGGTCATCGATCTCGGAGTCATGGTTCCCACTGAAAAGATCATTGAAGCGGCCATCACTCATGATGTTGATATCATCGGACTGAGCGGACTGATCACGCCATCGCTCGAAATTATGTCAGAAGCAGCCAGGCAATTTGAAAAACAAGGATTGAAAAAACCTTTGCTGATAGGAGGAGCAACAACTTCAAAGATCCATACGGCAGTGAAAATTGAGCCGCACTACCATGCCCCCGTAATCCATGTAAAAGATGCTTCCAAGAGTGTTGGTGTAGTAAGCAGCCTACTTTCCCGATCGCTTCGGGAACAATTTACCGAGAAAGCCAGGAAAGAGTATGATGGTTTGAGAAAATCCTACCTGCAGGTTAAAGAGAAAACAAATTACATATCCCTTGAAGAGGCCCGCAAAAACCGCCTGGGAATTGACTGGAACATGGAAAACATAGTAATCCCGAATTTTACGGGTATTAAAATCCTGGATAATTATCCCCTCGAAGAGATCAGGAAATATATCAGCTGGGTATTCTTCTTTGTGGTCTGGCAGCTGCGTGGCAAGTATCCGGATATTCTCGATGACCCGCGCCAGGGAGAAGAAGCCCGAAAACTTTTTTCAGATGCCAACCGGATGCTCGATAGCATAATAGATAACAGATCCCTGACAGCCAATGGTGTTATTGGCATATTCCCGGCCAATGCCGTTGATGATGATATTGAAGTATACAGCGATCCGTCACGGAAACAAGTAATCGCGAAGTTCTGCAACCTCAGGAACCAGGAACACAAGACCGAAAACGCTCCTAATCTTTGTTTATCTGACTTCATAGCGCCCCTCAGTTCAGGGAAAATCGATTATGTGGGTGCTTTTGCCGTAACTGCCGGTTTGGGAATACAGAAAATGGTGGATCAGTTTGTGCATAACCTCGACGACTATCACGGCATTATGGTAAAGGCACTGGCTGACAGGCTTGCTGAGGCATTCACCGAGCTTGTCCACCTGAAAATAAGAAAGGAATTCTGGGGGTACGCTCCGGATGAATCCCTCCCACTCCATGACCTGCTGCTGGAAAAATACCAGGGTATCCGGCCTGCGCATGGTTATCCGGCTTGTCCGGATCATTCTGAAAAAGAAACGCTGTTCCGCTTATTGCAGGCAGAGGCAAATACCGGAATTACATTGACCGAAAGCTATTCCATGACACCTGCTGCGTCGGTGAGCGGGCTGGTATTCGCAAATCCGCAATCACGCTATTTCTTTGTCGGGAATATTTCTCCGGATCAGGTCAGCGATTATGCCAAAAGAAAAAACATGGCCGTGCCATTGGTTGAATCCCTGCTGGCATCTAACCTGAATTACAAGTAACAAAAATTGCATGAAAATTACCGAAATTTTTAGCGCTTCCGACCGCACGTTCTCATTCGAGTTTTTCCCGCCCAAGGACGAGATATCTGCCGTTGATTTCGGGATCAATGTAGGTCAACTTCTCAAGCTGGATCCTTCCTTTGTATCGGTTACCTATGGTGCCGGGGGATCCAGCCAGGAACGTACATTTACGCTGGTGGATTACCTGCAGAACAAGATCGGGCTGAATACCATGGCCCATTATACCTGCGTGGGTTCTTCGAGAGACAAGATCGCCGCCGATATGCAATACCTGCACCAGATCGGAATCGAGAATTTAATGTTACTGCGGGGCGACCCCCCTAAAGGGAGCGAGGTTTTTAGGGCTCCGGTGAACGGATTCAGGTATGCCAGTGACCTGATCGCTTTCGTAAGTAATCAGTTTACATTCTCGATCGGTGCAGCAGCCAACCCCGAAATGCACCCCGAGTCTCCCGATATGAAAACTTACCTGAAAAACCTGAAGGTAAAATACGATGCAGGAGCCCATTTTATGGTCACCCAATTGTTCTTCAATAACCAGGCCTATTTCAACTTTATGGAACAGGCCAGGCAAAACGGGATAACCTGCAGGATTATACCCGGGATCATACCCATTACCGCTTATAAACAGATCCAGAGGTTTGTTGATATGACCGCTACTTCATTCCCGCCTGACCTGCTTGAAAAGCTGGAAACGTACCGGGATGATGCCGACAAGGTTTATCAAATCGGGGTTGATCATGCCATCAAGCAATGCATTGATCTGCTGGAGAAGGGAGCTCCCGGCATTCACTTTTATACGCTGAACAAATCGAGAGCTGCAGTTGAAGTCTTTGAATCCCTGCCAAGCAAGGTAAGGACAAGAGCAAATATTTCTATTTTATGAACGGTTATTCAACAGAAATTTGTAAACTTATGCCACTTTTAACTCGAATGTTTAACCTAAAAATTACACTATGACACAACAGAAAAATACACAGGCCGTCGGTATGGCCTTTATGGGGATGATCTTTTTCATCTTCGGATTTGTTACAACATTTAACATCACCCTTGCAGACAAGTTTAAGGCCGTATTTGATCTGTCCAATTTCCAGGCTCAGTTGGTAAATGGTGCATTTTTCTTTACCTATTTTGTGCTTTCCTTTGCCAGTGGCAGTATCATTAAAAAAATCGGGTATAAGTCAGGTGTGATTCTTGGTCTTGTATTGGTCGCCGCCGGCAGTTTCCTGTTCTTTCCTGCTGCCAAGGCGCTATCATTTCCGTTCTTCCTGTTTGCCATTTTTGTTATGGCATGCGGTGTAGTTTTTCTGCAGGTTGCTGCCAATCCATATGTTACTGCACTTGGACCTTCCGAAACTGCATCAGGCCGGTTGAATCTCACCCAGGCCCTGAATTCGATCGCAACAACCATTGCCCCCATCCTGGCCAGTATTTTTGTATTCAAGGAAGCTGCTGAAGGCGCTCTCGATGCAGTGCTTACGCCCGAGCAGGCTGCCCAAACGGTTCCCATGCCCTTCATCATCATTGGCATCCTGGTGCTGATCATTGCCGTGGTTATCTATTTCCTGAAACTGCCTACCATCTCAACTACAGGAGTAGAAGGAAAAAGCGTTTGGAAATATCCGCATGTTATACTGGGCGCCCTGGGTATATTCTTCTATGTTGGCGCTGAAGTGGGAAGTGCTGCCATGATACAGCGTTATCTGCAGGAGGCCGGTGACTTTACCCGGACCGAGGCAGCCAAAATGATCGCTCTTTACTGGGGTGGCGCCATGGTTGGCCGTTTTTATGCTTCTTTCATGTTGTCGAATACCGAGAAATCCAAGAAATACCTGTATACCATATTGGTACTTGCACTCGCATTTGTTGTAGGCTGGTACATCAGGCGTGAAGTAACGGATGGCCTTATCTTTGTCGGCGTTGCTCTTGTCAACTATCTTGCCATGCAATTGGGACAAGGCAAAGCAAACAAGACCCTTGCAGTTTTTGCCGTGATTGCTGCGCTTCTTGCCCTGGCAACCATGTCGGTTCCGGCCAACATGATCCTTTGGGTAGGCTGTTCCATCGGTTTCTTCAATTCGGTCATGTTCCCGAATATTTTTGCACTTGGCGTGGACGGTCTGGACAAAGGAGAACTGAGCACTGCTTCGGGAATTATCAATACGCTGATCGTGGGTGGCGCCGTAATACCCGTATTGATGGGTAAAGTCGCCGACGGATTTGGCGTTAAATTCGCCTTCATCCTCCCGATCATATGCTATGCTTACATTGCCTACTTCGCACTTGTCGGAAGCAAGCATAAATAACTCATTATTTTTACAATAAAAAAAAACCTGACCAGTTGGCCAGGTTTTTTTATTTTATCACGTTAAATATCAATTACTTTCCGAATTTATAGCCGACTGAAAGGCTGATAACCCTGTTGCTTTCCTTATAGCCACCGTCAGTATCAATAGCAATATTTGCCAAACCCAGGGAGTAATAGGCACCAAAGGTAAAACCCATGGCTTCGGCACCAACTCCGAATTTTGCGCCGTAATCAAGCGGTTTTACATCATCATCATCACCACTTCCCCATTGGATATCTTCGCTTTCTTTCTCACCGGCCATTTCAACTGTATATTTTCCGGCAATACCGAATCCAACGTAGGGACCTGCAGCAACAAAAACTTTAACAGGGCCGAGTGTTGGACCGACTTTTACCAGAACAGGCACGTCAATATACAATGCGTTTGCCTTAACTGAATAGGTCTCACCCATGTAGTCTTCTTCCAGTTTGAAACCTTTGGTATCGGCCATAACTCCGGCCTCCAGGGATAAAAGGCTACCCAATCCGATCTCGACCGTTGCTCCTGCATTGAATCCAAGGTTCATCTTAAAATCATCACTATACGTATCCTCGTCATCTTTCATCAGCATATTGGCCAGGTTAATACCCCCCTGCACGCCGATTTTCTGTGCAAAAGTCGACATGCTGATCACTGTTAACAAACTAAACAACAATACTTTGCTTAAATTTTTCATAGTTAGTTGATTTTATAAGCGCCTACTCTATGGTTTTCGGCTTCCCCTGTTAAAATAAGAACAGTTCGATGTTTTACGACATTTCTCCAAAAAGGTTATAACAACCTAAAAACAAAAAAGGTTCACAGGTTAATTAGATCATATTGGCCTCCCATAATACATAGGCTGAGACTGCAAACTTGATAAAACGGAACAGGGACAAGTAAATGTAGTTTTTTACAGGATAATGCACCGAGCCAACGAGCATTGCCACTCCTGAGAAAGGTATCGGCGTAAGTGAAGCTACGAGGATTAAATATAAGCCATATTCCTGGAGCAGGATTTCGGATTTTTGTAAATACCGCTCCCTCAAATAACGATACAACCGGGTATTATGCAGGTAACGGCCAAAAAAATAGGCAGCAAGACCGGCAAAATAAGAGATTACGGATAGTATTCCGACCCAGAATAGATAGTCACTCAGTATTCCTGTACGCAAAGACCAGATGATAAATAACTCAGGCGGAATGATTCCGATAAATAATTCAGAAAGTGAGAAAATGAGCAGGATTAAACCTGTTTTTTCAAATAACGGCTCAAAACGCTGTATCAGCTCCCTGTCAACATTGTGTTTGGCAAATACGAACAGGGTAACGATTATGGCGAGCCATGCCAGTCCCTTTAGCAGATTGTGGTAAAAAAATGTGGACTTCTTTTCTCCGGAATCCATCAGTGCAGCTTTATGCCGATCATGTGAACGAATTCCTCGCGTGTGCGGTTGTCCTTCAAAAAACATCCCGTAAAGGCCGAAGTTGTAGTAACCGAATTCTGCTTCTGAATACCCCGCATTACCATGCACAGGTGCTTTGCTTCAATAACCACCGCAACACCCAGGGGATTTAACACTTCCTGGATGCAATCACGGATTTGCATGGTCAACCGTTCCTGAACCTGCAGCCTCCGGGCATAAGCCTCGACGACCCTGGCAATTTTACTCAAACCGGTGATATATTCATTAGGGATATAGGCCACATGGGCCTTGCCAAAAAAAGGAACGAGGTGATGTTCACACAGAGAATACAATTCAATATCCTTGACAATAACCATCTCCTGGTACTCTTCATGAAAACGGGAAGCTCCCAGTATTTCTTCAGGTTTAAGAAAATAACCATGTGTAAAATACTGCATGGCTTTGGCTACCCGCTCAGGCGTGTCAATAAGTCCTTCACGGCAGGGATCTTCACCGAGGTTTGTCAGGACCTTGCGGTAAAGAGAAGCAAGAGATTTTGTCTTGCGCCCGTTGAATTTATCCAACCGTTCAAAACCGGCTTCATAAATTCCTTCGATAACTGGTTTCTTTTCCTCCATGATAATCATTTATTAAAAATTGTACAATAAAAAATTTATTCGGGCGCTTATTAAAATGTTTTATCTTTAAAACATCTTGGCAGATGACAAAATTAGAAACTTTTTGATATGCTGTCAGAAAAATTGATTTTGCTATGAAAATCCTTCTTGTGGCATCTTCGAACAGTGAGGTCAAGCCTTTGCGTGACAAATTGACATTCGTCGCAAGATTGAATTATAATCTCCATAACTACAGGCTGGGGACACTGGACATTGATATCCTGATTACCGGTCACGGAAGCGTATTTATGGCGCACCATCTCACAAAAATCCTGCAGTTGTACAGCTATGACCTTGCCATCAACCTGGGCATTGCAGGCAGCTTTGATTACTTCCTGGAAATGGGATTTGTTGTGAATGTCACCCAGGATCAGTTTGCTGACCTTGGTTTTGAAGAAAAGGACGCGTTTTTTACATTGGGTGAAAAGGAATTGCTCAATGAGGATTCCTTCCCCTTTACGGGAGAAATATTACGCAGTCTCGGGAATTTTGAGATCGACGTTGTTGAATCCCTGATACCCGTTAAGGCCATTACGGTTAACACCCTCCATGGCACGCAGGAAAACATTCAAAAAGTCAAAAGTCGCTTTAAGTGTGAAATTGAAACCATGGCAGGCGCCGCTTTCTTTTACGTCTGCCTCATGGAAAAAATACCATTTCTGCAGATCAGAGCTGTTTCCTACTTTATTGAGATCCGAAAAGTGGATAACTGGAACTTGCCCCTGGCCCTAGGTAATCTTACAGCCACTGTTTTGGAAATACTCGAGGAACTTCGGGCAGATTAATGGGATTGCTGAAATGAAACGTAAATTTGTTTTCTTTGCCTGGAATTCAATTTTGGAAGCTTATGATCATAATCACCGGCGCAGCAGGTTTTATAGGAAGTAATCTCACTGGCTACATGAATGCTCAGGGGTACCTGAACCTTGGTCTTGTGGACGCCTTTGATAATGCTAAAAAAAGTGGGAATTTAACCGGTAAAACATGCAACATAAGGATACACCGGGATGAATTCCCCTCCTGGCTCGATCAAAACAGCAGCAAAGTCAGGTATATCATTCATCTGGGCGCAAGGACCGATACCGCCGAGTTTGATAAATCGGTTTTTGACAGGCTTAACCTGGGTTACTCCAGGAAAATCTGGACTGCCTGTTCGAAATATGCTATACCCCTGATATATGCATCATCCGCCGCCACTTACGGAAACGGGGAATGGGGTTATCGCGATGATCATGAGATCATCCGGGACTTGAAACCATTAAATCCTTACGGTGAGTCGAAAAATGATTTTGACAAATGGGTGCTGGCTCAGCGTGAGACACCACCCTTCTGGTCAGGTTTAAAATTCTTCAATGTATACGGTCCCAATGAGTACCATAAAGGACGGATGGCTTCGGTTGTATTCCATGCCTTTCATCAGATCAGGCAAACCGGGGGGATGAAATTGTTCCGTTCTCACAAACCAGGCATTCCGGACGGTGGACAGGCACGGGATTTCATTTACGTTAAAGATGTGGTGGATGTTATTTTCTGGCTCTTCACGCATCCGGCGCCTTCAGGCATTTATAATCTGGGAACCGGCAAAGCCCGCACATTTCTTGATCTTACCCGGGCCACATTCAATGCCATGCACCTTGAACCCGCCATTGAATATATCGATACACCCCTGGATATCCGGGATAAATACCAGTATTTTACCGAAGCCCGGATGGAAAAGCTTCGCAGTGCCGGTTATGCCGGGGAATTTCAATCGCTTGAAGCAGGTGTGGAGGATTATGTCCGCAATTATTTACTGGTAAACAGCTATTATTAACTGCAACATTTCCTGCACATGCTTGTTATTTATTAGACTTTGGAGGTATCAGACTGCCTGATTTTTCCCTGAAAGTTTATTAAATTTGAACATATGGCTCAGCATTGTATCAATCTAACCTCATTTTAATGGACGGGTTTTCATTCTTGGGAAACAGTGAAATTGAATCTATTGACCGGCTTTACAGCCAGTTTTTGGAAAATCCGGAATCACTCGATGAAAGCTGGAGGACCTTTTTCTCAGGTTTTGATTTCGCCAGAAGGTTTCAATCTTCTTCGCAAGTTGGGAACGAGCATCTGGACAAAGAATTCAGGGTTCTGAATTTCATTGATGCCTTCAGAAAAAGAGGGCATTTATTCACCCAGACAAATCCGGTAAGAACCAGGCGACAGTACTTCCCCACCCTTGATCTTGAAAATTTCGGGCTATCTGCCGGTGATCTGAATACGATTTTCCATGCCGGAACCGAGATAGGACTTGGCGATGCCACACTCCGGGACATTGTTGATCACATGCAACAAACCTATTGCCGGTCTATCGGAGCAGAGTATATGTTCATCAGAACGCCTGAAAAAATTGAATGGTTGCAAAAACACATCGAAGGCAGCCGCAACACAACTTCGTTCCCTGCGGACATTAAAAAACAGATTTTTCATCACCTGAAAAAAGCTGTAGGCTTTGAAAGTTTTATACACCGCCGGTTTGTTGGTCAAAAGCGTTTCTCCCTCGAGGGTACCGAAGCACTCATTCCTGCCCTGTATTTTCTGATCGACAAGGGATCTTCATTCGGAATTGAGGAGTACATCATCGGCATGGCGCACAGGGGACGGCTCAATGTGCTGGCCAATATCATCGAAAAGCCCTATGAGAATGTATTCCAGGAATTTGTGGCAGAGGAATATGAAGATGCGATAGCACTTGGAGATGTCAAGTATCATCTCGGCTATTGCAACGATATCAAACTGGATAACGAAAGAACGGTAACACTGAACCTGGTTCCCAATCCTTCTCACCTTGAATCCGCTTCACCGGTTGCTGAAGGAATTGCACGATCGAGGATCGATAATAAATACAAGGGAGAGTTTTCCAGGGTATTGCCCGTTCTTATTCATGGTGATGCAGCAATTGCAGGACAGGGCGTGGTGTATGAGGTTGTTCAGATGGCGGATCTCCCCGGATATAAAACAGGAGGAACCATTCATATTGTGATCAATAACCAGGTTGGTTTTACAACAAACTACCTGGATGCCCGTACCAGTACCTATTGCACCGATATTGGCAAAGTTACCAAAGCACCCATTTTTCATGTAAACGGTGATGATGTGGAAGCTTTGGTTCACACCATGATTATGGCGATGGAATACAGGCATGCCTTCGCCTCTGATGTTTTCATCGATATTTTGTCATACAGGAAATACGGTCATAACGAAGGTGACGAACCCCGTTATACACAGCCTACCCTCTACAAAGCCATCGCCACACACCCGAATCCCCGGGATATCTATGCGGAAATCCTTATATCACAGGGTATTTACACCCATGAAGAAATTCAGCGTCAGCAAAAGGATTTTGATATATTCCTCGAAGAAAAACTAAAGATATCCAAAGAATTGGGCAAGGTGCATATTCAGCGCTTCCTGCACAACGACTGGAAGGGATATAAACATGCTGCGCGTGCTGACTTTGACAAACACTACCCCAATGAGCTGTCTGCTGAATTGCTGAAATTCATAGGCGAAAAAGTCAACTTCCTGCCTCCTTCGGAAAAATTCATTGATAAAACCGTCAGGTTGGTCGATGAGCGTCGCAGGATGATGACAGAAGGCAAAATTGACTGGGCGCTGGCAGAATTGCTGGCATACGGAAGCCTGGTTTATGACGGACATCCAGTCCGGCTGAGCGGGCAGGACTCTGTTCGCGGAACCTTCGCCCACCGCCATGCCGCGCACGTCATTGAAGACAGTGACTCAATCTTTGTACCTCTTAAGCAAATATCACAAAACCAGGCCTCTTTCACAGTTCTCAATTCCCCGCTCAATGAGTACGGGGTACTGGGATTTGAATACGGTTATGCCCTTGCCAATCCTCAGGGAATGACGATATGGGAGGCCCAATTCGGCGATTTCGCCAACGTTGCCCAGGTGATCGTGGATCAATATATCAGCTCGGCAGAAGAGAAATGGGGATTGATGAACGGACTTGTGCTGTATCTTCCGCACGGATTTGAAGGCCAGGGGCCTGAACATTCAAGTGCCCGAATCGAACGTTTTCTTCTTCTGGCCGCCAGGAATAATATGCAAATCGTAAATCCTACAACGCCAGCCAATTTATTCCACCTGCTCCGGCAAAGCATTTACAGAAATTTCAGGGTACCCATCATCATCTTTACTCCCAAAAGCCTGTTGCGTCATCCGCAATGTGTTTCAAAACTGGAAGAACTCACCGGTGACAGATTCAGAGAGGTCATTGATGATCCCGACGTAGATGTAAAAGAGGTGAGGCGCCTTGTTTTTTGTTCGGGTAAAATATATTATGACCTTCTCGCGCGCAAGTTCGAATTCAATGCGCGTGATGTTGCCCTGGTTCGGTTGGAACAATTGCACCCCTTCCCTACCCAACAGGTAGATCACATCATCCGGAAATATCCCAATGTGCTGATCAAGTTATGGGTTCAGGAAGAACCGGGCAATATGGGACCCTGGCGACATATTCACCATGAGTTCCGGAACGGTGAGATCATCCCGGTTTACAGGCAACCCAGCGGCAGTCCTGCAACCGGACTGCTCAAGCTACATCAGCTGAGCCAGGAAGAGATCATCGGGAAGGTATTCCGGAAATGTGAGTGTGACCTGAAAAGAAAGTATTGCGGTCTGCAATGTTCCGACGGCAGCATCAGACAGAACATTCTGAAACAGTACAGTTATTTTCCCGAGAAAACATAATCCGATACACTGTATATGATCATTGAGATTAGAATACCCGGCGCAGGTGAATCAATAACTGAGGTTGCCATTGGGAACTGGCTTGCAGACCATGGCAGCCGGGTTGAAAAAGATCAGGAAATAGCCGAAGTCGAAACCGATAAAGCAACACTGCCTTTGATTGCGCCGGAATCAGGACAATTGAATATCCTCGTTAAAGCCGGCGATAAGGTACAGGTAGGTGATGTGGCATGTACGATTGATACGGAAGGAGGAGGAAAAGTGGCAGCGGCAGGAGCAGTAGCAGTTGAAGAAAAAAAACAAGTAGCAGTTGCAGCGGCAGCAGTAGCAGCAGTAGAAGAAGTTACCCCCAAGCCCACAATAAAAGCGACTCCCCTGGCGAAAAACATCATGCAGCAGCACAATCTCGACATCGATGCCATCATCCGGGGTTTAAGAAAGATCACCCGGCAGGAGGTTGAAATGGTAATAAGCAATCAGTCCGGGGTACCCGCCTTACCCGCTGTATTCACCTCCGGCCGTGATATCACCCGAACGCCCATGTCTCCCCTCCGACGGAAACTCAGCAAGCGGTTGGTATCGGTCAAAAATGAGACCGCTATGCTCACCACCTTTAATGAGGTTGACATGAGCGCTGTTATGGATCTGCGGAGGAAATACCAATCGCTGTTCCAGGAAAAACACGGACAGAAACTGGGCCTGGTGTCTTTTTTCACAAAGGCATGCGCCGAAGCGCTGGCACTGTTTCCCAGGGTTAACTCCATGATCGACGGAGACGACATTCTCACGCCCGGTTTTATTGATATCGCCATCGCCGTCCAAACTGATAAAGGCCTGATGGTGCCGGTTATACGCGATGTGCAGCATCTCAGCATTTCCCGGCTTGAGATTGCCATTGCCGAACTGGCGCAAAAGGCAAGGATCGCCCGACTTTCCATTGAAGAAATGACAGGGGGAACATTTACAATCACAAACGGCGGCGTGTTTGGTTCCATGCTTTCAACACCGATTTTGAATCCTCCCCAATCCGCCATTCTGGGTATGCACAATATCACGGAGCGCCCGGTGGTTATCAGCGGGAACATCGTGGTAAGGCCTATGATGTATCTTGCCTTATCTTACGATCACAGGTTGATCGACGGCCGTGACTCCGTAAGCTTTCTGGTTAAGGTGAAAGAGTTCATCGAATCACCGCTCAAAATGTTGAAGGAAGGTGAGGAAGGCGAGAAATTATTGCTGGATTTATAGTCTGACTGTGTTCTTTTTAATAAATTAGACGGGGCTTTAAACATAATAAAAAATGGAAAATCATGTAAGATCCAAAGGATCCATCATCTCAATGTATGGTTTCCTGTTGTTACTGTTAATTTTTATGGCTGTTTCCTGTAATAAGGAGGATGATAACCAGAACAATGATGATATTTTCCTCCTTGATTATTCCTCAATCGGTCTTTGGCCTGTTGATCTCGTTAAATCATCCCTGTCCAGCCGGGTTGGCGAATACCCCGAAATTGCTGATATTATTGACCATGCCCGGTATGGCGTGCAGGTTTATTCCATCGAATATGAAACCCATTATCTCGATTCGGTGATAACGGTTTCCGGTTTGGTTAGCATGCCCGTGGCGGATTCAAAATTCCCGGTCATCAGCTTTCAGAACGGGACAAATACGGCGCACGATGATGCACCCACCAAAGCTCCATTAAATGAAGCATTCGTTTTGCTCCAGTTTTTGGCAAGCAACGGGTACATCATTCTTATTCCCGACTACATCGGGTTTGGATCTTCCGAAAGTATATTACATCCATATTACCATCGCGTCAACACCAATAATGCCGTTATCGATTTGTTGCATGCCTTAAAGGAAATGCAGCTTAAAGATGATGTACTTGCGGAAAGCAACGACAGTACTTTCCTGATGGGCTATTCACAGGGTGGTTGGGCCACCCTGTCAGTCCTCGATGAAATCGAGAACGGTGAAGCGACAGATTTTGACATTACAGCTGCCTCCTGCGGTGCAGGTGCATACAATTTAATGACCATGGCGAATTACATTTTTGATGTTGGCAATTACCCCGGACCTCTGTACCTGCCTTATTTTTTATATTCACAGATAGATATGGGATTGCTTACGGATCCGCTTGAAAAGTATTTTAAGTCTCCCTATTTTGAGAAAATTCCACGGTTATTCGATGGCTCCTATACCAATGGTGAAGTAAACAGCGAGTTAACCGATCAGATCACCGATCTGTTAACCGAAGACCTGATTGACAATTTTGCGGCAGGTCAGTATTTCAGCCAATTGCGGCAACTTCTTCAGGAAAATAGCGTGAGTGCCTGGAATTCAAATGTCAGGATACAATTTTACCACGGCTCGGCTGATCTTACGGTACCCTCCGCACAATCTTCAGCCATATACCAAAGCTTTATCAACGCAGGCACTGATTCTGAGACGGTTCAGTTTTTCGAATTGAACGGATTGGATCATACCACCGGTCTTATACCCTGGGGCATTTCAACCTTGAGCTGGTTTAATGAATTAAGAGATAACAACTGATTAATATCTTTCTATGATTCAACAATTTAGTCATCGCAGATTGAATATTCTCACCGGGGAATGGGTTTTGGTGGCTCCACACAGGACCAAAAGACCCTGGCAGGGACATGAAGAAGGGAAGGCCATAAAAAACGCTTTGCAGCACGATCCGGCCTGTTATCTTTGTCCCGGTAATACAAGGGCAAACGGAATCACAAATCCGGCCTATACCTCCACATATTCCTTCGTGAATGATTTCAGTGCCCTGATTGAAGACGTTCCCGTTTTCGGCGTTCAGGAATCAGATCTGTTGACGGCGTATTCCGAACGCGGCATATGCAAGGTGATATGTTTTTCACCCCGTCATGATCTGACCCTGGCAGAAATGGATGTACCCGGGATTGAAACCGTAATACATACCTGGCAGGAGGAATACAGAACCCTTGGATCGCATCCGTTTATCAATTATGTTCAGATATTTGAGAACAAAGGGGAAATCATGGGGTGCAGCAATCCGCATCCCCACGGCCAGATATGGGCGCAGGAAACGATCCCTGTTGAACCCGCCAGGGAACAAGACCATCAGCTCAAATACAGGAATGATCACCGTGCTTCGATGCTACTTGATTATCTGCAGCTTGAATTGAATAAAAAGGAAAGGATCATATACGAAAATGAAGGGTTTGTCGTGCTTGTGCCTTTCTGGGCGGTGTGGCCCTATGAGAGCATGATACTTCCCAAAAGAGAAATCCGGCATATCCTGCAGTTTGATTCCGGGGATATCCGCAATCTGGCCAGGGCCATCCAGGTTATCACCATCAAGTATGACAACCTGTTCCGGGTATCATTCCCCTATTCCGCAGGGATCCACCAGGCTCCGACTGACGGGCTGGAACATGATGAATGGCAGATGCACATGCATTTCTACCCGCCTTTGCTGCGATCGGCCACCATTAAGAAATTCATGGTTGGTTATGAATTGCTGGCCAATCCCCAGCGCGATATTACCGCAGAAACGAGCGCAGCCATTCTGAGAGAATTACCGGATAAGCATTACAGCAGGGATTAGAAACTAAAGAAAGTTTTTATTGACAAATTCCTGGAACTTTTCCTTGTACTGATCACTTACGGGAATATACACTTTACCGAAAACAATCCGGCTGCGTTCGATCGTTTCAATTTTTTCGAGATTGACGATAAAGGACCGGTGGATCCGCATAAAGGTTGATTCGGGAAGTTTCGATTCAAGTAATTTAAGTGAGGTCAGGGATAAAACAGGCTTGGGGTCATTTTTCGTATAAACCTTGACATAATCTTTGAGACCCTCTATGTACAGGATATCATTGAAGTTAATTCTTCTGATCTTATATTCCGATTTCAGAAAAAGAAATTCACTATTGGCATCCACCTGATTCATTTCTGCTTTCTGCTCAAGCCGGATAAGCCGGAGCGCTTTTTGCACGGCTTTGAAAAACTCCTCGTAACTGAAAGGTTTCAGAAGGTAATCAACCACATCGAGCCTGAAACCCTCAAGTGCATATTTTTCGTATGCCGTGGTGAAAATAACCCTGGGACCCTTTGCCATGGCCCGGGTAAATTCAATCCCCGTGAGATCGGGCATCTGAATATCCACAAATATCAAATCGACCGTCTGATCAGCCATAAAGTCTACGGCATCCAGCGGATTGTCGAACTTCCCAACGAGATTCAGGCCGGGGGTCTTCTCAATATAACCAGCCACCAACTGCAGAGCAAGAGGTTCGTCGTCAATGGCAATTGTATTTATCATGCGATCAGCCTTTACCTAAGGAAATTTTTACCAATACATTGAAGACTGAACCGGTTTGGTCTATCTTTAATTCATGTCTGCCCGGGTAAAGAAGATTCAGCCGCTTGCTGATATTCTCGAGACCGATGCCGGTATGCCTGTCTTCGGTTTCATCGCCGCCGTTTACAATACTGTTGGCACATCTGAAGGTAATAATTTCTTTTGACACTTCCATGGCAATATCAATGAAAGATTTCTCGCGATAACTGATGCCGTGTTTGAAGGCATTTTCAATAATTGTAATGAACAGAAGAGGGGGAATTGCGGTATTCTCATACTTCGATGGAAACGTAACACTTAATTTTACTTTATCGCTCATTCTGAGCCTCATCAGATCGATATAGTTATTCATGAAATCAATCTCCTGGCTGAGCTGTGTTTCTCCGCTGTCTGATTCATACAAGAGGTACCTCATCATTCGGGACAGTTTAAGAACTGCATTCTGTGAATCCTCAGTATTGATGCCTATCAATACATAGATATTGTTCAGCGTATTGAAGAAGAAATGCGGGCTTATCTGATTCTTCAGAAAAGCGAGTTCTGAATTCAGTTTCTCTTTTTCCAGTTCCTTCTGTTTTTTTTCGATGTGGGCATGACGCTCCAGGCTCCTCAGGCCAAAGGCAAAAACCGTAATAACAAGGGCAGTAAAGGTGAAATTGTATAAGTGCATCGGGCCAAAAGGCCGGAAAACACGCCGGTCTCTCGGTGGTCTGGGTTCCTCACGGATTTCGATCGGTCTTCTGTTCATCTGATCCGGAGGCTCATTGCGGGTTTCGCGACTGAATATATATGAAAAACTGAAAAATGTTACAAAAAACATGCAGATAGCCAATATGGTTGCCGACAGGTAATATTTGGCCCTTCTGTTGCTGAAAAAATACCGGGGAATTAATACAAGATAGTTGCCGTAAAAGATGATGCCATAGATTGCCGCATTTATATAATAAACCCATAAAAATTCTTTAGGAACATTCCAACGGTTAATGTTATATAAAGGCAGACCCAGTAAAATACACCAGGCAGCAATATGTAACAAGATCTGCATTTTCTTTCCGTGTAATCTTGGTGATTTCATAAGTACGTTTTTGTCAAACTACTCGTATCGCAGCGCATCGATCGGATTCAGACTGGCCGCTTTTTTGGCCGGATACCAGCCAAAAAACACGCCAATGACGAAACACACTGCAAATGCAAGTACAACAGATTGTGTCTGAACATAAGCCTCGGTATCCATAAGCGAACCTGCACCTTTTGCAATGATATAGCCTAAAATAACACCGAAGACTCCTCCAAGAATACTCAGAATGATGGATTCTACCAGGAACTGCTTGAGAATATCCTGGCTGCGACCGCCAATGGACATACGTAGTCCGATTTCACGCGTACGCTCTGTAACCGAGACAAACATGATATTCATAATGCCAATTCCGCCGACCAGCAGGGATATGGCAGCAATGGCCCCAAGAAGATAAGTCATGATGCTCATCATGGAGGTCAGTGTTTCCATCAGCTCCGATTGTGACATGATCCTGAAATCGTTCTCATCGGAATCCTTCAGCTTATGTGTTCTGCGAAGGATCTCCTCTATTTCCGCCTTGGCAGCATCGCTTTTCTCTTCACTTACAGCGGATGCATATATACCATTTATATAATCAATGGCAGCCAGACGTCTCTGGACAGTTGTCCAGGGCGCAATGATCAGATCATCCTGGTCCTGTCCCATTCCGCTCTCACCCTTTTCCTCCAACAGGCCGATGATCAGAAATGGAATATTCTTGATCCTGATGGACAATCCGACAGGGTCCGTGCCTTCGTCAAAAAGGTTATCCACCACTGTTTGTCCTACAAGACAAACTTTTGCCATGCTCTTTTCCTCAGCTTCGGTAAATACCCTGCCACTCTTGATCGAAAACTTTCTGATTCCGAGGTATTCCTCACTGGCACCATAAACAGAAGTTTGCGCATTTTTATTGCCGTAAATGACCTGTCCACCGCTCGAACGTATTTCAGGTGATACGGCGGCTACATAAACTGCTTCATTGCGCAGCGTGTTGACATCCGATATCTTAAGTGTCATGGAACTGCCGCTTCCCAGGTTCACACCTCCCCGCCGCTGGAAATTGGGCATCACCATGATCATATTGGTACCCATGGCTGACATTTCTTCACGCATGCTTCTTTTGGAGCCCTCACCCAGTGCAAGCATGGCGATAACCGATGCCACACCGATAATTATTCCCAGCATCGTCAGAATAGCCCTTAACCGGTTTCTTACCAGGGCTCTGACGGCGATTCTTATTAGATTCGAAAAACTCATATTGTATGATTTATTTTATGAATCAAATTCTTCAATAATCTCTACCGGCAACGTTTTCAGGACTTCTTTGGCAAAAGTCCTATCGGTTACCATGTTCTCCCGTTGGATCAGCCCGTCGCGGAACACCACATTGCGCGTGGCAAACCTGGCGATATCCGGTTCATGGGTGACGTATACAATAGTCCTGCCCCGTTCATTCAAATCCTGGAACAGTTCCATGATCTCGAATGAGGTGCGTGTATCGAGGTTTCCGGTGGGCTCATCGGCCAGGATCATCACAGGGTCGTTCACCAGGGATCGTGCAATGGCGACCCGCTGCTGCTGACCGCCCGAAAGCTGATTGGGCATATGATGCATGCGGTCAGTAAGCCCTACTGCATCGAGTGCCTTGATGGCACGTTCCATTCTCTCTTTCGATTTTACTTTTGGGTCATAAAAAAGCGGGAGTTCGACATTCTCCAGGGCTGTTGTCCTGGGCAAAAGGTTGTATGCCTGAAAAACAAATCCCAGCTTCTGGTTGCGCAACCGGGCCAGCTCATCTTTTGAAAGGGTGCTTATGTCAACGCCATCCAGCAAATAATCTCCTTTGGTCGGAATATCAAGGCAACCCAGGATATTCAGCATGGTGGATTTTCCCGAACCGCTTGCGCCCATCACGGCCACAAATTCTCCTGCCTCTATTTTCATATCAATTCCCCGCAGTGCATGAACGGTAACCTCACCTATATGGTAGTCTTTTCTGAGGCCCCTGATCTCTATAATCGTTTTGGTCATAATCTTGGTTTTACGATGAACATTTTAGGATAATTTAGAATGGGAAAGGACCACGGGGACCCTGATTCTGGCTCGAGGATTCGGCGGCATCTCCGCTACTCATGGATATGACCACCTCATCGCCTTCCTTGAGTCCTTCAAGAATCTCAACAGTGGTTCCATTATCAATGCCAATCTTAACACGGTTTGGCCGTATGCCTCCTTTGTCGTCCTTCACCCATACCATCTTGGAACCATCGGGAGCACCGAAGCTTCCGAAACCTCCCTGAGGCATTGCCGGCATTGTGCCGGATGCAGCAGTTTGGCCTGCACCAGACTGAGTGGCATTGGCGGCAGCTGTTGTTGCGCCTGGTCTTGCTGCACCCGCCGGAGGAGTACCCTGTGGCATGGCACCCGCCGGCATATCCTTCATCATCTTTTCAAATTGTGCTTGCATGTATTCCTGATCCGGGGTGAAACGCATGGCTTTGCCGGAAAGAATCAGTGTATTCTGCTTTTCATCAACAAAGATGGTAGCGCTGGCTGTCATACCGGGCATAAGCTTTTCATCGGGATTGGGAGCGGTCAGAATTACCGAATAGGTAACCACATTGTTGGTGGTGGTTGGCTGCAATCTGACCTCGGATACCTTACCTTCAAACTTCAGATCGGAATAAGCATCTACAGTAAACTCAACCCGTTGCCCTTCCTTTACTTTTCCAATGTCAGCCTCATCAACGCTGGTCTCGACTTCCATCTGCGTAAGGTCGTTCACAATGGTGAAAAGGGTTGGCGTGTTAAAACTGGCTGCTACTGTCTGGCCTTCTTCAATTGCCCGGTTAAGCACCACACCGTCAATGGGTGATGTAATGGTGCAATAGTTCAGGTTTACCAGGTTCCTGTCGTAGCTCGATTTCGCATTTTTCAAAGAAGCCCTGGCATTATCATAGTTGTAAAGAGCCTGGTCATAATCGGACTGGGCAATCAACTTTTTTTCATAGAGGACTTTTAAACGGTTATAGGTCGCTTCCTGGTATGTCAGTTGGGCCTGTGCCTGGTTCAACGTTGCCTGGCTCTGTTCCAACTGGGCAGTAAGCTGTTTCTTGTCGATCATGGCGAGCAGCTGTCCCTTTTTTACCCTGTCGTTAAAATCGACATAAATATTATCAATAATTCCCGACACCTGCGTACCTATATCAACTGATGTAACGGCTTCAATAGTGCCGGTTGCGGTAACCGTATTGGTAATATTGCCCTTTTCCACTTTCACGGTACCAAAGGATACTTCGGCTTTCTTTTTGCCAAAAGGTTTTATAATCAGCAAAGCAATTGCAGCAGCAATAACCACTCCGGCAATTATGAACACTTTCTTTTTCATAGTTTTACTTTTTATATTTTAAGAGATTATTTTACAGACTTAATGGAATTCCCAGGTAGAAATCCAGGATTTTATAACGGAAAATTAAATTGTATTTTGATTGAAGTAACTGGCTTTCAGCCACAATGAGATTGGTTTTGGAAACCAGGTAATCCACTGAATTGATAATGCCCTGCGTGAATTTCTCATCAGAAAGAGCTGCGGATTCCTGGGTTGCCTGGAAATTTTCCTGGCTTGCCTCGTATTGTATCTGCGATGAAGTGACATCCAGGCAAGCCTGTTCAATGCTTTTTCTCAGCTGGTTTCTGGTATCAGTCTCACTCAATTCGGCATTCTGGTATCCGATCTTCGCCAGTTCAACACTGGTCTTAACCTGTTTCTTCTGATAGATGGGAATGGCCAGTGAAAAACCAACCGATGGTGAGAAACCGTTATCCAGCTGGCTAAAATACTCGTCATCGGAATCACTGGAGAAGCGTGTACTTGCACCGGCGCTGGCTGACAAGGTAGGAAAATACCCCGCCCTGGCGATTTTTTCATCAAGCGCAGCTATCTCTTTATTGATAGCGGCATTTTTAATCTGTGGTTTTATGGAGAGCGCCGTTGCAAAAACCTTCTGAACCTCTGGCGTCCTGTCCTGGTTTAAAGACTCTTCCAGGTTGGGATGTGCAATGGCAAAGTTATCTGCTACAGGTAATTCCATCAGCTGCATCAGATTAACCCTGGCTATGGCAAACTGTGTGACAGCGTTAGCAAGATTGAGTTTTTCACTGGCCAGCTGTGATTTAACCTGCGAATAATCAGCTTGTGAGATTACCTGCAATGCCAGTCGTTCAGAGGCCAGGTTGAGCTGCCCGGAGGTTGATTCGATCTGTTTTTCACTGTTCTTGACCTGCTCTTCAGCGTATAAAACCTGGAGAAATGCATCTAGGATGCTTAAACTGATGGATTCTTTAGTGGTCTCCAGATTGTACTTTCCGCCTTCAATATCCAGGTTGGCCTGCTTTATCTGGTTGGACAGCTTATTGGCATTAAAAACCGTAACTCCTGAATTAATTGAATAGGTGGTACCATTGCTCCCGTCCAAGCCATTACCATATACCGTATTACCGAATCCGTCCATTGAGGAGGATTTGTACCAGTTGAAATTCTGACTGACGGAACCGCTTACCGAAGGAAAACGCTGGGCTTTTGTTTGTTCAGCCTGGTATACCAGAGACTGATTGGACAAACCGCTTTTCCTCACCTGAATATTCTGTTCCAGCGCATAGGCAATGCATTCCTGGAGCGTCCAGATGCTGTCCTGCTGTGCTTTAATCCCTGATCCGGACCAAAGAATGCTTAAACAGAGAAGAAAAATTTTAGGATTCATAACATTAATTTTAATTTGGTACTAAAAGTACGCGCAAAAATGAAAACCGTTTAACACAATAGAAGTATATCCCTTATTTATAGATAAATCAGGAGATTTTATATATCAACGCCTGCCCGCTGAATCCTCTTGCACATAAATTTCCCTGCAAACTTATTATCCATCTAGTTTTATACCTATTATCACAATATTTTTCTTAAAATTGTAAGATGAACTTGATAGACAATATAAAAGTTAAGATAGGCGCCAGAGTATTGGCCGGTAAATACAGGCATCAAACCCGGGTGCCTGTTCTCTGCAATATCAGTGATGCAAAAAGTATTGGAATTATTTATAATGCCACCGAATATGTCAGTTTTGAAATTATCAGGAATCTGGTAAAGGAACTTTCTCAGGATGAAAGAAAGGTGGCGGTTCTGGGGTATGTCGACAGTAAGAAGCTGATTGATCATTATTTGTACAGAAAAGGCTTTGACTTTTTTTCAAAGAATGAGTTGAACTGGTATTCCAGGCCCATATCCCCGGTTGTCGAACAGTTTATTAAAGAACCATTTGACCTTCTGATCAACCTGAGCCTGGAAGATTATTTTCCGATCCGTTACATAACCGCGCTTTCTCCGGCCAGATTCAAAACCGGAAGGTTCTCCCCCGATGACATATACCTCGATCTCATGATTGATATCGAAAAGGAGAAGCTAATCATGAAAGATCTGCAAAAGGAAATCATGACAGAAACTGATCATAAACCTGAAAATCATGAAATAAAGGCCGATCTGGATAAAAAGACCGAAACGGAGCTTCAGATCAGTTTCCTCATCAACCAATTGTTACATTACCTTTCCATTTTAAAAAAATAAATTTTTATGGAACAAAAGAAGTTCACAGGCACGGGAGTTGCCATAGTTACACCATTCAGAACTGACGGCAGTATCGATTTCAAATCGCTTGGCAAACTGGTGGAGCATGTTATCAAAGGCGGCGTGAATTATATCGTAGCCCTGGGAACTACCGGTGAATCCGTGACACTGTCAAAAGATGAAAAGAAAGCCGTGTTGAGCTTCGTATCTGATACTGTCAGTGGCAGAATCCCTGTTGTGGTTGGTATTGGTGGCAACAATACGCAGGAGATCATTGATACCATAAGCCATAACGATCACTGCGGGGTTGATGCCATTCTGTCCGTTTCACCTTATTACAATAAGCCCTCCCAGCAGGGATTATATATGCATTTCAAGTCGATAGCCGAGACCAGTCCGCTGCCTGTTATCCTGTATAATGTTCCGGGAAGGACAGGCAGCAACATGACGGCAGAAACCACCGTGAAACTTGCCAGGGATTTTAAGAACATAATCGCAGTCAAAGAAGCTTCCGGAAACCTTTCACAGGTGATGAGCATTGTTAAAAACAAGCCTAAAAATTTCCTGGTTATTTCGGGTGATGATGCCTTGACCCTGCCCATTCTTTCACTGGGTGGATCAGGGGTGATATCCGTGATCGCCAATGCCTGTCCGAAAACCTTTTCCGAAATGGTCAGTCATGCCTTGCAGGGCAATTATGTTAAAGCAGCATCGCTGCACTACAAGCTTTTTGACCTGATGAATGCCCTTTTTGAGGAGGGCAATCCATCGGGGGTTAAAGCCGCCCTGGAAATTCTCAGGGTAACGCAGAATAATTTACGCCTGCCCCTTGTTCGGGTTAGTGAAACCTTACACAAGAAGATTGAAGGATTGCTGAAAAACTGCTAATTGTTGATCGAAACCTGTGTTCCGTGGCAGTGTTTGTATTTTTTACCGCTTCCACAGGGACAGGGATCGTTTCTTCCTACTTTTTTCTCGACTCTGACAGGCTGAACGTGCTCATCTTTTTTCTGGCCCGGTTTGCTACTGTCCGGCTGAAACTCCTTTTTATTGGCTTCCATCTGGCTGAAATCAGTCCGTTTGGGAGCCTGTGCACGCTGAACACTGCTTGCGTCGCGAATGGGTATCTGACCTTTGATAAGAATACCGACTACTTCCCGGTTAATCTTATCGATCATGGTCCTGAACAACTCGAAGGATTCGAATTTGTAAATCAGCAATGGGTCCTTCTGTTCATAGGTGGCAGTCTGCACAGATTGCCTCAGGTCATCCAGTTCACGGAGGTGCTCTTTCCAGGCTTCATCGATGCTGGTTAGCATAATCGATTTTTCATACGATCTCACCAGTTCCTCACCGTTCGTCCGATATGCCTTTTCCAGGTTGGTAAGTATGTGGTACACCCGGCTACCATCGGTAATGGGAACCACAATATTCTCATACAGTTTTCCCTGCTTTTCAAACACATCCTTGATAACCGGAAAAGCCTGCTTGGAAATCATCCCCTGTTTTCTGAGGTAAGTTTCCCGAAGCGTTTTATAAATGCTTTCAATGACTTCATTGGAAGACCATTTCACATATTCCTTGGCAGAAAATGCAGGATCAATTGAAAGAAGACGGAGTACGTCAAATTTGAATTCCTCAAACTCAACCTGGCCATGAAGTTGGTTAACAATACTTTCGCAAACGTCATACATCATGTTGGCGACATCCAGCTGAATGCGCTCGCCATACAAAGCATGTTTCCGTTTTGTATAAATAACCTCGCGCTGAGAGTTCATCACATCATCGTACTCAAGCAAGCGTTTACGGATGCCGAAGTTATTTTCCTCCACCTTTTTCTGGGCTCGTTCGATAGACTGCGTGATAAGTTTGGCCTGGATGGGTTCGTTTTCGTTCCATCCCATCTTAGCCATCCATCCTGCTATCCGGTCCGAAGCAAACAACCGCATGAGATCATCCTCAAGCGAAACATAGAATTGAGAGGAACCGGGGTCACCCTGACGGCCTGCGCGTCCCCGCAACTGCCTGTCAACCCGCCTCGACTCGTGACGTTCAGTTCCGATAATAGCCAAACCACCTGCTCCGCGGACATCAGGACTTAATTTGATATCCGTGCCCCTGCCCGCCATGTTGGTGGCAATGGTCACCGTACCTGTTTGTCCAGCCTCTGCCACGATTTCGGCTTCACGCTGGTGCAATTTGGCATTCAGAACATTGTGCTTAATGCCTTTCAATTTCAGCATCCGGCTTAGCAATTCGGAGATCTCAACAGAGGTTGTTCCAACCAGGGAAGGACGTCCGTTGTCATGCAGATTGACAATTTCATCGATAACTGCATTGTATTTTTCCCGCTTTGTACGGTAAATAAGGTCTTCGCGGTCATTGCGAACCACCGGCCTGTGCGTGGGAATTACAACCACATCGAGTTTATAAATATTCCATAATTCGGCGGCTTCGGTTTCTGCGGTCCCTGTCATGCCAGCCAGTTTATGATACATCCTGAAGTAATTCTGCAGGGTAATGGTAGCAAATGTTTGCGTAGCTGCCTCTACCTTTACCCTTTCCTTTGCTTCAATGGCCTGGTGAAGTCCTTCGGAGTATCTTCTGCCTTCGAGAATACGACCGGTCTGCTCATCAACGATCTTGACCTTGTTGTCCATAACCACATAGTCCACATCCAGTTCGAACATGGTATAGGCTTTCAGCAACTGGTTCACCGTATGAATGCGGTCGGACTTTACGGCATAATCCTGCAGGATCTTGTCCTTTTGTAGCAGCTTTTCTTCCGCGGTGATGTTCGATTTTTCTAGTTCTGCAATTTCCGAACCTATGTCAGGCATGATGAAAAAACCCGGATCAGAGGCAGATCCCGTAATAACGTCCAGTCCTTTTTCAGTAAGTTCAACCGAATTCAGCTTTTCCTCAATGATAAAATACAGGTCATCTGTTACGATATGCATGTTTTTGTTGTTTTCCTGCATATAGTAATTTTCAGTCTTCAATAACAGGGCTTTATTGCCCTGTTCACTCAAAAACTTAATCAGAGGTTTATTCTTCGGAAGACCTTTAAAGGATTGTAAAAGCTTGAATCCGCCTTCTTCCGTTTTGCCTTCTGCAATCAGTTTTTTGGCCTCGGCAAGCATGTTTGTGACCAGGGTTCGCTGAATGGATACCAGCTTTTCCACCTGGGGTTTGAACTCCTCAAATGACTGATCTTCGCCTCTCGGCACGGGTCCTGAAATGATCAGCGGTGTCCGGGCATCATCAATGAGCACGGAATCCACCTCATCAACGATGGCGTAATGGTGTTTTCTTTGCACCAGGTCAGCCGGACTGATGGCCATGTTATCGCGCAGATAGTCAAAGCCGAATTCATTGTTGGTGCCGTAAGTTATATCAGCCAGATAAGCTTTTCTTCTGCTCTCTGAGTTGGGTTGATGCTTATCAATGCAATCTACTTTCAATCCATGAAACTCAAAAATCGGACCCATCCATTCCGAGTCGCGTTTGGAAAGATAATCATTGACAGTAACAATATGAACACCTCGACCGGCAAGAGAATTGAGAAAAACCGGGAGTGTGGCGACCAGCGTTTTACCTTCACCGGTTGCCATTTCCGATATCTTGCCCTGGTGCAAAACAACACCTCCGATAAGCTGTTCGTCATAATGAACCATATCCCAGGTAATCGGATTCCCTCCGGCCAGCCAGGTATGCATAAACCTGGCCTTCTCACCGTGTATCTCAACGCTGTTACGCTGTGCAGCCAGGTCTTTATCCATGTCAGTGGCTGTGACCTCAATAAACTCATTTTCCTTAAACCTGCGGGCTGTTTCCTTTACAATTCCAAAGGCAGCGGGAAGCACCTCCAGCAGGGCTTTCTCAATCGTTTCAATGATCTCTTTTTCAATTTTGTCTATTTCCCGGTAAACATCCTCGACCTTTTCGATATCCAGGGTCCCGGCTTCAACCTGTTGCCTGAGGTCTTGGATAACCGCCTCTTTGTCCTTCACGGAATCCCTGATCAACTCCTTTATCTCAAGGGTCTTGGCTCTGAGACCATCATTGCTGAGCTGTTCAATAACTTTGTAGGTTTCACGAATCTTATTGAGTAATGGTAATATCTCTTTAATATCGCGCTGCGATTTACTACCAAAGAACTTTTTAAAAAAATTTACACTGGCCATGGAATCATCTTTCTTTTAAATAATAGAGAATACAGCTGATCTTTAGGTTGCATCCGCTGTCCCTGCAGCTGCTTTACCACGAAGTGACATGATATCGCGGTCGAACATGTAGAGATTTTTTTCCCCCAACAGGTTTAACTTATCCAGGATCTGAGTCGCATTTGTTTCTTCTTCAACTTGTTCATTTACAAACCATTGAATCCAGTTCAGCGTTGTATAATCCTTTTCTGTCGTGCAAAGTGCCACAATTTCGTTGATGGACGAGGAAATAAACTGCTCGTGTTTCAAAACATCTTCGAACATTTTCTTCACAGAAGCATTCTCTTTGCCGGGTTGTTTGAAAGCAGGCACGATGGCTTTCCCGCCACGTTCATTGATATATTTGATGAATTTCAGCATGTGCATTCTTTCTTCATCAGACTGGACATACAGCCATTGTGCCACTCCGGCCATCCCCTTTGTTTCGGCCCAGGAGGCCATGGCAAGGTAGAGAGAGGAAGAATAACCTTCCTTTTCAACCTGTTCATTCAGGGCTTTTTCAATTTTCTTATTTATCATAGCTTACTATTTTTTATGTTGGTTATAAGTAGAAATAAGGTAACAAAATTAGGAAAATAAACTGTTAACCGCAATTGTTGCCTGATCACATGTTTTTGATGATCTCATCTCCAAATTCAGAACATTTCAATTTAGTGGCCCCTTCCATAAGCCTTTCGAAATCGTAGGTAACCCTTTTCGACAGGATGGCCGCCTGCAAACCCTTCGAGATTAGGCCTGCAGCTTCATGCCACCCCATGTATTCCAACATCATGGCTCCTGAAAGAATAACAGAACCCGGATTCACCATATCCTTACCGGCATATTTGGGAGCTGTTCCATGGGTAGCTTCGAATACTGCATGACCGGTGTCGTAATTGATATTGGCTCCCGGGGCAATGCCTATTCCGCCCACGATGGCAGCCAGGGCGTCGGATATATAGTCACCGTTAAGGTTTAAGGTGGCGATCACGGAATACTCAGCCGGACGCGTAAGTATTTGCTGCAAAAAGGCATCGGCAATAACATCCTTGACAATAATGCTCTTGCCGGTATTTGGATTGGTGAAGGAGCACCAGGGACCGCCGGCAACCTCAGACGCGCCGAATTCAGCTTTTACCAACTGGTATCCCCAGTCGCGGAAAGCTCCCTCGGTGTATTTCATGATGTTGCCCTTATGCACCAGGGTAACCGACGGAAGGTTATGCTGAATGGCATATCGTAAGGCAGCCCTGATCAGTCGTTCTGAACCTTCTTTGGATACCGGTTTAATTCCGATGGATGAAGATCCCGGAAACCTGATCTTTTTTACATTCATCTCCGTTTCTAAAAATGTAATCAATTTCTTTACCTCGGGAGATCCGTCCATCCATTCAATACCGGCATAGATGTCTTCAGCATTTTCCCTGAAAATTACCATGTTGGTTGTAGAAGGATCCTTTACAGGCGATGGCACACCCTGGTAATAGCGTACAGGCCGGAGACAGACATATAAATCCAGTTGCTGCCTTAGGGCTACATTCAGGGAGCGTATACCGCCTCCGACGGGTGTTGTAAGCGGCCCTTTGATGGCCACCAGGCAATCCCGGATGGTTTGTAAAGTTTCATCAGGTAACCAGTTCCCGGTTTTGTCATAGGCCTTTTCACCAGCCAGAACTTCCCGCCAAAAAATCTTTTTTTTACCCTGATAGGCTTTCTCAACTGCAGCATTAAAAACTTTAACCGAAGAAGCCCAGATATCGGGTCCTGTTCCGTCTCCTTCGATAAAAGGAATCATCGGATCATCAGGCACTCTAAGAACCCGGTTGCTGAAAGTAATTTTCTGTCCGTTCATAGTAATAATTGTAAGTTTATTCTAATTCAAGATTCAGTTTCTGCCGGAAGGTCGAAAGGGAAGGATTTTTCTGACTCAGGTAACGGAATTTCTCTTCATTCGTGTACAGTTTAACCTGTTCGGATTCAGTGGATTCGATGAGATTTGCTTCAACCCGGATCCCGCTGTTTTGCATTTCACGGCGCAGGAACTGTTCAAGTTCAGAACGGGTGGTACGATTGAAATCCTCAAGTTGGGACCTGTTATTCAGCTCAATTACCAGGGTGAAATTCTCCTTAATTTTGGGCCGGACACTTTTAAGCGTCACCCCCATCCTTGGTCTATTTTCACGGATCTGATCCGCAAATGCGTTCCAGCAAACCACCAGGTAATCCTCTGACAAAGGTTTGATATCCGGATTCTCCAAAGCCCCCGGTTTTCCATCCCCTGTATTTTCAGAGGTCAGTTTGTCATCTTCGTCCGGTTTACTTTCTGCGGCTTTGAGCGCATCCTTTATGGATATTCTTGAAACGGAGCTGTAATCGTGTTCGGTTTCCCTGATGAGGGAAGCTTTCTCAACCTCTTGTTTTTCAGGGATAACAGGTGCCGGTTCAGCTTTTTTTCGTCCACCCTGTTTTGATATCTCAGGAAGCACGAGTGCTTCCCGATCACCGGCTAAGTTTTTTTTTTCGTGCATTATTCCGGATAATCTTATCAGCGCCAGTTCTACATGGAGCCTTTGATTCCGGCTGGCTTTAAAAGTCAGTTCACACTGATTGCAGATGTCGAGCGCAGAAAACAGAAAATCATCCGAACAAACGGCTGCCTGATTCTTATACCTAATTCTAAGGGCTTCACTAACTTCCAGCAGGGGAAGCGTAGATTCATCATGACAAACCAAAAGATCGCGGAAATGCGATGCGAGACCACCTATGAAATTCTGCCCGTCAAATCCCCGCTGCAGGATTTCATTGTAAATCATCAAAGCTTTCGGAACCGAAGTTTCCAGGAATGCTTCCGTTATCCGGAAATAATACTCATAATCCAGTACATTCAGGTTGTCAAGCACCTCTCGGTAAGTGATATTCCGGCCTGAGAAACTGGCCACCTGGTCAAAGATGGATAGCGCATCACGCATGGCACCATCTGCTTTCAAAGCAATGACGTTCAGGGCCTCTTCTTCAAAGGCGATTTTCTCCAGTCGCGCAACCTGCGCAAGATACCCGACAATATCCTCCACCCTTATCCGGTGAAAATCGAATATCTGGCAACGGGACAGTATTGTTGGAATAATCTTATGCTTTTCTGTGGTGGCCAGAATAAAAATTGCATGCGCAGGGGGCTCTTCCAGTGTTTTCAGAAATGCATTGAAAGCGGATTGCGAAAGCATATGCACCTCATCGATAATATAGATGCTGTATTTTCCAACCTGCGGAAGAATCCTGACCTTGTCAATCAGATTTCTGATATCATCTACTGAATTGTTGGATGCGGCATCCAATTCATGAATATTGAATGATCTGGATTCATTAAATGATTTGCAGGACTCGCAGTTATCACAAGCCTCGGTATTCTCTGACAAGTTAAAACAATTCAAAGTTTTGGCGAAAATCCGTGCGCAGGTAGTCTTGCCTACCCCCCTGGGACCACAGAAAAGGTATGCGTGCGCGGTCTGATGATTCTTGATGGCGCTTTTCAGCGTGTTGGTTACATTTAACTGTCCAACAACTGTATCAAAATGATCCGGCCTGTATTTTCTGGCAGATACAATAAAGTCACTCATGCGGGATTATATTCCCAGCAAAGATATTGAATAAAGACTTTCCGAAGAGTATTGTTGATAAATATAGTGATGAGTGAAGCGTAATGAGTAACCAGTGGGGTTCGGGTTTGGGGTATTGAGTGTGTCCAGCACCCAACACCCATATCCCGCTCTTCACTCATTACTCATTACTTATTACTCATTACTCATTACTCATTACTACAGTATTAACCTGATGTTTCCGTAATGCGATTTCACCGAAACCTCGGCTTTTGCATTTTGTGCGCTACCGATGGTACCATTCACCTTCATTTCATTGTTTTCATTAAACCGGTTCACACTGGCTTTGCTCTCGGGATATTCGATGGTGCAATACTTGGAATAGCCATTCAGTTTGTAAGAAGCTGCCGGATCAATACCCAGTTTATAAGTGCCATAGCTGTTGTTTATTTTGATTCCCTCGAAACCTGCCGAAATCCGGTCAACCATCACATCGGAATACTTGGTTTCGGTTTGCAATTTACCGGACAGACTGCCGATGGAGAAATGACCGTAAGCGGCAGTGGTAACGAAATTATTCAGTTTTCCAATTTCATAAGTATCGTATTTTGATTCGCAGACTATTGAACTGGCATTGGTGACATAAACTTTGGAATATTTGCTTAAAATGGCCAGGGCTTTGCTATCAGTAATATTGATTTTTGCATACTTTATGTCAATTTCGATCCAGCGTACTTCCTGGATGGACCCATTCGAATAGGACAGGTATATTTTGGAAAGGGGTTCCTTGCCATCATGCAGAATCTTATTGGCTGTGAGCTTACCGTACTTCACATCGATCGTCGAAGTAGACTGGAGTTCATCGATGAATACATTGCCATATTTATTGGACAGGTTTACCGGAACTGTTTTGGGCATCGAAATTTTATAGTTGATCTCCAGGCCACCGTTATTTGTTGTGAATCCCCTGAAATGCCTGCCAAAGTCTTCATCTATATCCGTGATGGCTTTGATCAGATCACCTTCCTGCGAAATACTGACCTGTACCATGCGGAGCAATTCTTCTGCCCTTTGCTGATCCCGTATGTTGACCTTGACCGTAACATCGATGGTAAGCGCGGCATCAGCCCGATTAACAACATCCACATTGCCGTACTTATTCATAATTTCCAGTCGCGTATTGGGATTCACCGCAAATTCCTTCTTAATCACTTTGGCAAAGGGCTCCTGCGCCAGCATACCCACAGAAATTGTCAATGCTAACAGCAATACGCTTGTTTTTGGTTTTGATATTCGTGTTTTCATAACTGTAATTTTAAAGAATTGAATGGGAAAATGGTTCGGTACGGGCAATGATCATGTCCATCATTTCAATCTTTACCTGGTAAAAATTAATAATGGCGTGAACGATCCTCTCGTCATCAGGATTTTGTTTCAGATCTTTTTCCAATGCCTGCACCTGTTTATCCATCTCAGATAGTTCCTCGAGAACCTGCCTTTTTTCATTCTGATCATCATTGAATCTGAGACTCTGAATTTTATTATAGGAGATGTTGAGCTGCGTGGAATAATATTGTACCGCTTCATTTAATTCGGGGCCCGCAGATCCGGATATGGAGCTTAGCGTGCTTTTCTTGAGTATATTGAATTCATGAAAAGCTGCGTAGGAAATGATCAATCCCAGGATTAGAACCGCAGCCATTTTCAATAAAACAGTCCATGGCTGCGCGATCCTTCTCCTCCCCATCTGCTTCAGCTTCCCGTCAAACCGTTCGAAGTGACCAACCAGGGGCTCCTCGGAATTGAACCGATCCTTATTGCCTCTTATATAATCATCCAAAGGTTCCATCTTTATTGCTATTTAAATATTCAATCAATTTCTTCTTTGCCCGTGCCAGTTGGGATCGGGAGGTGGATTCTGTAATCTTCAGTATCAGGGCAATTTCTTCATGATCATAACCTTCAAACAAGGCAAGTGAGAGAACTACCCTAAAACCATCAGGAAGTTTGCTTACCGCTTCCCTGATTTTTGCCACCCTTTTGATATCATCCTCCTTTTTTTCCAGATCATTCCAGTCAGACTCATCCGGGAGGCTTATCTTTTCATTCAATTCATCAAACCTGACTTTTCTTGATCTCAGAACATCGATCGTTTTATTGATCACGATCCTTTTAAGCCAGGAACCAAAGCTCATTTCACCCCGATAGGATTTCATCTTCAGAAATGCTGCCAGAAATGCTTCCTGCATAACATCCTCAGCTTCAACCCTATCATTCAACATCCTGTAACAGGTATTATACATAGCCTTGTAATACAGCCTGTATAATTCACTCTGCGCCAGTTTATCATTATCTATACAGCGGTCTATTAGATCCTGATGAATGTTGAAACCTTTCTGTTCAATCATCAACTCAAACTTAAAGACGATATTAGTTTAGGAATGCTGCAAATTTTCCCGAAAAATAATAAATTTCAGCGAATCCGTAAGATGTATCATTGCTTTACCGGAATTACAGGCTTAAACCACTGGAAATTCTGGACTGCTTTCAGGGAGGGCATGTCATTGAATTCTCCATCCAAATAATTGGCAATCCCACATCCCATCTGCAGGGCTTCCTTAGCCAGTATGTTCTTTCGGTGATCTTTTGAATTCATCCAGCGTTGGACAAATGATTCACCCAAAGACAGATAAGTGTGCGGTTTGAGTAACTCTCCATCGGGAGATGAGCTGAACCGGCCCTTCCCTCTGAGGTAAACTGTTTCGTTTGAGACATACTGCAATGCGTAACCTTCAATAATATTCTCAGCCAGGTAGGGATTGGAGATCTGACAAAGTCTGGCGCGGTCATTGGGGGTTTTCTTTTCCTTATTATTGGGATTAATATGACTGAAGAAATTCCCCTGTACCATATCCCGGGCATGCATTGTTGCTGACTTTTCCAGTTGAGGAGCGTAGTCAAGGGGTGCCAGATGATTGTTAGCCCTTATTTCATTGGTGAGAAAGAAAATGACCGCATTCATTCGGGCATTATCAATATGATCCAAATCAATCACTTCGTTGAATAGAGCATAGTTTCTGAACCCTGAAAGATCAGTCTCCGCGTAATGATCCCGGATCCTGGTTTGCGCTGAAACGGGATGGCATAACGTTGAAAGAATCAACCATGCCTGCAGGCCTGTTTTGAATTTTAACATGTCATTCGTGTTGGTTTTGTAAAATTACATTATTGATTAACAAAGAAATACCGTTTCATGTTTCTAAAATTTTGAATTTCTGGAATTTTTTAATCAATTTACGCAAGATATTGTTTATACATATAACTATCCTTTTGCCTTTTTAATATTCAACCGACCTGGTCAGCCAGGATTTACCCTTTGGAAAATCATGAAAAGCCGCAACGAACGAATATTGTTTATCCTGGGTAATCCTGACGATAAAAGATCACTGGAGCAGGAAGCAAGGAATCCCCAGTATCCTTATTCCCTGAGTATTGTCACATCAATTAAGGAGGCACAAAAACTTCTTAAAGAATGGCAGTTTAAGGCTGTTTTATCGGATTTTTACCTGGGTGACGGCAAGATCACGGACCTCAGGCCACATCTGGATAATTCTTCCCTGATTATTCTGACTGATCCGGAAAACATTGACGCCACGCTGAGCGCCATGAAATCATTCGCAGATGATTACCTGGTCAGAGACTCAGACCTGAATTACTTAAAGTTATTGCCCATAGCCATTGGCAGATCCATTGAACTAAAAAAGCAACGTGAGGAGCTTGACAATTACAGGACACGATTGGAGAGCCTGGTGCGGGAAAGAACTACAGAATTAACGGATATGTATTTGCACCTGCTGGAAAGCGAGGCAAATTTCAGGTATATTTTTGATCATACCAGCGATGGTTTAGTGATCACCGACTTTGATTTTAACTTTATTGAAGCCAACACCACCCTTTTAAACCGTTTTGGCGTAACCAAGGAATTCCTGGCATCAAGGGCTCTCATTGACTTTCTTTCACCTGCCTACCATGGTGTCATTTTTGAACGGCTGCAATCATTGAAAAAGGGACTGTCCACACAGGATATGGAAATTGAAATAATAGCACCCTTAACCCGCCAGACCATACCCTATGAATTTAACACCGTTCCCATTATGTTCAACCATCAGAATGCGATACTAACCATTATGCGAGACATAACAGAACGTAAATTCCTTGCACGAAAGCTTTTTGAAACCATTATTCTGACAGAAGAAGAAGAAAGATCAAGAATCGCCAGGGACTTGCATGATGAAACCGGTCCTTTATTATCAGCATTGAAAATGTATACCACATCGTTCATCGAAAGTAAGGATACTGAAAGAAAAGATAAGCTTGCCTCGCAAATGGGAGTAATTATCCGGGATGTTATCGATTCCATCAAGGAAATCTCCAACGATATGAGTCCTCATGTGCTGGTCAACTTTGGTTTGAATGCAGCCCTGCAGAACATCGTAAATTTATTCTCCAGGAATCTTAAAATTCACCGGCAGTCCAACATCAGCAATTTGAGATTCCCCGGCACGGTGGAGTCAGTAGTCTATCGGATTATTAAGGAACTTATCAATAACACGGTCAAACACGCGCAGGCAGCCAATATATACATCCGCCTCGGATATGCAAACCCGGAACTTTCCTGTAATTACCGTGATGACGGAATTGGATTTGAAATGAAGGATCCGCAGCAAGTGCCAGGGCAAGGCATGGGATTCAATAATATTATTTCAAGGATAAGATCCCTGGGAGGAAGTTATACTATAACAGCCAGTCCCGGCAATGGTTTTGAGATTAACATTATCTTACGCACTTCACCACTTGGATAAAATGACAAACAACCGGTATAAGGTTATTATAGCAGATGACCATACCCTGTTCAGGCAGGGTCTCAAGATGATCCTTGAGGAGATTGAGAATATTGAAGTTGTTGCGGATGTTGCCAACGGGAAGGAGTTGATTGACATTGCAGGCTTTATAAAACCCGATCTCATTATCATGGATATTAATATGCCGTTGATAAACGGCATTGAAGCCAGCCGGATACTATTGCATGAAAATCCCGATCGCAAGATACTTGTCGTATCCATGTACGGTGACGAGCAGTACTACAACAGTGTCATTGAAAATGGTGTCAAGGGTTTCATACTGAAAGATGCCGATAATTCCGAGCTCAGGACTGCTGTGAAGCTGATCCTGAATGGCAAAACTTATTTTTCGCAGGAATTGTTATTAAAGCTTATCCGGAACCGGCAGACGAATAGCCTGATTGCCTTAACCGTCCGTGAGAAGGAGATCCTGGCATTGATCTGTGAAGGACTCAGTACTTCGGAAATAGCATCCAAACTCTTTTTAAGTGAAAGAACGGTTGAAAATCACCGTGCCAGTCTGTTGGATAAGACCGGTTGCAGAAATTCCCTGTCCCTTGTCATTTATGCCTTAAGAAATAATCTAGTGGATATGCAGTAAAGGGTGGTACCGGATTCAATCCTTAAAAAATCGCCTGCAGCATTGATCTAATGAAATAAAATGCCAGGACAATGGAAACGGCAAGTTTCATGAAAGTGCCTGCGAGAAAACCGATAAATGAACCGAATGCAGCCCGCAAAGCCTTATCAGAATTTTGTCCGGACTGACGTTCCCCGATCCATGCGCCGATAAACGGACCGCCCAGAATGCCAAACAGTCCGAATGGTCCAAGCACAATGCCCAGCATCGGCAGGAGAATAACACCTACAATCAGTCCGATTGTACTGCCGCGCACACCCGCTTTGGTTCCCCCGTATTTCTTAGTGCCCCAAACCGGTACCACGTAATCCAGCACAGCCACAATCAGCACAATAACCGCCCAGATGACAAGCATTTTTGTTGAATACTGGGCAAATCGTGTCCAGTGGATGAGAAGCAATCCGAGGTAGCTGACCGGCGGTCCGGGCAAACCGGGGAGGATGCTGCCGATTACGCCAACGAGGATACAGATGGCACCGAGTATGATGAGGAGGTAATCCATTTTAGGATGATTAGGCAAATAATGAACAAGGAACACCGAATGATGAATAACGAAGTTAATGATATACTTCGAAATTCAAAAATCGAAGTTCCTTGTTCGATGTTGAATTCTCTCAGTCCTTTTCCTGAATTATTACTTGCTCTTGCTGCTGTATGTGCTTTTCCTTATGCGGAGCGTGCGGATGCCAGCCAACGGTATAAAACATGACGAAAAATCCGAAGACGTAGGCAACTGCCACGTGCCAGCCATTTTTCAGGTAATTCACCGTATTTTTCGTCTCGGGATAGAGGTTGGAAAGTGCAACACCTGCGGATGAACCGAACCAGATCATCGATCCTCCAAAACCAACAGCGTAGGCTAAAACACCCCAGTCATAGCCTCCCTGCTCCAAACACAGCTTGGTAAGCGGAATGTTATCAAATACCGCGGAAATGAATCCCAGCGCAAAGGCTGTCCATGCTGAAGCGGGCGGCAGTTCATCCACCGGCATCAATGAGGCAATGGTAACCAGCGACATCAGGAAAACCGTTCCCATCCAGGCTTTTTTCATCTCATGCCAGGGCATTTTTCTGAAGAATGCGCCGATCAGAAGGCCGATCCACACGCCCAAAGCCGGAAAATCAAGGGTCCAGTTGGTAATGATGGCGCATACCAGGATCATGAATACAATGGCAATCCTTCCCCAGTCCACCTTGACCCTGGCGGAAGATTCACTGATAATCCGGTTGAATTTATCCTGTTGCATGGAACCCACAACCCCAAAAATTAACAGGGCGGCAAACGAAGCTACAAAGGCATGCGTAACATCCAAAGGACCTACACCATCGATCCACATGAGGGTGGTGGTGGTATCACCGACCACGCTGCCGGCACCCCCGGCGTTGGCTGCGGCTATAATGGCAGCCAGAAATCCCAGGTGCACCTTACCTTTGAAAACCACAAGGGCAATCGTACCTCCGATCATGGCGGCCGCTATGTTATCGAGAAAAGACGATAAAATAAAGATGAAAACCAGAAGAACAAATCCGCCTTTCCAGTCATCGGGGAGATAATGAGGCAAGATTTCAGGAAACCTGGATTCCTTGAATATCTCGGCAAGGATAGCGAAACCAAACAGCAAACCGAGAAGATTCAGCAGGATCCTCCACTCCCCTTCATGGGCTTCCGTGCCTATAATATGTTCTGCAAGGGAAAAATCAGTGAAAATGTATTTAAAAATGAGCACGATGGCCAGGCCGGTAAGGGCGACATACATCGTCTTATGGTGAAAAATCGCGACACCGATCAGGGTGAGGGCGAAAATAATAAATTCAATCCGTATCCCGAGAATGGCAGGCATCATTCCGTCAGCAGCCATAAGCGACTGACCAACCAGCAACAGCAAACCTGTCAGCAGGAAAACTCTGAGTTTTTTAACAATCATTATAAATCGGTGATTAAGATAAGTATTTGCGATCAGAAAAGCGGCAAAGATAGCACTCCTGAATTAAAACCCAAAATTTTCGGGCTTAATCACCCAAGGTGGCTACCATCACAGCCTTGATCGTATGCACCCTGTTTTCTGCCTGGTCAAAGACTATGGACGCGGGTGATTCAAATACTTCATCGGTGACCTCCATGGAATCGAGGCCGAACTTTTTGAAGATCTCTTCGCCCATCTTGGTTTCGCGGTTATGAAAAGCCGGCAGGCAGTGCAGAAACTTGACCTTTTCATTTCCGGTGAGTTCCAAAACTTTGCGGTTGATCTGGAAAGGATGCAGCAGCTTTACACGTTCTTCCCACACGGTGGCGGGTTCTCCCATGGACACCCAAACATCGGTGTACAGGAAATCAGCTTCCCTGGCTGCAGTCTCAATCTTATCGGTTATGGTAATTTTTGCGCCGGTATCGCGGGCGATTTCCCTGCAGATCTGAACCAGGTCGGATGCCGGCTGACATGCCGTAGGAGCAGCTGCCCTGAAATCAATACCCATTTTGGCACATCCTGCCATCAGGGAATTGCCCATGTTGTTCCGTGCATCGCCCAGGTAACAGAATCTGATTTTATTCAATGGTTTTTCTGAATGTTCAATCATGGTCATCAGATCCGCCAGTACCTGGGTGGGATGATATTCATTGGTCAGGCCGTTCCAAACAGGCACTCCTGAGTATCTGGCCAGGTCTTCAACAACCTGCTGACCATATCCCCTGTATTCGATGGCGTCAAACATCCGGCCCAGAACGCGGGCGGTGTCTTTGACAGATTCCTTGTGGCCGATCTGGGAACTCACAGGATCAAGATACGTAACATGAGCGCCCTGATCATGGGTCGCAACTTCAAAGGCACAACGGGTTCGCGTGGAGGTCTTTTCAAAGATCAATGCAATGTTTTTGCCGGTTAACCGGGGTTGTTCCGTTCCTGTGTATTTGGCTTTCTTCAGGTCAAATGAAAGATCGAGCAGGAATTTGATCTCAGCGGGTGTAAAATCAAGAAGTTTTAAAAAACTGCGATTGCGTAAATTGAATGGCATAATTTTTTCCGGCTAAAATAAGAAAACCGGCGGAAAAATTTGTCAAGCCCCGCAAGGTATTTATCTTTGCCTTTCCGTGTTTTATCAAAACAACACCCCAAATCCTAACTGCAGCCTATTATTTACGTAGAAAATTTAAATTATTAATTCACAACTTTACATGAGACAACCTTATGTCCTTCTTCTATTCTTTGTTTTCATCCTGGTGTCTTCATGTAAAAATACCGATTACAGGGATCAGGTCACTTCCGGAAGAATCGATTATAAAATCACCTATCTGAATACTGATCTGGATAAAAAAACTTTGGAATTGCTGCCCAGGAAAATGAAACTTATTTTCAACGAGAAGCAGGCAGCAAATCATATTGAAGGTTTCCTGGGTTTTTATAAACTGAATGCCATTACCGATCTGAATACCCGCAAATGTTCCACACTCCTCAAAATCCTTGATAAAAACTATTTGTTCAAGGGAAAACGCGACGAGTTGATGTGCTGTTTTGATACCATGGATGACATGGAAATAACGGAAACCCGAGAAACCAAAGAAATTGCCGGATTTACCTGTAAAAAAGCAATGGTACATCTTCCGTCAACCGGTAATTCATTCGTAATTTATTATACGGATGAAATAGATCTCAGGCATCCCAATGCCAACAATCCCTATAAAAAAGTGGATGGTGTGCTGATGGAGTTTGAATTGAATATGCTGTACCTGAGGATGAGATTTTCCGCTGAGAAATACATGACTCCGGGTTCAGAAAGCCAGATCGCCAAGCTGCCTGAAAACGTAAGGCATATCACCCGTGAGCAGATGACACAGATATTGAATAAGATGATGGAGGAGCAGTAAAGACAGTGAACAGTGAAAAGTGAAAAGTGAAAAGTAAACAGTGAAGAGTGAATACTGTTAACCGGCTGCTCACCGTTCACTGTTTACTGATAACGAACTATATCCGGTTTTTGCGGAAAAAAATCCTGCAAACGTATTCTTGTCAGGCTTCCTATCCTGATATACTCACCCCGCGCATCTGCAGGCATACCGGGATATACCGAAAAGCTGACTTCAAAGGTGTTGAATACCAGCTGATCGTTTCTGATCCTCACTCCGACACCCAGGCCAGAATAGAATTTCGGGTCTTTAAACAAGAAATTATCCGGTGATATCATGCCCAGATCAATCAATCCATAAAAGGCAAAACGAAATCCGAGAATTTTAAAGGGACTGAATACGACCGATTCATAACTTAAAGAGATTTTATCGATTCCACGCAATGCGCTGCTCCTGAGTCCCTGAATGCCAGCCTTGTTTTCAAGGCTTACAAACTCACCTTCATACCGGTTAATGCCGTTCACATAATTCAGACTGATAAAATTCCGGCATTGATAGCGGCGGTAGCTGAATAATTTTGTATAGTACTGAATCCTGAACTGCAGAGTTCCCTGTTCGGAAATTCCATGGTTCAGGAATGTACCATAGCTGGCCGAAGCATAGATATACCCTGCCCGGTTATAATACTTAGCGATGGAGGCATTGCCGGATAAATAATACCGGATATCATACTGTCCCCCTTCCAGTCCGGCACTAAGTTCGAGTTTGTAACCCAATGGAACATCTTCGGTCCTGCCAAAAGTGTAAATCATATTGTCCGTTTTGTATCCCCTTTCTGACAAGCCAACCGAAGCCAGGTAAAAAGACCTGTCCTGGTATTGATACAGGTAATTCTCGGATGTTTCCGGTCCCTTTAATTTTTCATAGAGGTTTACCCGACCTGTAAAGTATAGTCCCCGGCTAACCCGCGATGAATGACCATTCAATCTGAACATCCGGCCGGCCCAGAGGTCTGCATTGGTATACTTCAGGTTCACATCCGACAGAACCGTGTCGAGCAACTCAATGTTCTTTATAGCGGTTACATATTCAAGCAACGCACCACCTGCGTATATGAATCGGGTGCTTTTGAAGTTCCTGGAAATATCCAGGGAGACGGAATTCAGGTTCCAGCGGTTGATATATTCCAGTTTGGCGTCAGCAAAACTCCTGGCAAGGATTGATGTACCAACCGTTAAGCCATAACCCATCCAGGGTTTGTGATCGCCATCCCAGTACAATGTCAAGGCGGATTGGAGACCATATCCTAATACGTTTTGATTCCATAAACCCATACTTCCTGAATTCGAACTGCTGATATCAGCATCAAAACCAACCGGGAACAAATCCTGAGTTACAAGCACCAGGTCGATCGAATCAGGACTTTCGGAAAGTGGCTTTACTAGAAACCTGGCATCGTTGATATAAGGCAGTTCTCTTAAGATTCTTTCATTTTCAGCAGCCAGAAAAACATCCAGGGGTTCACCCTCGCGGAGCAGCAGATGTCGCATAAGGATCTGCCTGCGAGTATCCTTATGCAATGCATTCAGCGTTTTCGGGAGTCCGTAAGACGACACATACATAGTATCCTCCACTGAGGGAGCAAAAATGTCCATATTCCGGAATTCAATCTTCCGGATGATCATGCCATCTTTTGAAGCCAGTTTTGAATTACTTACAGGCGTTTTTTGCCTCACTGTACCATACGCATTCTGCCTGATAAGGAACTGATAAAGTCCCCTTCCGAAGCGGGTGTTTTGCTGCCTGGTCAAAACGCTGTCAATCGGTATCTGCTGAAGGATGTCCCATGTACTGTAATTATTAACTGTATCTGCTGTCAGGGTATCCTCTTCATTTTCTGGCCCCCTGACTGCCCCGGTGGAATCAACAGGTATGTCCTGCGCCTGTAAAAGCTGCAAATTCATAGAAACAAGAAAGGCGATGACCAGCTTCAGACAATTACCGTACATAGTTCGGCAGGTTGGACAGAGTTAACAAAGAAACCTCGAGCAAAAGTAATATTTTTACCATTTGCCCATACCATATATTTATTCAGGTAAAATTTGGAAAGGCTTGTGATCGGTTTGGCAGATTTCGCTATTTTTGTGTCGATTATCACCAGCATAATCCTTATCAGCTGAATTATGTTTAAGAAGATATTGAGTGTTTCCAAGTATTTTGTATTCCTGGCCGTTGGAGTTTTCGTTTTCTGGTGGGTTTACAAAGATGAGCCACTCACAAAATACAAATCGGCATTTGCTGACCTGAATTATTTCTGGATCATCCTCTCCCTCGTTTTCAGTGTTCTTTCGCAGATCAGCCGGGCTATCCGCTGGAATATGCTCATCAAACCACTGGGATATAACCCCAGGCTTTACAACACCTACCTGTCTGTTCTGATTCTCTACTTTGTGAATTTATTATTGCCCCGGGCAGGAGAGGTATTCCGGTGCACGATTTTAAGCCGCCATGAGAAGATCCCGTTTGCCAAACTTGCCGGCACAGTGCTTGTTGAGCGTATGGCGGATCTGATCACCCTGATGTTGCTCGCAGTGGTTATTCTTTTGAGCCAGTTTGGAGTCTTCATTTCTTTTTTCAACACCCATCCGGAGGTCAAGGCCAATCTTCTTCAGCTGTTCTCGACACGGAATATGATCCTGGTAACAGCCGTCGTTGTTCTGATCGCGCTGTTATTCTTTATGTTTAACCGGTATTTCAACAGGAAAAAATTAGAAAAGGGCAATACTTTTATAAAAAAGATCAGGATCATCAGGAAGAATTTTATTTCCGGAATTAAATCCATTGGCCAACTCGAGAATAAATGGCTGTTTATCGGACATACGGTCTTCATATTCATTATGTGGCTGTTCATGCTATATGTCATTTTCCTGGCCTATGAACCCACAGCACATCTTTCACTGCAGGTGGGCATGATTACTTTTTTGATGGGAGGCCTGGCCATGCTGGCCCCGGTTCAGGGAGGTATCGGACCCTGGCATTTCATGGTATATGAGACATTATTCATTTATGGAATCGACAAAGCCGATGGTAAGGTGTTTGCCCTTATTGCACATGCTTCGACCAATCTGATCTATCTTTTCCTTGGAATGCTCGCTTTGCTGATCATTCCGATGATCAATAAGCCCAGGAAAGATCCGCCGAAAGTTGCTGATGCTGTTCCGGTTGAGTAAGTCCACTTCAGTTATTCCACAACAAACGAAAAGGAAGCCTTAACGGGATTTCCTTGTTTATCAACACCTTCAACAATACCATGGTAAGTACCTTTAATATCGGAAGTAAAAAAAGAAAGCAATCTCATTTCTCCCGACCGCAGCCGAAAACTGGGATTCCAGTATAAAGTTTTACGGTTATCACCCGAAGTCGGACTTTCAATGGAATAATCCGGCATATAGAATGTCCTGTTTGTGTTCATTATATCCATTCCCAACTGAACGGTTGGTTGCCTGTTCTTGTAAATGCCCTGAATGGTAGTGATCTCAATGACGCCCTGAAAGTTTATCGGGGTATATTTGTGAACATCCAGCAGGGAATTTGAGATATTTATATTGGTAATATCCGAAGGAAGAAGATTCTGCAGAATATCTATTTTGCTGCCTTTCAGAGCTCCATTGATAACCACAATGTTTCCTGTCTGGGTTATCAGACGCGGAAGAATTTCATCCTCACCGGTAAATACAATGGTATTGTCAACCAGTCTATAGGGTTTCATGTCCTGGATGATATCCAGCACGCTGTTATACCCGGCATACTGATTGGGATCGTATTTCCTTCTGGTATCCGGAACCGATTTTCTGAATTTACCCGGTCCATACCTGAGTGCATAAATCAGTTCGGGTTCACCGTAGGCAAATACATCAATGGCTTTCTGCAAATCACTGCTTTCACCTTCACTGATGAGCGTGTTTTTAAGGTTTTCAACGTAATTCTGATCAATGGATGCAGTAAGATTGACCTTACCCATTGCATCATAAGCATCCACATTCAGAAAATTAAAGTCGATGATATCTGCACCGAAGACCACCCTGAAAGTCCCGGTCTCATCAGTTTGTGTCTCATACGACCTGTAATTGGGCATATGCGTGACCCTTACTTTTGCGTGTTGTGAAAGGTTTTCTTTCTTGTCAAATACCTTACCGCTAATGCCATTCTGCAGTTTGAAAATCTGATCCGCTGTTGTTTTTTTAAGCACCTCTTTCCAGTAAATGGTGCGATAATCAGTTGTAATCAGGTCAAGATCAGAAACAGGCGCCAGTTTTAGTCTCCTGTTCTCAATGGAGTCACAGGGAACACTGTAAATGCCGTCGTATAAACTTGTCATTAAAGGATTGGTCGAAAGGTTCATTAGAGACACCGAGATCGCGAGGTCAAGTGTGTTTTCCTTACCGGTGTATTCAAGCGAAAGATGCACACGCTGACGGTTATGATAGGTCTTGTGATCGGTTTTTACATTGAACTTTTCCGTTGGATGCAAAATCCTGATTAGTCTCTCGACGTCCAATTCGTGTTCCTGATTGAACACAGAAACCTGCAATATTCCTTCCGGAAGGTTTCTCACAGGAACCCTGACCCTGGCCGAACGGCTAAAGGGAATAACATCACTCCATACAATTCTATGATCCATGGATGCTACCCAGTAAGATACGGATGGACTGTCATCGGATGCGGTAATCCTGAAACAAACTGAATCACTATCCTGTTCTTCGCGATGTAATATCCATCCCTTGTTCTCTGCCACAGGCAAAGGAAATTGCTGCAAAATGCCGGATGGACTGGTAATGCTTAAATAACAGGTATCATCCGGGGGAGTATAGTCAAACAGCCCGATGCCATTTTCATTCGTCATAACGGACTGCATTACGTTCCCTTCACGATCTATAATATCCCCGGTCACCGGGGTTGGTTGGCCAAATGCACTGAAAGCCCTGAATGACATTAAATTCTTTAAACCCTTTACCAACTTCCCCCCCTCCGGGTAAAATGCAATTTCCGGTTTCGCAGTAACCGCAGGGATGATCAATGTGTAGTCCCCGGATAGTTTACGGCTTTTAATATCCACCGTCAACATCAGTATTTGTTCCGATTCAGGAATTACGCAACTGATTGCAGAAAATCCTTCCGTGTCTGTATTTCCGGATCCTTTTATTTCCCTGCGCTCAAATGATCCGACGGTATATTCAAAATCGGCTTCAGGAATCGGCTTTCCGGTCTGATCCAGTATTCTGATCCGCACTTTGAGCGTATCACCTGCATGGTATGTATCTTTGTCATAGAACGGTTCAACCAGAAACCGTTTATCATAGTACTTACTTATTAAGATCTCTTTGCGGAATGCATCATAAGCACATTGGTTTTTCATCCATCCCGTGTAAGCGACTAACCAGTATCTGCCCGGTATGAACGATCTGGGAATGAGCAATCGTCCGGATGTCTGATTCCCCATTACAGGATATCTCCGGGATATGATCTCTTCTCCTTTACTGTTCAACAATTTAATGAAAAAATCTTGACTTTTCGGCTTATTGGGTTCCTCTCCCGAAGATACAACAAATCCTTTGAACCATAAATTTTCACCTGGCCTATATACAAAACGGTCACTCATAATGTAAGCCCTTTCCACTCGATAATCGACAGCATATTTTTGTAAACTGTTCTTCAGCTGATCGATAAACGGATCATCCGTTTGACTGCGGGAACCTGACAACAAAACAACCAATGCCCCGGTCAAAATCCTAAGTGTCATGCTTGTTTGAGTTTTTGTCATAGTGATGATATATTTTTCAGGACTAATCTTCATCAGGATCATTATTTGTCTTTTCATCCTCCGGATCATCGGATAATTTCCTGGCTTCCTTTTCCTCCTCAATTTTAATGGCCGCGATTTCCTGGTCAGAAAAGGATGCATTTCTCCGGCCCAGTCTGGTTATGGCCTTTTCAATCGGTTCACCCGGAATGATGATGTTCTCCTCACCCCAGAATTCATTGTCGGTCTCTCCGATCTGTTCCTCCAAAATATCTTTCGGCCTCGATACTTCATCCGTTTTAAACCGTATGATGTTGGTGGTATCCTTTCCGGTAATGACAAATTCAGAAGTCGACGAAAACAAGGAATTAAACCTGTCTTGTTGTTGGGTCTTCCTTCTCTTAACACGGATCAACACCTCACTTCTCACATTGCTGAGGTTCCATTTACCGGAAAATGGCCGGTAGAAAACCTGATAGTAGGCGTTAATGGGTTTAACACCAACCCGTCTGGGAAATTTCTTGATGTAGATCCCGGACGCAAAATTCATTCCTTTGTCGCTCAGCTCAAAAGATGCCCCCACAATGGCGAAAGTTTCACAATCGATATAGACCCTGCCGCGATAACAGGGGTATTTAACGCCCTCACGCTGATCGAAAGCTATGGCATAAGTAGGTCTCTCAAAATGATTGATGATTCGTTCGATACTATACTGATAAAGCGGGAAATATTCCGCATCCAGGAAAGTAGGAAGATTCTTGGCAATATCGAGCTTAAGGGTGTTATAGAGCCCTCCCTGAACGACAAATTCCACAAATTCCTTTTCATCGGTGTTGCTTCCTTTTCTTCCCTTGAATATTCTGATCTGGTCATCCCGCTGGGAAGTATAGGATTCCTTATATACATTGATGACAGCTTCTGAAAGAGAAATATTCTTATTATCCTGCAGTGTTGATTCTCTGAAAAATCCGGTATAAATGGAAGGTTTCCTGTCGTAATTGTCCGGAATTTTTTCAATGGCTTTGGTAAGTATGTAAATCGGGTCCAAAGGCCTTACTACAATTTCCCTGATCTGGACTTTTTCTACCGACATCCGCACCACAAGAAGTGAGGTATCCATGTTAGCCAGAGGAATGGCGGACATTTTATAACCAATATAAGAAACTCCCAGGGTATCGGACAGGTTTTCAGGAGATACTTTAAGTTCAAACCGGCCATGAGCGTTGGTTACAGTTCCCGTACTTCTGTTCATAAGAATTACATTGGAATAGGAAAGTGGTTTCCTTGATTTGCTGTCGATCACCAGGCCTTTAATGAGCCGGAAGTTAAAAACGGGAGGATTTTTTTTGCGAAGCGGAATGAGCAGAACTTTATTGTTTTGTTCCAGGATCTGTATGCTGTCGTATTTGAAAATATCCGCAAGGTGATTTTTAACCTGTTGCTTCTTTTGCATTACTGAAGCCATCCTGTGAACCGGTATCTGTGAAGTATAGGTAAATGAGAAATTTCCTTTCCGGCCGATTTCTTTTAAGAATTCAACGATTTCACCGGTGGTGCGGGACAAATTAACCTCACGCTCCAGAATATTTTCCTGGGCGATGGATGTGATTCCCGTATTTAATAGAAAAAGGAAGAAAATTACGGGAAAACAGCTTTGGTATTTTTCCCGCAACCTCATTGTAGTTTTATTTTACTTCCTTACAATGAGTGTTGTACGGGTAGTGTCGAAGTGCAGGCCTGCAACCAGTTCAAGCTCTTTTAAAATCTCGTGAAGTGGCTGGTCCTGAAATTCTGCCGTAATTTCTTCCTTGACAGAGGACTCAAATGACAGTTCTTTCCTGAAATGGTGAGCGATATCGAGAAGTGCCGAATCAATGGGTGTCTCTTCAAAAACCAGGTGACCCGTTTTCCATGACAGATTGTTCACCGGTATGCCTTCTTCAACCCCAATTTCATTGCTGCTTGCAAGAAGATAACCTGACTGATTGGCTTCAATGCTTACTTTTTGGGTACCTATGTCCTTGGCTGATAATAATACGGTGCCCGACAACACGGATACCTTGATGACGCCGTTTTCGTCACGAACAGAAAACCTGGTTCCGGTAACTTCAACCATGGATTCGTTAATAAAAACCCTGAACGGATGGCTCTTATCCGGGACAACGGTAAAAAGGGCTTCTCCCTCGAGAATTACGTCCCGTGTAACTTCACCAAAATCATCACGGTAGACAAGCTTTGATCCTGAATTCAGAGATACGGAAGATCCATCGGGCAGGACAACTTCCCTTACAGTATTATCTGCCAATAAGTCAATAAACTCAGAACCTGCTTTTTTCTGGGAGGTAATGATATGATACAGGCTGTAGGACAGTCCAAAGGTCAGCACGACCAAAGCTGCAATCCGTAAAAAATAACCCTGCCAGGATATCCTCCGGTAACCGGTGGGCACTGTAAGGCCGATTTGAGCACTTACCCGCTTCCAGTCCGAATCCGTGTCAATGTGTTCAAAGACACCGGTATTACCGGCTTCGTTCCAAATCTTTTGTATTAGCTGGTACTCCTTTAAAACACGTGGATCTTCGGCGATACGATGTTCGAATTCCTGCTCATCACGGGAATCCGCTGTACTGGTAAGTTTTTTTACGAAAAGTTTAATAGGCATTTTAATTAAATCCATACTAAATCTTTTATAAGACATTTATATAGAAAAATTCACTTATTCTTTTCATCACAAATGCCAGTTTAAAATATTATCATATTAATATTCAATATATTAATAATAGATCAGTTCATGAATTACGTTTTTAAATGAACCGGAATGTCCGCAGAAAGCTTATGACGCAATATTTTCAATGCTTTGCTGATTTGTGTCTCCACGGTACGCTTTGAAAGGTTTAACTGTGTGGCAATCTCTTCATTCTTAAGTCCTTGTAATCGGTTCATTTTAAAAATCAACTGACATTTGGCAGGCAGACCATCAATAACGTCAAAAATCCTTTTCTGCAGTTCAACCATATTGATCTCACTTTCAAGATTCTCTTCTTCATCCCTCTCAAGATCAATGTTTTTCAGGTGTTTTTCCTGTATATTTCGCTGGTTGATGTAGTTAATGCAGCAGTTGTAAACTGATCTGTACAAATAGGATTTTACCGAAACGTCTATCGACAGGGTCTGACGTTTTTCAAAAAGTCTTACAAAAAAATCCTGGACAATTTCACGGGCGATATCTGTATCTGAAACATATTTACAGGCATATACGACCAGCTGCGCGTAATATTGTTTAAAGAGATCTTCAAACGCAGCTATACTGGCTGATCCGGTTGGAAATATGATTTTCTTATCCTGGTTATCCAATTCAGTGTGAAATTTCCGGGGTAACAAAGCTACAAAAATCAGGTTAAATAATAGTATGCGCAAGAACAAGAATAATTTTTTGATAATTTCACGAATACTATCTTTGCTATTCTGTTAAAAATACAGCCATGCGTACAACCTTTATTTTCCTGTTCACCATACTGTCAATTATTTTACTGACAGTTAATTGCAGAGGGAAGAACGTGAAAAATCAGCCTGTTTCAGAATCCGCAGACACGGCTGTCATGATCCTCTACATTGGCACATACACTGAAAATGAAACCCGTGATGCCGGCAAATCAACCGGAGTTTACATTTACAGTATGGATAGGATTACCGGCGAATTAAGTTACATTGGAGCCTCTCCGGCCACCACAAATCCGTCTTATGTTGATGTCCATCCCTCGGGCAAATGGTTTTACACGGTGAATGAAACCGGGAAACCAGGCGGGTCAACTGGTGCCATCAGTGCATTCAGATTGACTGACAACGGCAAAACCCTGGAATTTTTGAATGCCATTTCATCCGAAGGCGATTACCCATGCTTCGTCCAGGTTGATGGAACGGGTAAATATGTCCTGACGGCGAATTATGGCAGCGGTACTGTGGCATTGCTGCCCATCAAGGCCGATGGCACCCTGGGCAATGCGGTCTCCGTTGATCACCATACAGGTATGGGACATACAGCCAGACAGGAATCTGCACATGCGCATATGATCATCTGTTCAAAGGACAATCGCTTTGCCTATTCGTGCGATCTTGGAACTGACATAATTTATATATACCGCCTGGATACCAATCAGGGCAAACTGCTACCCGCTGAATACAATTACCATACTCAACCGGGAGCCGGACCAAGGCATATGACCTTCCATCCTTTCAAAAACCTGGCATATGTTGTCAATGAGTTGAACGGCACCATTGAATGCATGCAGGTTGATACGCTGAACGGAGCCCTGAGCCGGTTTCAGGTTGTATCCACCGTGTCGGACGGAAAGGGTGAGGAAGCAGCATGTGCTGATATTCATGTCAGTCCGGACGGTAATTACCTCTATGCATCCAACCGTGGCAATTACAACAACATTGCCATGTTTTCTGTAGACGCCCTTACCGGCGAATTGACACTTATCGGACACCAGGAAGTTAAAGGCAGAACACCGCGGAATTTTATCATTGAACCTGCGGGTAATTATATGCTCGTAGCCAATCAGAATTCGGATAACGTGGTCACTTTCAGAATTGATGCTGAAACGGGTAAACTGATCGATATGGGTTCAGAAATAAAAATACCTTCTCCCGTATGCCTGAAGTTCCTGAAATAAGTGAAAGGGATTTCACCCCGGAATTGATTTTCAATGCTACCCGCAGCAGTGGCCCGGGGGGCCAGCATGTTAACAAAGTAAGCACAAAAATTGAATTGCGGTTTGATGTCCAGTCATCCGGTCTCCTGCTGGAAGAGGAAAAAAAGGCCCTTTTCTGTAAACTGGCTAAGCGGATCAGCAAAGAGGGAATCCTGATACTTGTTTCCCAGTCAGAACGTTCACAAATCGACAACAAAAGGAAAGCTGTCGAGAAATTCCATAAACTGATTGAGAAAGCCCTTGCCCCGGTGAAAGTTCGAAGGCCGACGAGGCCTACCGTGACTTCCAGAATTAAAAGATTGGAGTCAAAGCATATACAGTCCGAGAAAAAGACGCGAAGAAAACCTGATATTGACTATTAGACAGATGGAAAAAAAACTTGGCAGGTACATTAGGATTCAAACCCAGTTGAGAGAGCTGCTTCAGAAAAGCGATGACCTCATCTCACGGATGGCAACAATCAATTCTATATTGTACCATAAAATGGATGGTTTTTTCTGGGTAGGATTTTATCTGCTGAAAGCTGGCAAATTGCTGGTAGGGCCCTATCAGGGACCGGTAGCCTGTCTTGAATTACCAAAGAATCAAGGTGTGTGCTGGGAAGGAATTAATCTCGGCAAATCTGTTGTGGTACCTGATGTTCATGAATTTCCCGGGCATATTGCATGCGATTCGCGTTCGCAATCGGAAATTGTCATACCGGTGCGGGATCACAACGGAAAAATCATCGGTGTTCTGGATATTGACAGCAAGCTCAAAAACAATTTCGATAATACCGATACCGAACAGCTTGAAAATCTGGTTGCACTTCTTCTTGAATAACCTGTAAATGATCAGGATTTTTTATACATTTCAAGTAATTCTGCAATCTTGTCAATGGAGTAAGGCTTGACCAGCATCTGGTTGAAGCCGGCTTCCGAACATTCCTCAATGAACATGCCGGGATTATGGGCAGTAAGTGCAACTATGGGTATGTTGTTTTTCGGGTATACCAGTTTTTCACGGATGTATTTCATGGCTTCGAACCCACTCATGACAGGCATTTCAATATCCATCAGCACAAGATCAACATCGTTGTTTTTCTCAAGTGCCTCCAGGGCCTGGCGCCCGTTCTCAGCTTCAATGCAGTCATGACCAAGACTCCAGAGAATTTCCAAAACCAGGAGCCGGTTGCTTTTATAATCATCAGCTACAATAATCTTCATCACAATAGTTTATTCACACCACCATTCACTATTCACTATTCACTATTCACTATTCACTATTCACTATTCACTATTCACCATTCACCATTCACATCCCCTACCCCAGCTCGCTTAATGTTCTTACAATTTTCATGCTGTTAATTTTCACACTGGAACCGTCAAGGCTAATGATTTTATCATTTTTAAATTCCATGAGCGTTCTGATAAAACTTTCTTTCGTTGTACCCGCCAACTCGGCGAGTTCACGCCTGGTCAGCGGAAACTCAAATTCTTCCTTATTATAAATCACGTCTGAGAAATACAGGATAACATCCGCAATACGTCCGGGCAATTGTTTGTGGGAACGCGCAATAAGCCTGTCAAAAATAAACAATCCATCCTCGCTGAGCTTCCGGATCAAACTCAGAGCCAATTTAGGATTGTTGGATAGCACTTCATCAAAGACCTGCCTGTCGATGTAGCCAATCTCGACCTTTTCTACAGCTGATGCAGAATACTGATGGGTTGCATGACTGAAATCGGACATCAGCCCTATACAATCGCCCGGCGTAGACAGTTTCAGTATGAATGTACGCCGGTTTTTTCCTTCCTTGTATATTTTAACCATGCCGGAAATGATAAACATGAAATGTGATTTCGGAGTATTCTGGCGAAAGATGACTTCCCTGCGCTGGAAAGAAGCCACCTGCGTATTACGCCTGATCTCCTCCACATCCAGGGGCAGGAGGCAGTATTTCTGCATTAAATCAGGACCCGGGCCCATTTTTGAAAAAATATTCATGAAGCAACTACTGATCCTTAAAAATAGGAAAAAAACCACTGCAAAATACGGTGGAAAGTAAAAAAGATCCAACAGAAAACCAGTTGACGGGATGATTTAGCTCTTGTGCAGGAGCTCCAGCATATTGCCCACTGTGCTGATTTCAATGAAGGAAGCACTTTGTGTCCACTCAAAATTACCACCCAGGATCACCACTTTATCGGATTTATAAAGTAAATTTCTTTTAATCAGTGAATTAAGGGCATGTACGATGAAGTTGTGCGTAGTTCCTTCCGGCATAAGATCGGCATATACACCAAATGACAGGGCCAGTTCACGGACAACACGTTCATCATAGCATTGGGCAAATACCACTTTCCGGCCCCGGTAGCAGGCGATATTCCTGATTGTTCTGCCTGTGGATGTATCGGCAATAATTGCCTTACAGTCAAGTTCCAAAGATGCCTCCACCGCTGATTTGCATAAATAGGCTGAAGTTTTGGTGCTCATCACCAGCATGGGAGTGATATGCAAATCACTGCGACTTTTTTCAACCTCAAGCGCAATACGCGCCATTGTATTGACCGCTTCAACCGGGTAATTTCCATAGGCTGTCTCGCCGCTCAGCATAATTGCATCTGCCTTGGAATATATTGCATTGGCGATATCGGAAACCTCAGCGCGGGTGGGCCGTGGATTCTCTATCATGGAATGCAGCATCTGGGTTGCAACAATAACCGGCTTCCTTGCATCAATGCACTTTTTAATGATCATCTTCTGAATACCGGGTATTTTTTCATAGGGTATCTCAATGGCCAAATCACCCCTGGCCACCATTACTCCATAAACATGCTGCAGAATTTCATCGAGATTATCAACACCCTCCTGGTTTTCTATTTTGGCAATGATTTTTATGCGTGACTTTTCATTGTCGAGGATGTGTTGAATGGCCAGAACATCCTCCTTATTCCTGACAAAAGAATGTGCTATGAAGTCAATATCCTGTTCCATGGCCAGGCGGATATAATCAATGTCTTTGGGGTTCAAAGCCGGGAGGTTGAATTTCACACCCGGTACATTCACGCTTTTTTTACCTTTAACACTCCCATCGTTGGTGGCCATGCAAATCAGGGCACCACCCGATTTTTCAATTACTTCAAATTCAATATCTCCATCATCAATGAGTATCTTCACGCCCGGTTCCAACTCTTTCACAAAATTGTTGTAATTCACATAAATGCAATCCGGAGTTGTGCTTTTCAAGGCATCGCCCATGATTCGGATTCTATCGCCTTTTTTTACAGCTACTTTATAATCCGAGGGTGTTGTACGAATTTCAGGACCTTTGGTGTCAAGAATAAACGGAATCTTATCGGAAACCTCTCTTACATTCCGGATCACTTTTAAGGTATCCTCAGGCGTCTGATGGGCTGTATTCAAGCGCACTGCATTCATTCCGCCCTCAAACAATTGCCGGACAAATTCAACATCACAATGCAAATCGGATATGGTAGCTACAATTTTTGTTTTCTTTAACATAAACTGATATTTGAATAAAGCCGTGCAAAAGTATTAATTAACCGCAAATAATTTAATTTCACCATCAATTAATCTTTAACTATTGGACTGGGCAATATATACGGCAGGTTACAAGGCGTTTCTCAAAATTGAGAAATCACTTTCCGGCAATTCCGTAACTGCGTATCTCAATGACCTGGATAAACTGCTGGCCTTTCTTGAACTGAAAGGATTGGATATTAAACCTGAAGAGGTTACCTCTGTCCTGTTGAATGAGTTCCTGGCATGGTCAGGTGAACTGGGAATGAGTCCGCGCAGCCAGTCGAGATTGGTATCAGGCATAAAATCATTCTTCAGGTACCTGTTAATCGATGAAAAGATAATGCTGAATCCTGCCGAACTGCTGGAATCACCAAAATCGGGAAGGAAATTACCCGTTGTGCTCAGTGTGGATGAGATTGATCGTCTCATTGCCGCTATTGATCTGAGCAAGAATGAGGGGCACCGGAACAAAGCCCTTATTGAAACCATGTACAGCTGTGGATTGCGGGTTTCTGAGTTGATTGATCTTCGGATTACCAACCTTTTTTTCAGCCAGGGATTTATTAAAGTGCTGGGAAAGGGCAACAAGGAAAGGCTGATACCCATAAGCAAAAAAGCTATCCGTGAAATTGAGAACTACCTTTTGCAATTCAGAAACAACCTTGCGCCTCTGAAGGGCGCTGAAAATGTTGTTTTCCTGAACCGGCGTGGGCATAAACTTACAAGGGTAATGATTTTCACCATTGTAAAGAATCTGGCCCTGAAGGCGGGTATAAAAAAACGGATCAGTCCCCATACCTTCCGGCACTCATTTGCCACCCACCTGGTTGAAGGAGGAGCTGATCTGAGAGCTGTGCAGGAAATGCTGGGTCATGAGTCCATCCTCACAACAGAAATCTACACCCATTTGAACCGGGAGTATTTAAGAGATATCATCATCAGGTATCATCCAAGATCTTTTCAAAAGAAAGCGCAAAAAAAATCCGGCTCATCATAAGGTGAAGACAAGCCGGATATTCATTCAGAATTTTAACGTGATTACTTGTAATCTGTCAGATCAAAAACGACAGGAATAACGAGATTGCACCTTCTGGGATAACCATTCTGCATGGCAGGCTTGAACCTGATCGTTTTCACGGCTTTGCAAACCTCCTCGGCACAATTGCCCCCGATGTCCTGGAGGACTACCACCGATGAGACTGAGCCGTCCTTGGCTACCATGCACAATACTCTTACAACACCCTCGATTCCCTGATCAATTGCACATTTGGGATAAGTGATCAGGCCATTAACTGCAGTACCCAATTCAACTCCATTTTCAGGAACCGGATAGGTTTCCACATTCTTAAAAGTATTTTTACCATACATCGCAGAATTTGCCAATGATATTAGATCATCAGTTACCAGCAAATCAGAGGCTACAAAATCAACCGACTGCTGCGCCAGTCTGTCATCATTTTGAGCCAGGTTTAGAGTTAGCGGGAGAAGCAGAACGAGTGCGACGATTGGCGTCACTTTGAACACACGTGTTTTCATAATGAAGAGTTTTAGGGATTACTGTTGCTATATAGCTTCAATTGCTGTGCCAATCAGTCTATATTATTAATTCTATGATATTTACAGCTTTTTTAATGTTCTTTTATTTACATCAAAGTGTCGCATAACGTACAAAATGTGTACGAAAACGGGCAATTCTGTGCAAGTAATGTCGTCTTATTATGGCTCAATCAGTTCCACATATTTTTACCTGATAACTTCCTTACCGGCCAATTTTTTTATTAAGTTTGTGCTTTTTAAATTTGGGTTGATTATAATTAACAAATTGAAAACTAAATAAATAATACAATGTCGAACATTAAGCGCGTTTATACATTCGGGGCTAAGAAAGCCGAAGGTAAGGCAGAAATGAAGAATTTGCTAGGCGGTAAGGGGGCTAACCTTGCCGAAATGTGTTTGTTAGGATTACCTGTTCCTGCAGGATTTACGATCACTACTGAAGTATGTACAGAATACTATGAAAACAATCATCAGCTGCCGGCCGAACTAATGCCTGCAGTATGGGAAGCCATGAAGAAAACCGAAGATATCATGGGTATGAAATATGGTGACCCGGAAAACGCCCTTTTGGTTTCGTGCCGTTCAGGAGCACGTAAATCGATGCCCGGGATGATGGACACCGTGTTGAACATCGGTCTTTGTTCGGCTACTATTCCCGGCTTTATAAAGAAGACAAACAATCCGCGTTTTGTCTGGGACTCCTACCGTCGTCTCATCATGATGTATGCCGACGTAGTCATGGAAAAATCCGAAGGTCTCGAACCATCTGATGGCAGGGGCATCCGTAAACAGCTGGACGATATGCTGGATGATTTAAAACATAAGAAGGGATACAAATCCGATACCGATCTCAGTGCCGACGATTTAAAACAACTTGCTGAGGATTTTAAAAAGCGCGTTAAATCTTCTTTGGGTCAGGAATTTCCGGATGATGCCAGGGCACAGCTTGAAGGTGGGATCAAGGCAGTATTCAAAAGCTGGAACGGGAAAAAAGCTGTTTCCTATCGTCGTATAGAAGGTATACCCGATGATTGGGGCACTGCTGTGAATGTACAGGCCATGGTATTCGGTAATATGGGTGATTCTTCCGCAACCGGTGTGGCGTTTACCCGCAATCCGGCTACCGGAGAAAACCTGTTCTACGGCGAATGGCTTATCAATGCGCAGGGAGAAGATGTCGTTGCAGGTATCCGCACTCCCAACCCATTGAATAATGACACCAGGAATGAGCAGAATAAGCACCTCCAGAGCATGCAGGAAGCTATGTCCAAGACCTATAAGGAGCTTTGCGATATCCGTGACATACTAGAAACCTCTTTCAAGGATATGCTCGATATTGAATTTACCATTCAGGAAGGCGTGTTGTATATGCTCCAGTGCCGTGCCGGAAAGCGTACCGGTACTGCTGCGCTGAACATGGCAATGGATATGCTGGAGGAAAGACTGATCGATGAAAAAACAGCCGTTCTCCGAGTAGATCCTGCCCAACTCGACGAACTCCTTCACCCGATTTGCGATCCGGCTGCCGAAAAGAAAGTAGATCCTTTGGTAAAAGGACTTCCTGCCGGTCCCGGCGCGGCTGTTGGTAAAATAGTATTCACCGCAGAGGACGCAGTTGCCTGGCATCGCAAAGGAGAAAAGGTGATTCTTTTGCGTGAGGAGACAAATCCCGAGGACGTTGAAGGCATGCGTGCCGCAGAGGGTATCTTAACTGCCCGTGGCGGTATGACCTCACATGCTGCTCTTGTTGCGCGGGGATGGGGCAAGTGCTGTATTGTTGGTGCCGGTCAGCTTCATGTGGACGTTGCCGGTAAAAAGGTCAAAGTAACTGGTTCAGATGTGGTTCTGAAAGAAGGTGACCTGGTTACCCTGAACGGAACAAAAGGAAACGTATACCTTGGCGCTATTGCGCTCATGGATGCTACAGAAAATCCGAGGTTCAGGCATTTCATGAAACTGGTTGACAACCATCGTACCATGGGTGTGCGCACCAATGCAGATACGCCGGCAGACGCAAAAATCGCCAGGGACTATGGCGCTGAAGGTATTGGTTTGTTCCGCACCGAACACATGTTTTATGGCGAAGGCTCCGATCAGCCATTATTCCTGCTCCGGAAAATGATCCTCAGCCATACCCTCGAAGAACGCAAACAGGCCCTGAACGAACTATATCCTTTTGTAAAGAAAAGCATCAAGGGCACACTCGAAGCCATGAACGGACTTCCGGTCACTTTCCGGTTACTTGACCCCCCGCTTCATGAATTTGTTCCCCAAGCCGCTGATAAACAGGCTGAACTTGCCAAGGCTCTCGGAATTACTGCCGAAGCTATTGCTAAACGCGGCGAAGCATTGCATGAATCCAATCCCATGATGGGACACCGTGGTGTTCGACTGGGCGTTACCTATCCCGAAGTTTCTGAGATGCAAATCCGGGCTATTTTTGAAGCTACCGCTGAATTGAAGAAAGAAGGCAAAGATCCCATTCCCGAAATTATGGTTCCGGTGACCTGCGATGTGTCCGAACTTGATTTCACCAAAAAAATCACCGACGCGGTGTATGATGAGATCTGCAAGAAATTTGGCCTGAAATCGATCGAATACAAGTACGGCACCATGATTGAAATACCACGTGCCTGTCTGCTCGCCGACCAAATGGCCAAATCAGCCGAGTTCTTCTCATTCGGAACCAATGACCTTACCCAGATGACCTTTGGATTCAGCCGTGATGATATCGGAGGTTTCCTGCATCATTACCTCGATTATAAGATGTTATCGGCCGATCCTTTCCAGACCATTGACCAGGATGGCGTTGGTCAGCTGATCAAAATGGCAGTGGAAAAGGGACGTGGAAAACGCGCCAATCTGAAGGTAGGTATCTGTGGTGAACAGGGCGGCGACCCCGCTTCCGTGGAATTCTGTTACAAAACCGGACTTACCTATGTAAGCTGCTCGCCCTTCCGGGTTCCTATCGCACGTCTTGCAGCAGCCCAGGCTGCCATCAAGGCCGCTAAATAAACTGGTTCATGAATGAATCAGCCTGCCGTTTGTTATTTTAATAACAAACGGCATTTTTTTGGTAAATAAAGTATCTTTACCCGATTCTTAAATTATAGTAAAAACCATTAAACAATTGACCAAATGAGCTTCATCAGCCCGAATGAATTGGCCAAGTATGGCATCAGCAACGTAAGCGAAGTGATTTACAATCCTTCGTATCAGGATCTTTACAATTATGAAATGGACCCCTCGCTGGAAGGATTTGAAAAAGGAGTACTGACCAATACAGGCGCTGTGGCAGTAAAAACAGGGATCTTCACAGGCCGTTCACCCAAAGACAAGTATTTTGTCAAAGATTCCGTTTCAGAAAACACCATCTGGTGGGACGGTGTCATCAACCGTCCGATTAACCAGGATGTATGGTCGCATTGCAAAGGTCTTGTCATCCATCAGCTTTCGAATAAAAAAAGATTGTTTGTTGTTGATACTTTTTGCGGAACCAATGCGAACAGCCGCATGAAAGTGCGCTTCATCCTGGAGGTGGCCTGGCAGGCGCACTTTGTGACTAATATGTTCATCCGTCCTTCGCATTATGAACTCGCCCATTATGGAGAACCCGATTTTGTTTTCTTCACAGGTTCAAAAATCACCAATTCAAAATGGAAGGAACAGGGACTACACTCTGAGGTCTTTGTTCTTTTTAACCTTACTGAAAAAGTGGCGGTTGTTGGAGGTTCATGGTATGGTGGTGAAATGAAAAAAGGGATATTCAGCCTGATGAATTATTACTTGCCTTTGCAAGGCATGGCATCCATGCATTGTTCAGCCAATGTCGGCGAAAAGGGCGATGTGGCATTATTTTTTGGCCTGTCCGGAACCGGGAAAACCACCCTGTCTGCCGATCCTAAACGGTACCTTATCGGAGACGATGAACACGGATGGGACGAACAGGGAATTTTCAATTTCGAAGGAGGCTGTTATGCCAAAACCATCAACCTGAGCAAGGAAAATGAACCAGATATTTACAGGGCTATCAGGCGTGATGCCCTGCTCGAGAATGTTACCGTGAAGGAAGATGGAAGCATTGATTTTGCAGACGGCTCCATTACGGAAAACACCAGGGTATCCTACCCCATTTATTATATCAACAAAATCGTGTTACCTTCCAAAGCCGGGCACGCCACCAAGATCATTTATCTTTCAGCGGATGCCTTTGGCGTTCTGCCGCCTGTTTCCATACTTGACAGGGACCAGGCGCAGTATCATTTTCTGTGCGGATATACCTCCAAACTTGCCGGCACCGAACGCGGAATAACCGAACCGGTTCCTTCATTTTCACCGGCTTTTGGCGAGGCATTTCTTACCCTGCATCCTACCTATTATGCCACCGAGCTCGTAAAAAAAATGGATCAGCACAAGGCCAAAGCTTACCTGGTGAACACAGGCTGGAATGGCACAGGAAAAAGAATATCGATCAAAGAAACAAGGGCCATCATTGATGCAATCCTCGACGGGTCCATCGAAAAATCACAAACCGTGCACATTCCCCTGCTGAACCTGACCATACCTGCCCGGTTGCCCAATGTATCAGAAGGTATACTTGACCCGCGTGATACATATGCCGATAAAACCGTATGGGAAAAGAAGGCAAAAGACCTGTCAGCGAGGTATATCAAGTATTTCAACCAGTATGCCGACACCCCCGAGGGAAAGGCTCTGATTCCGGCAGGTCCGCAGATTTGATGCGAGAATCGACAGACCGTTATTTCAATTATTTATCCCGAAGGGATTATAAATGAATAACCGTGGGTGCAACCCACGGACGTGAATGAACAACGGATATCTCGGCCCTGAAAGGGCCGAATTTCTTATGGGAAGAACCGTTCATCAATAATAATCCCATGTTCTTCCAAAAGTCTTCTGTATTCCAGCATGAATGTCTCTTTTTTATGATGGTCTTGTTGACCTATTATATATTGTTTAATCATCTCCTTATCGCGCCAAGCATAAGTTAGAGCTGCATATCCCTCTGCCCATCCCTCAAAATGGGGAAGTTTGTTTTCTTTCTTAATCCAAAATGAAGTGGAAGCTTTTATATCGCGCATGTAATCAGCTAAAGCAATTGAAGGGTGTAAATCAGAGAGAAAATGAATATGGTCTTCCATGCCATTTATACTGTATAGTATACAGTTTTTATTTTTGATGATGCCATGAATATAGGCGTATAATTCTTTTATGTTTCCTTGGATAAGGGTATTCTTTCCTTCTTTGGTGCGGAAAATGATGTGGTAAAGGATTTGACGATAACTTGACATGTTGACTTTATTTAGTTCAACTCCTTCGGAGCTGAAGGGTTACAGTTTATCCTTACCGTGGGTTGCACCCACGGTTATTCATATTTAGCCACTTCGTGGCTTGCATTATGTCTTCATACATACCGCGCACGGTTATTCATATTTAGCCACTTCGTGGCTTGCATTATGTCTTCATACATACCGCGCACGGTTATTCATATTTAGCCACTTCGCTGCTTGCATTATGTCTTCATACATACCGTGGGTTGCACCCACGGTTATTCATATTTAGCCACTTCGTGGCTTAATAATCGACAACAGCCTGGCATTTGCTGGCAATTTTTTACTTAATACCAGAAATAAAAAAAAGTAATCCCTTAAAAGACGTGAAAGTTTAAAATCTTTTATTCCTCTTTTTTAACCCTTGAGTTCAGGTTTATAAAGCTCTGTAATACAAATTATTACTCTTTACATTACGATAAAATAGGTATAAATACCCTTGTCATATAAATAATAATATTTATATTTGCACCCCTGTATCATAAAGTTCTTTAATGCAGATAGTCTATAATATTGGCATTCTTGTATTTGCCTATTTGATTGGATCAATTCCAACCTCCGTATGGATTGGTAAATCGTTTTTTGGAATTGATGTCAGGGAACACGGTAGCAAAAATGCAGGGGCAACAAATGCCATGCGAATATTGGGCTGGAAAGCAGGACTGGCCGTTCTGGTCGTGGATGTCCTGAAAGGATGGGTGGCTGTTAATCTCATCCATATCACCAATTTTTATATTCCTCAGACCGGTGACTTTATTGAATTTCAGTTGCTTTTGGGTATTGCTGCCATTCTCGGTCATATTTTTCCGGTTTATGTTGGTTTCCGCGGGGGCAAAGGAGTTGCAACCTTGTTTGGCCTTGTTCTGGCCATACATCCCGAACCCACACTGATCTGTATCGGAGTTTTTCTCATTACCCTTGTTGTTACCAAATACGTTTCATTAAGCTCCATGATCGCCGGGTTTACTTTTCCCGCCATGGTCATTTTTGTTTTCAAGACAACCACGCCATCTCTGGTTTTGTTCTCCCTGATCATTGCATTGCTTCTCCTCTTTACCCACCAGAAAAACATTGAGAGACTGCTCAGAAAGGAAGAAAAGAAAGCCCTGTTCCTGATGAGCAAACGCCGTAGGGAACTTGAAAGGCTGAAACAATCCGCCTGATATTATTTCCTGTCCAGAAATTCTTCCTCAAGCTTTTTATGTAGCGCTTTAATGTCCACCGGCGTTAATTTGCCGGCTTCGGCCAGTGAAATGCCTCCCGTTTCTTCGGAAACAATGATTACCAGCGCATCAGTCTGTTCAGAGAGTCCCACTCCCGCCCTGTGCCTCAAGCCGTAGTATTCAGGGATCTCAAAGTTATCAGAAACAGGCAGTATACAGCAGGCAGCACGTATTTTATCCTGGTTGATTATTACGGCTCCGTCATGGAGAGGACCTGTTTTATTGAAAATGGATTCGATCAAACGACTTGTCGTTCTGGCGTCGAGAAGATCCCCGGTACCGACATAGGTATCGAGTAAAGAATTCCGCTGGAGTACAATGAGCGCACCAACGCGATCTTTCGACATGCTTACGCAGGCTTTGATAATACCGTTGACGTTCATGTCGGGCAGACCGGTTCCTATTTTTGAAAAGAAATTATCAATGGATATCCCTGCTTTGGGCAGATACCGTGCGCTGAACAAGATCAGGAACCGCCGTAATTCCTGCTGGAAAACCACAATAATTGCAATGGCTCCGACTCCTATGATCTGTCCAAGAATGCCGCCGAGTAAAAGCATGTTGTCTTTCACCAGCAACCACACTACATAAAAGGTTATGATGGTGACGAAAATATAGGTGGCGATGGTACCCTTGATGAGCATATAGATCTGATACATCAGGAAAGCCACCAGCAAAACATCAATAACATCAATAATCCTGATATGAATAAAAGCGGTCATCATAACAAACTGTATTTCAGGCAGAGATCAAAAATACAACATTTTATCTGAATTACGCAGAAGCATTCCTGTATAATGTAAAAAGCCTGACGGTCTCCAGGGCTTCTTTTACGTCATGCACCCTTAAAAGCTTAGCCCCGTTTTGCAGTGCCAGGGTATGCAACACGGTGGTACCATTCAATGCCTGATCGGAAGTAATGTTCAACGATTTGTATATCATTGATTTACGTGATAATCCCACCATGATGACGCAATCCAGCATGCCAAAAAGATCAAGCTCACGCAAGAGCAGAAAGTTATGATCCTGGGTTTTACCAAATCCAAAACCCGGATCAATGATGATGTCCTCAATACCGGCCTCTCTTGCCAGTGCTATGCGCTGTGTGAAGAACGCAAGCAAATCCCTGGTGACATCATCGTATCTGGGGTATTTCTGCATGTTTTGCGGTGTTCCCTGCATGTGCATCATGATGTAAGGGACTTTCAACCTTCCCAGGGTTACCAGCATATGATCATCCATCATTCCTGCCGAGATATCATTGATCATGGAAACACCGAATTCATTTACCATAAACTCAGCAATCCCGGCCCTGAAAGTGTCCACCGAAAGCAGCGCATCAGGAAAAACCTTTCGGATAATGCTGAACGCCAAAACCAGGCGCTCCTTTTCCCTTTCAGCTGTTATGTCCACTGCTCCGGGCCTTGAGGAATATGCACCCACATCAATGATATCGGCACCTTCATTCAGAATCGCCTCGGCTCTCTTCAGGATTTCTTGTTCCGTCTGGTACCTGCCTCCGTCATAAAAAGAATCCGGAGTCACATTCAGGATTCCCATAATCCGGGGTTTTGAAAAATCAACCACCCGGCCCCTGCAGTTGATGGTCTGTTTTGTTGAAAATAATGTATCTTTAGAGCTCATTCTGAATAACATTTTGATAAAAATACTAAAAAGATCGGCATGAAGTTTTTGGTCGTTGAAGGTATTGACGGATCAGGGAAATCAACACAGATCAAACTGATTATGAAATACCTTGCTGAGAAAAGGATTCCTTATCATTATTTACATTTCCCCCGGACAGATTCGCCGGTGTATGGAGAGCTGATTGCCAGATTCCTGCGGGGCGATTTCGGCAATCTGAATTCTGTTGATCCTTACCTGGTTGCTCTTTTGTACGCAGGGGACAGAAAGGATGCATCCCGCATGATCAGTGAATGGCTGGCTGAGGGTAGCCTGGTTTTACTCGACCGGTATGTTTATTCCAATATTGCCTTTCAGTGTGCCAAACTTGATCAGCGTGAACAACAGAAGAAACTCAGAGACTGGATACTGGAACTGGAATATACTTTTAACCTGATTCCCAGGCCCGATCTGAATATTTTGCTGGATGTGCCCTTTTCATTCACGAAAAGCAAACTGACCGGTTCCAGGGATGGAAGGGAACGGGATTATCTTCAGGGACAACGTGATATTCATGAGGACGACCTGGATTTTCAGCGCCGTGTGCGGGACACCTATCTCTGGCAGGCAAAAACCTGTGAAGATCTCAAAATCATCAATTGTTGCAATGATCAGGGCGAAATGCATGCTCCTGAAACCATTTTTTCAGAAATTCTGCAGACAACCAATTTATAATCAAATAATTACCATGAGGGCTATCATACTCATTTCCAGAATTTTTACAGGTCTTGTATTCATCTTTAGCGGGTTTGTAAAAGCCGTTGATCCCGTCGGATTTGCTATCAAATTCGAGGAGTATTTCATAGCATTTCACCTTGATTTTCTGGTCTTCGCTGCCTTGCCGCTTGCCATCATCATCTGTGCTGCCGAACTCATGATCGGTCTGAACCTGCTGACAGGTTTACGGATGAAGGTAACCGCCTGGCTGTTGCTGATATTCATGTCATTCTTCACCCTGCTGACATTTGTTCTGGCACTTACCAATCCGGTAAGCGATTGTGGCTGCTTCGGTGATGCCGTGAAATTAACCAACTGGCAAACATTCTGGAAGAATATTGTTCTTTTTGTTCCTTCCCTGGCGATATTTCTGTACCGTAAAAAATTTCCTCCCTTCTCCCGCTGTACTTTTGAATGGATGATGAGTGGAATGAACTTCCTGATAGCTGTGCTTATTTCTTGGTATGGCATCAGGCACGAGCCCTTGCTTGATTTCAGGCCCTATGCTTCCGGCACCAATATACCTGAAAAAATGATCATACCCGAAGGCGCACCCGCAGATGTGTTTGAAACCATCCTGGTGTATGAGAAAAACGGAATCAGTCAGGAATTTACCGAAAGTAATTTCCCCTGGCAGGATACAACCTGGAAATGGGTGGAAACAAAACAAAACCTGATTTCAAAAGGGTATGAACCGCCAATTCATGATTTTACAATTACGGATGAAGCAGGCAATGATATTACGGACCTGGTGCTGACCAACGATGGTTATGTATTTCTGATTATTGCCCCGTTTCTCGAAAAGGCCTCCGATAAAGGAATGCATCGTATGAATGATTTGGCCCTGAGAGCCAAAGACCTGGGTTTCCAGGCTTACTGCCTTACTTCATCCACAAACGACAGGATCATGCAGTTCAAATCGTCCTTTCAGCCTGCTTTTAATGTATGCACAGCTGACGAAACCACATTAAAAACCATAATCAGGGCAAATCCCGGACTTCTCGTCCTTCTCAAAGGCACCATACTGGCAAAGTGGAATCATACTGATGTTCCCGATGCCGGGGAAATCAAGGCCGATATGTTATCATTTTTACTTGATAACCAGCGTCTTTCAGGAGAAAGAACTGTTGTGATCATCCTGTTGCTTGCAGTTGCCCTGCTGTATGCCTGCATTGTGTTTATAAAGCCGAAATGAATTCCGTAAGTTTCACCAGGTCATCCTTT
>JAFGGU010000059.1 GCA_016930375.1 Bacteroidales bacterium | reverse complement strand
CCTTTTCACGGGATGACAAGTTATCCTCCTTCGGAAAAGGATGTATATCCCAATGATCCTGAACTGGAGAAATACAACAAACAATACAACACAAGGGTTGTTACACCGGACAGTTACCTGAATGCACTCAAAAATGAGAAATAAGCTGGCCGGTTTCCTGTGCGGCATTATGGTGTGTTGTTCTGTTCCATTATCTACAGCTCAAAACAAAGGTGTCCTGTTCAGGGATGTTACCAGCCAGGCTGGCATCCGGTTCAAATACAACTTCGGGGATTATTCGTACGAAAATATTCTGGAAAGCAGCGGATCGGGGATTACCGTATTTGATTACAACAACGATCAGCGAATGGACCTGTTCATCCTGAACGGAACGTATATCGAAGGGGTCTCAGATCCTGAAGGCAAAGTATTCCGCAATTCCCGCAACGCCTTGTACCGGAATAACGGGAACGGTACATTCACGGATGTGACCGCAGCAGCCGGTCTGGATGAAACTTTCTGGAGCATGGCTTCCGGCGCTATTGATTATGACAACGACGGCGATCAGGATCTCTACCTGCTGAATTATGGTCCCAATATTTTCTACAGGAACAACGGCAACGGCAATTTTACCGATATTACAGCATCACTGGGACTGGCCGGGCCTGACAAACTCAACGGTTTTGTCAAGTGGAGCATCGGCGTTGTTTTCTGGGATTACAACCGCGACGGAAGACTGGACGCCATGGTGGGCAACTTCCTGGCATTTGATCCCGCCTATTTTACACCGGCAACACCCGATATCATGCCCCATCCTTCGGAATACAAAGGTCAGGCATCCATGTTGTACGAACAGCAGGCAAACGGAAAATTTGTGGATGTCACCCAAAAGAATAACCTGTTCTATCCCGATTCGAAATGCATGGGACTAACCGTCTTCGATTTCGATGACGATGGCGACCTGGATATTTTCCAGGCCAATGATCATCAGCTGAATTTCATGTTCAGGGCGGATAAGGGAACCTATAAAGAAGTTGGCGTCGAGATCGGCGTGGCAGCCAACAACCAGGGCAAAGGAACCGGCTCAATGCATGGTACAATCGGAGATGTTGACGGGGACGGATTAATTGACATACTTGTTGTTGATCTTGAACATGCTGCACTTTACAGGAACCTCGGCAATGGCTTCTTTGAGGACATCACCGAATCAAGCGGCGTTTCAGGACCGCTAGCCGGGAAGGGAGCATGGGCAGCTGCCTTGTTGGACTATGACAATGACGGCGACCTGGATATTTTTTCAGCAAACGGTACTGCCGAAGAACTTATACTGCAATATCCCATACTACTTGAAAACGACGGCAAGGGACGTTTCAAAAACACAGGGCAGGAAAGAGGAAGTTATTTTAAAACAAAACGAAGCGGACGAGGCGCAGCCATCCTGGACTATGATGATGACGGAGATCTGGACATCATTGTCAATCATGTTGATCTTCAGGCGACTGCGGCACTTTTACGCAATGAAGGCGGCAACCAAAACCACTGGCTGGGATTGACGCTGAACGGAAAAAACGGCCCGGCTTCTGCCATAGGAGCTAAGGTTACCGTGCAATCAGGAACCAGAAAACAGGTATTTGTAAATCAATGGGCAACCGGTTATCTTTCCAACAACGATCCCCGGCTTCACATCGGGCTGGGTCAACAGCAAAAGATCGATCAGATCACGATCCACTGGTCCGATGGCACGAGGGAAGTATACAGGAACGTTCCTGTTGACCGATATGCAACCGTCATCCAGGGCAGGGGAATAATTACAAAGTAATTACAATCAATATAAAATATAAAACAATTAAAACTACAGATATGAATCACCAATACGTGGAAAGAGTTGTGGATCTTACGAATCCCGAAAAAAATGTCATCTATAACATGACACACGAACAGGCGGTTAATACACTCAAATCAGGCGACATAGAAGCCGTCCGGAAGATCGATGGCCAGTTTGCCCTGGTTTCGGTGGAGGGTAAAACGGTACGCATGGCCCGTTCCATTGGCCGTCCGCTCCGGTATTTTATTGCCAAGCGTATGGCCGGTCCAAGCCTGGTTATTGCCGAGCGCATCGATGAAATTTTCAATTACCTGAAACAGGAAGGCCTCGACGACCAGTTTCATCCCTCCTATTCCCGCATGGTGCCAGCTCATTATATCACCAAAATCGAATTGCTGGGCTGTCCCGATCCCAATCCTGTATACGAGCGTTTCTTTACGCCCGAACGTAACAGGCTTGACCCTGAAAATCCTGCCTATATCGGCGAACTCTATATCACAACCCTTTATAACGAGATCAAAAAATGGCTGCAGTTCCGGGCAAAAACAGGACCCGTTGGTGTGACATTCTCTGCCGGGATTGACAGCGGCTCCGTTTTCCTGCTTACGTACCATGCGCTGAGAGAGCTTGGGGAAAGCCCTTCCCGGCTGAAAGCCTTTACACTTTCCATTGACGGTGACGGGGCCGACCTGGCCCAGGCACGGAAATTCATGGAGGCTGTGAACCTTGAAATGTTCCTGGAACCAATCGAACTGGATTATTCGGTACTCGACTGGAAAAAAACAGTTAAAGTGGTGGAGGACTACAAACCACTCGATATACAGTCCGCGACCATGAATCTGGCTCTTCTGCAGGGGATCCGCTCGCGTTATCCCGAATGGAAGTACATCATTGACGGAGACGGCGGTGATGAGAACCTGAAGGACTATCCGATCGAGGAAAATCCCGAGCTGACCATCCGCAGTGTCCTCAACAACCTGATGCTGTATCATGAAGGATGGGGTGTAAATTCCATTAAGCATTCACTCACCTATTCGGGTGGCTTGAGCCGTGGATATATGCGTACCTATGCTCCCGGAGATGGCCTCGGGTTCGAGGTTTTCAGTCCCTATACCCTGCCCAATGTGATCGAGATCTCCGAAGGCATTCCCTATATTGAAATGACAGACTGGGATCATAACAAGTTGTATGAACTGAAAGGAAAAATCGTCGCAACAGGAGTTAAGGCCGTTACAGGACTGGAAATGCCCGTGTTCCCGAAAAGAAGATTCCAGCATGGGGCTGCTTCACCGGACAATTTCAGCAAACATTTTCCGGAAAAGGAAATTGCCTACCGGCGGGAGTTTCTGTCGACCTATGAGTGAGGGCGACGGCTTCACAATCAATGGCCGGTGGATACTGGCCCAACGTGGAGTGAAGAATGTAGTAGATCCTTACAGGCCTTATGCCTGGCTGGTTGAAAAAGAACGAACAGTGACTGGCAGGATTGAGGATACCGCGATCATTTTTCTCACCAATCGTGAATGTCCCTTTCACTGCCTGATGTGTGACCTGTGGAAAAACACAACCGATATCTCTGTCCCGGAGGGTGCCATCCCCTTTCAGATTGAATGGGCGCTGAAAGAGATGCCGGAGGCAAGGCATCTTAAACTTTATAACAGCGGCAGCTTTTTCGATGAGAGAGCCATACCCGAAAAGGATTGGAAAAGCATTGCATCCCTGGTAAACCGTTTTGAAACCCTGATTGTCGAGAGTCATCCCCGGTTAATTAATGAACAATGCCTGCAGTTCAGAGATATGCTTAAGCCTGATCTGCAGATCGCCATGGGACTGGAGACGGTGAATCCCGACATTCTCCGGCGCATCAACAAGCAAATGACGGTGGAGGATTTTGGTAAATCGGTGCGTTTTTTGACCGGTCATGGCATCCCTACGCGGGCCTTTATCCTGCTTCGTCCTCCATTTCTTTCCGAATCTGAAGGCATATACTGGGCGAAAAAGTCAATTGATTTTGCCTTTCAGGCTGGTGTGGAGTGCTGCATCATCATTCCCGTAAGGGGAGGTAACGGTGCCATGGATTTGCTGGCAGAAAAAGGAGACTTCTCTCCTCCCGACATCCGGTCACTGGAAAAGGTTCTTGAATACGGGATCGGGCTCAATGCCGGCAGGGTGTTTGCCGATACATGGGACCTCGATTTATTTTCAACCTGCAGCCATTGCCTGGATAAAAGAACCAGGCGATTGACGGAAATGAATTATAGCCAGGAGATTGTGGAAAAGGTACTTTGTCGATGCGGTGCTAAAACGTTGCCGTAATCTTGTAATAATTGTACTTGCGTCCCCGGAATGCCGGTATCACAATGGTTTCATGCAGGTTATCGTAAAACCTGATCGGCTCGGGGAACAGGGCTTTCTTCTTCCATTCTGTCAGGGGCTTCCTGGTTAAATTACCATATTCATCGATAGCGACTGCCAGGATATAGGATTTTTTGGGCCGGTTGAAGTTTTTCCTTTCCTGCCCTCCATCCCGGTTCCTGATATCATCATTGTAAAACACGATGATCCCACTCCCGCCGAGGGGCGCCATCAGCGCATAGGAACAGAGATTCTGAAGGCCCTGGCTGATAAATCCCGTTGCCATAATGTAATCCCTGTCATCCGACAATTCAATCTGCTCTGTTGAGTGGAGGAAATTATAATCCTGGTTTTTTTCGATCAGCCGGTTCCAGTATACCTGTCCGTTATTTTCAAAGCTTGTGACAATCAGGTTATTGTATGTATCATAGGTCTGATCGAATACCTGTTCCGCGATCATCATGATCCTGCCGTTCTCCCTCAATACCATATCCGTGATGAAATAATAGACAAGCTCTTCATCATTGCGCATGGGTTCCTTCATGGCCGCAAGCTGCGACATCAGCGCCTGATCATATGGATTAAGGCTGTTATCATAAATTCTGCCTGTTTCTGCATCGATCTTGTAGAAAAAAGTCCCCTTTACACCGGAATTGAATAATTCCGAATACAGTCCCGCGCAAATCAGCTCACCCTGCTCGCCTGCGACAATCCGGATGCCCCGGATGTAATTATTCCCCAGGGTAACGGGATATTCATTATAGGTCTGTCCGTCATGGGTATACCTGTAAATGGAATACAGGTTCCTTTGTCTTTTTCTGATCAGGGACAGGATATTTTCGTTTCGCAGCACGCTCAGTATGGAAACATTGCCGAGCTCATCCACCAGGTAAGTATTGTCTCTCGGACCCAGGCCCTGAAACTGAAATGAATCCTTCATTTTCCACAGCAGGTTCAGTCCCGCTCCATACACGTAGAATTCATTAAACTGATCCTTTGACCAATTAAGCTTTGTAATACAGGCTATGAGCAACCTGGTTTCCTGTCGTGAAAGCGTAATGTGAAAATCAGCCCATGCCCCTTTGATGTTCCTGACGGTTGTTACTTCGGTAATTTCAGTGGACGGAGCCATACTGCCCTTATCGATTTTCTGGTAGTAGAGCGTAATATCGTTGAGTCGGGCCCTGGAAAAGAAAACATACAATTCATTGCCAAAATGCACCACATTTTCAAGCTCATAGGTTTTGATTCCCTCGAACAGTTTGATGGGTTTCTCGGTCATGGAATTCAGGTTCCGGTCCAGTTTCTGCAGGTAATATTGCCCGGCGAAAAACTTGATCACATAAAAATGATCCGCGTCATGACCGATGATTTTATGCACTTTGGCCGTACTGTTAATGAAATCAGGGTTACTGGCAGCAACTTCAATGTTTTGAGAAAAGGTGGTCATCTGCCATCCCGGCAGCAATAGCAGGATAGCCAATAAGAATTTACCGAATGTTTTCATATCGGAAAAGTTTTTGGGTGTAGGAATTTATCTGATCAGCTACAAAACTCCTGCCAACCAACTAAATAATCCCTGCTATTTCGCGGGAGTAAGAACGATATTCCTGAATTCGATGGCGCCGTGATTTCCCTGCAACAAAATCGGGCCCGGTTCAGCTTCCCTGCTGTCCAGTGCCTCCCCGGTAATTCCCGGAATGGTCTGGTCACAAATAATTGTTTTTCCGTTTGCTTCCACGGTCAGGCGCCGGCCCACCAGGGTAATGTCATAGGTTTGCCATTCATCCGGCGCTTTGGCCACATCTTCAGTGGGTGTCAGAAATCCGTAGATCCCACCAAATAATACTGAGGAAGGCTCCTGTCCCCTGCTGTCGATGATCTGCAGTTCGTACCGGCCGCGTAAAAATATCCCGCTGTTGCTTCCTTCGGGATAGCGGAATTCAATATGCAGTTTGAAATCCTGGAATTTTTGTGTGGTCAGAAGATTAGATCCTGACTTTGGGCTCTTCAGAACGCCATTTTCAACGATCCATTGATTGGCAGGTTTTTGCGTAACCCAACCGTCGAGGTTCTGGCCATTGAAAATTTTGACTGGTTCGCCCCAGACCGGCGGCTTTTCCCGTATCATTAAAGGAGCTCTTTCTCCGGTGAATTTGTTTTGCTTTCCGTTGGGAAAGGTAATTGTTCCAGCCAGCTTATCATTCTCAAGCATCCCTTCAAAAACAAGGTTCTTCGCGCCGAATTCCCATTGGGGCGGAATGCTGAAGGTGATCTTCTGTCCCTCGACATTTACCATTGAGACGGGTCGGGCGCTTCCTTCAACAGAAACATAATGTCCCACAAACGTTTTGTTTCCCGAGAGCTTTACTTCCAGCCATGAGGAGGCTGTCTGGTTATTTCCCATGTCAACGGTAATATCCCAGTGCCCGATAATGGGTTGGGTGCCGACCTGGGCGTTCAGGTTGGCCGAAAACAGCAGCGAAATGAAAAGAACAACCAAAACCAGGTTAAATTTATGTTTGTTGCAGACAGATAGAGAACGATTTTTTTTCATAGGATTGATTTTTAATGTATGGTAATCAAAAATACACATTTCAGTTGAAAAGTGGAATCAGTTGCGAGGATTATCGAATCTATGAAAGAAACCAAAACTTTGCTGGTATTGTTTGATTCTAAGGGGCAAAGTCCCGTAACTTGTCAGCACAGGGCTTTGCCCGAGCTCGGTGAAGTTTTCTTAACTTCACCGCATCATGATTCCAGTCACCGGTTTGATGACGCAACGCATTGTCAGTTTTTCTCATCAATTCATAAACCCGGCTCATGAAAACTGTTCTACCTTTTCTGATCCTCTTCGGTCTTCTATCATCCTGTGATTGCACGGACTTTGACCAGGTAAGCATCAGTGAAAGAAATATTCCGGATACCGTAAATAATAATGAGAATGTCCCAATCAGGATATTGGCTGAAGCCTACAATGGCTGCTGGGGCAATTTGTATGTAAAAATGAACAGGACCGATGAAAATAACTATACCATAAAAGCCTACGGCACCAAATACTGTTGCACCTGCATATGTCCTGATGTTATCGTTTTTCACGATACAATTATAGATTTCAGGCCTCCAAATAAGGGCATCTATTATTTCCGGATTTGGGAAACATCTAAAAGGTCTGTTATGGATACATTGGTGGTAGAATAACCTGGTCGCTTTTTTGAAAAGACAAACCAGCATGCATTAGGAGACAGGTATGATATCTCCCGCATGGTGATTGCTGACCCATAGCCATCATCTAATCCCCATTTGACATTTTAATTGAATACTAAATCATTTAACCTTTTCAGGGGCAAAGCCCCGTGACATGTCAGCACAGGTTGGAGTGAAACGGAACCCTGTGTGCATATCAAATGAGATTGTTAAGCGCTGAAAGTGCGCAACATTTTTTTACGAGGACTAGATCCTGCTTTCGCGTGATTTCGCCCTGTGCTGTCACCTGCCGTTCCTACGGAACTGAGATTCCAATATGCTTAAGGTTTTTTAAAATCCTTTTCGCTTAACATACTCTGACTGCCCTGTCCTTTTCTTCCATTTCAAATTTAGCTTATGAACTTCATAGGAAAATTTGGAATTAAACAAAAAACTCCTTAAATTTTATTTAAGAAAGCATATTAATGTACATATTCTTCCAGGGTTTAGGTTTGCAAGGAAATCATGAGGGAATTTCAGGTCTTGCAACAGACACTATTGGTATTAATTGTCTTTAAAAATATCCCTGACATATTCATAAAAAAAACAACCATCATGAAAACAAGATTCTTATTAATACTTCTGACTAGTATCGGGCTAATGCTTAATACCTGTAGTAAAGATGATGAATTATCGTTTGAGGAAGGTCTTCAGGAGGAGTTTTTGAGCGAGGAGGTCCTTGCTTTTTGCGATGACCTGGAAAGAGTTGAAATTACAACCGATGAAATACTGTTGCCAAATGGCATGTCAGGCAAAGAATTTCTGGAGTTGATGGATGTTGAGATTGATATCGGTTTGCATCCAAAAAGTACTTCGGAGAAAAGTGTTCCGGAACAGCTGAATTTAAAGAATTCATTGCTCTTGAAAATGGCTACAGTTGCATCATTTCTGACAACAGATGATAATTTTATTTACAGGGAAGAAGGTGATTTCAAACCAGCCCAGCATGGATTGGCTTATTCATATGGCCAGAGGGAATATAAATTCAGAAAAGTTCCTCCTTTTGGCGCATGCATGGAAGAAGTTTACGGTTTAGATTGTTCAGGTTTTATACATCAGTTGTTCAAGCAAGCCGGTGTTACTGAAGGACTTGATGGAACCGCACAGGATATCAGGCAAACCAGTAGATTATTGAAGTACATCAAGAAGGCCTATCCCGATTTAACCAAGCTAAAGGTCGTAGATCGGGGACAGATTCCATTGTCTGAGTTTTGTAGCGGTGATATCATTTACTGGTTAAAACCTGATGGGGGCACCAGACATATTGGAATGATTGTGAAAAACACGGCAAATGAGCTGATTATTACACAATCAAATGGTTCTCGTTCTGATAATTACGAGGCGAATTTTGGCGCGACCAGGGGGCCCTGTAATTGGAAGCTTACAGACGCCATTCATCCGAATGGTTTAGGTACCAATTATGGCATTGTCCGAATTAGCATTGAGGGAACAGAGCCTCCTGATTTCAATAGTATCGGTGTAATGGTTAAAGTTTATGGATATTATACAGGATATTTAGATAAGGTTGATCATGCAGCTATACAAGTTTCGCATGCCTATAGAGGAAGGTTTACTGAAAATGTTTTTACTGCTTCCTATGACGATAAATATGAGATGTATGGGACATTTACCGTAAATGGATCCATGAAAGCTGCTTTTAACACTACCTATGATACTATAAATAAACTCGTCTGGAAGGAGACCATATCAAAGACTGCATACAAGAATCTTTCTGCCTTTACACAAACCATGTCATGTGAGTTAATCAAAATTCCCAAAGCATATAGTGTGCCATTAGGTGAAGTTTTTGAGATAAAAGGAGAAACTGCCTGCAATTATATAAATGACCTCAAAGATTCACAATCTGGCACATATGCTTATTCTTTGAATACTTGGGCGTGTTCATGGAAAAGCCATATTTATATACATATAGACAAAGAAGAAGAATAATCGATTCATACAGAATTATCATCCATTCTAATATCTTTTCAATAAAAAAGCAGGCCGTTCGCCTGCTTTTTGTTGCCCTGCTAGAACTCGAATCTAGAATCTTCTGATCCAGAGTCAGACGTGTTAACCAATTACACTACAGGGCAGTGTTACTTTTAAAAAAAGTGAGGCAAAAGTAAGGAGTATATTGGTTATTTCAAAATTATAAGGAAGAAAAAGTATTTTCTCGCAGAGTCGCAAAGTCGCAAATAATTATTCTAAAATTCTTTTGCTTTTCTTAGCGTCTTAGCGTCTTTGCGAGACATCTTTCCTTGCTCAATGCTTCCTAATGCTGCTTCGCAGTAATCTTCGCCCAATCATCCTTCAGCGTCACAGTCCGGTTAAAAACCAGTCTTCCCAGCGATGATTCCTTATCCACACAAAAATAGCCCGTACGCTGGAACTGGTATTTTTCTCCGGGAAGGGCTGCGGCCAGGGCGGGTTCTGCTTTGGCGGTAATAGTGGTAAGTGAAGCGGGATTCAGATTGGATATCCAGTCCTTCCCCTCCTCCACCTCATCGGGGTCGGCCTTTGTGAAAAGCCTGTCGTACAGTCTTACCTCAACGTCGATGGCATGCTGTGCAGACACCCAGTGGATGGTTGCCTTCACCTTGCGGTTTGAACCTTCCAGTCCACTGCGGGTTAGCGGATCATAGGTGCAACGGATCTGTTGTATTTCCCCGGTTACCTGGTCTTTGTCTACACCAGTGCATAGTATGATGTAGCCGTTTTTCAGCCGCACCTCATTGCCGGGTGACAGCCTGAAAAATTTCTTCGGGGGATCTTCCATAAAGTCATCCCGCTCAATGTAAAGTTCCCTTGAAAAGGGCATATCGCGTGTTCCGGCGTTTTCATCCTCGGGATTGTTCTCGGCCTGCATGATCTCCACTTTCCCTTCGGGATAATTTTCTACCAGCACCTTTACGGGATTGGAAACGACCATGACGCGACGGGCGATCCTGTTCAGGTGTTCCCGCAGACAATGCTCCAGAAAGGTGAGTTCGATCACGTTTTCGCGTTTGGCTATGCCAACGGCTTCGGCAAAATTGCGGAGTGATTCCGGGGTATATCCCCGGCGCCGCAATCCACAGATTGTGGGCATGCGGGGATCATCCCAGCCGCTCACATACCCGTCGTTCACCAGTTGTAAAAGCCTGCGCTTGCTCATGATGGTATAGTTGATGTTCAGGCGGGCAAATTCGATCTGTCGAGGTCTGTAATCACCTTCTGCGATCTGATCGAGACACCAGTCATATAATGGTCTGTGTACTTCAAACTCAAGGGTGCAAAGGGAATGGGTGATCCCCTCGATGTAATCCGATTGTCCGTGCGCCCAGTCATACATGGGATAAATGCACCACTTATCTCCTGTGCGGTGATGGCGGGCGTGTTTGATGCGATACAGCACCGGGTCACGCATGTGCATATTGGGCGATGACATATCAATTTTTGCCCGCAGCACCCTGGTACCGTCGGGAAACTCACCGTTCTTCATGCGCATGAAAAGATCAAGGTTCTCTTCAACCGTCCGGTTCCTGCAGGCGCTTTCTTTTCCGGGCTGGGTGGGCACTCCACGGTCGGCAGATATCTCTTCGGCGCTGGTTTCGTCCACATAGGCCTTACCCATGCGGATCAGCATAACAGCCCAATCAAACAACTGATCAAAATAATCGGAAGCATAGTGTGCTTCTCCTTCCCAGTTGAATCCAAGCCAATGAATGTCTTCGCGGATGGAATCCACGTATTCGACATCTTCCGTGACCGGATTGGTATCGTCAAACCTGAGGTTACATTTCCCGTTGTATTTCTGGGCAATGCCAAAACTCAGGCAAATGGCCTTGGCATGTCCTATATGCAGGTATCCGTTGGGTTCCGGAGGGAACCGGGTGTGGATCCGTTTGTTATTCTTACCATTCCTGAGATCCTCTTCAACGATCTCCTCAATGAAGTTCAGGGTTTTAACGATATCAGTATTTTCCATATTTTAAGAATTACCTGGCACTGCTTTGCCGCAAGTCAGCAAATGTAAAAAAAACTGCCCACCGATATCTTTTCCATATAAAGATTATTTTTACAGTTCAATTGAGGATTGTGCACAGAAACACACAAAGCATGGGACAACTCGTACTCGAAAACATGGAGTTCTACTCCTACCATGGTCATTACAGCGAAGAACAGACCATCGGGGGCCGGTTCACGGTTGATCTGATCATTGAAACCGATCTTACAAAGGCAGCAGTAAGCGATATGCTGGATGATGCCATTGATTACAGCAAGGTATATGAAGTTGTGAAGACGGAAATGGCAAAACCCTCCCGTTTGCTGGAACATCTTGCACTGAGGATCATAAACGCTGTTTATACTGTTTCTGAGCGTATTGCTTCTGTAAAAGTCACTGTTTCAAAGCTGAATCCTGCCATCGGTGGTAACATGCGCAAATTCAGCGTTGTGATGGCCCGATGACGAAATCAAAAGGAACACTGAAGCGCTGTCCGGCCTGTGGACGGTTTTTCACCTGCCAGGGTGAACAGGATTGCTGGTGTGAGAAAGTAAGGATACACAGCAGGGAGATGAAGATCATTATGAATACTTATAAGGACTGCCTGTGTCCGAAATGTTTGAAGAAATTTGAAGAGAATTGATTTCTCTCAGAGATTCTTTTGCGCCTTGGCGCGGGGATATTTTCTCGCCGAGTAGGCAAAGGGGAGTTTCACCCCTAAGCCTCTCACAGAACCGTACGTGACAGTCTCCCGTCATACGGCTCGTGT
>JAFGGU010000058.1 GCA_016930375.1 Bacteroidales bacterium | reverse complement strand
TGAAAACCTATTATCCCCGGGAATTCATGGTCGCCGTGATAAACAATTTCGGGGGATTTTACCGTACCTGGGTGTATTTTAACGAAGTCAAACGGTCGGGGGCTTCCATCCGGTTGCCCTGTGTCAACAAAAGCGTTTATAAGACCTGTATTTACGGCAACGATGTTTATGTCGGCCTGGTGCATATTGCCAACCTCGAATCGAAAGTGGCAGAAATCCTTGTCGCGGAACGCGAACGCAACGGTGAATACCTGAGCCTTGAGGATTTTATTAACCGTGTGCCCGCTGGTATTGAGCAATTGGTGATTCTCATCCGCCTGGATGCATTCCGTTTCACGGGCAAAACAAAAAAGCAGCTGTTGTGGGAAGCCCACCTGATGCTGGGCAAAAGCAGCCGTGAAAATGATCTGCCCCGGTTGTTCAGCGAAAAACCAAGGGAATTCATGCTTCCCCAGTTGGAGCAAACCCGGCTGGAGGATGCCTATGATGAAATTGAACTCCTCGGTTTCCCCGTGACCCTCAGTAGTTTCGAACTACTGGAAACCAATTTCCGTGGGGATATTCGTTCTTCCGACCTGATCCATTACGTGGGCAAAAAGATCCGGATGCTCGGCAACCTGGTTACCATCAAGTATGTGCATACTGTAAAAGGCGAATGGATGCACTTCGGCTGCTTCCTCGATCAACAGGGGGAATTCTTTGATACCGTGAATTTCCCCAATTCGCTGAAAAATTACCCGTTCAGGGGATATGGCATTTACCTTGTGCTGGGCGTTGTGACTGAAGAATTCGGATTTCCGAGTATCACGGTGGAGAAGATGGCGAAACTGCCGTTCAGGAAAGATCCGAGGTATTAGTAGCAGTAGCAGCGGCAGTTGAAGGATTATCAACAAGTACAGTTTTTTTTAAACCATTCAATGTATTTTACGTACAGTAAAGCAGTAAAAAATAACATTCATGAAGAAACTGCTTTGTTTGTCAATTCTTCTGCCGGGTCTTATGATCCAAGCCCAGCAATACGAACTCCCTGCTCCATCCCCCCGTGAACAACAGGTAAAACACACCCTGTTTACGGTTTCGTACAATGAAAACTACGAACTCCCTTCCTGGGCTGCCTGGCAGATCACACCCGAACAGGCAGGGGCAACGGGAACCTTTAAGGAAAAATATGCAGAAGATCCGAAAGTGACCACCGGTACAGCATCCAATAAGGATTACAAAAATGCCGGGTTTATTATTGGACAACTGGTGCCTCCTGAGGATATGTTTTCCTCACCGGCTTTGGAAGAAACTTTCCTGATGTCAAACACAGTTCCGCAGAAACCTGCCTTCAATAAATATGTCTGGAAAGCCCTTGAGAAACTCATCCGCGAATGGGCAAAAGAGGGCAACACACTCTACATAGCAGCCGGACCGGTACTGGCCGATGCGCCGTTCGGCACCTTTGGATCCAACAAAGTCAGTATACCCACCCGCTATTACAAGGTTGTTCTTGATGTGAACGGTGAGAGAGCTATCGGATTCATCATCCGCAACAATGTTGCCAGCGGGGTTCCGAAAACCTTCGCCCTGTCGGTTGACGAAGTGGAGAAAATCACGGGCATCGATTTCTTCCCGCAGCTTCCGGATGAGATGGAACAACAGGTTGAAAGCAGCAAGGATTTTACGAAATGGAATTTCAAGGCTCTTGAGCAATAGCCTTATTTGCAGATCAATGTGGTAAAACTCGCAGGATGCAGCGTAAAGGTTGCTGTTCCGCCAATAACACTTACATCTCCTGATTTTTCCATTCCTTTGACCTGATCGGTCACATAAACCTCCAGCATGGTAATGTCTGCTGGCAGCCCCTTTATTACAGCCTGACAAAGGGCGCCGTTATTCACCAGGTGCACAGCATATTCACCCCTGGCAATATTCCCAAATGCAGCGCAGTTGACATTTTCCTTGTTGCAGAACAGAGGTATGGCAAATGCACCTTCCGGGGTGGAAGCCAGTTGTTTCAGATTCCAGAACCGTTGTGTCGGCCGCAGCGGCCCTTCGGTCTGGTATATGCCGTCACCGGCCAGCACCGCATAATCGGAAGTCAGCTGCCATTGCAATATCGAAAGAGGCTGGCAAAAATAGCACATGCGGGTATAGAGATTGATCTCATGTAAAGCAAAAGACTGTTCATAAAAGATTTCAGGATAGCTCCATGCTGCAGCATCGGTGCTTCCTTCGGCAATAATCAGCGGCAGGTTTAGCTCCCTGGCTGCGTCAGCCCACTTCTTCAGGGTTGCATCGTCGCAACCCCTCCACGAATGGAAGGAAACAGCGCCGATATATTTATGTGTCCCCGGATCGTGCATGGCCGGCAGGATAAAATCAAAAGTTGTGGCATCTGAATTGTCTCCCAGCAGCATTTTTGTCGCGATTCCGCGCGAGGCAAAGTATTCACCCAGTCCCTTTATCAACGCAGCATGTTCTTTGCCAGTATGCCTGACGTTTATACCCAGATCCGACTCATTGAAAGAAAAAAGGAGCGGTTCAACGCCATAATTCTGTTTCAGGTAAACCAGGTAATCGGCAATGGACTTGTATATTTTCTCCATTTTGGTGCTGTTGAGCTGATAGCCGTATATCCCCCTGGAGCGGTTCCTGAAAGCGTCATCGGGATCTCCCAGAATCGCCCAGTTTGGCGCTGACCAGTCGCTTATGATCAGCGGGATACCCTTTCTGGTCAGTTC
>JAFGGU010000057.1 GCA_016930375.1 Bacteroidales bacterium | reverse complement strand
TACTGCTGCTGCTTGGCATCACTTTGAAAGCCCAGGTACCGGAATTTACACAGCATATTTCGAGATCTTTCCGTGTTACCGGCAATATGACAGTAGATATAGTGAATAAATACGGAAAAGTGCAGATCATTCACTGGGACAACGATTCGGTGAAGTTTAATATCGATATGCGTATCAGGGCCAAGGACAAACAGAAACTCGAAAAGCTGAAGCAAAGTGTTGAATTCGAATTCACTCCCGGACAATATTACGTGCTGGCGCGTACTACATTCGGGGACAGCGGTTCGGACGTCTTTAAGGACCTCGTTGATATTGCTGGCTCCTACCTGTCCTCGTCGAATTCGGTTTCCATCAATTATACGGTAATGGTGCCCCGCTCGATATCCCTTAAGATCGAGAACAAATTCGGGGATGTTTACTTTGATGACCTGCAGGGCTCACTTAATCTGACACTTTCCTATGGCGATCTGAAGGCCAACCGGCTTGACGGCCATTCTGAAATCAAACTCACTTCAGGAGACGGTGAAATAGGTTATTATAAAGAAGGACAGATCTCATTGTCCTACGGGGATCTGCATATTGGTGAAACCGGAAAGCTGATTACAGTGACCAGGTCGTCCAATGTATCCATTGATAAAGCAGGAAGTCTGAAGCTTGACTCACGGCGGGATAAGATTTACCTGGATGATGCAAAAGCCCTCTCCGGAACAAGCTACTTTTCAAGCATCAATTTGACAACCCTTGAAAATGATCTCACCTTTACCAGTCGCTACGGCAGCATTACCGTCAACAACATCCAAAGATCTTTCGCACTGATTAACCTTGCTTCGGAATTTACTGATCTCGCCCTGGCCTTTGAAAGGCCTATGTCCTTCAGTTTTGAGCTGACCCATCACCAGGATGTTTTATTTGTATATCCCAAATCGATGGCTTCGCTGAATACCAAAGTGTTTGATGCTGAAAACAAAATATTCAGAACATCAGGAACTTTTGGAGCCGGAACAAGCGATTCAGAGGTTGTGCTTAAGGCGGCCCGAAAATGCAGCGTAACAATTTCCCAGAAGTAATGCAACCTTTGAAGCCAAAGTCTGTCATTAATGATATAAAACGAGAAACTGATGAAAACCCAAAGATTATTACTGTTACCCGGAATCTTCCTCAGCCTGGTATTTTTCATCTCCTGTGAAGATCTCTGGAATCATTGTGTTGACGGCAACGGTACACGTATGTATGAAACCCGCCAGCTTGAACCTTTCGATCAAGTCCAGGTTTCCGGTGATTTTGATGTACAGATTGATACAGGAAGAGAATCCTCGGTGGTTGTTGAGACGGATGAAAATCTGCTGGATCTGGTCGTAACCCACGTGTCAGGAAACAAGCTGATCATTGAAACCCGTAACGATCATTGTCTCAATCCTTCGCGTCCCATTGAGATTAAAATCAACACTCCAACAGTAAGTAAGATAATCCTGGAAGGCTCAGGATATATCAATTGTTACGGCCTCAGAACCGAGGAGCTTACCCTTGAACTGGATGGCTCAGGCCAGATTGAATGTTATGAGGTTGATGCATCTTCAGTTACGGTTGATCTGCAGGGATCGGGAATGATCAGCAGCAGCTTGTCAACCGGAAACCTTGAAGCACAGCTTGAAGGCTCAGGTGAGATACGTATGAACGGCACTTCCGTGAGCTCAGACCTTAAAATAACCGGATCGGGTCATATCCGGGCCGACCAGGTGGAAACGGATGTTTGTGTCGCCTACATTTCAGGGTCGGGACAAATAAACACCCTCGTCAACAATGTACTCGATGTCACTATTATCGGAAGCGGTTTGGTATATTACAAAGGAAATCCCACTGTAGATTCCTATGTTTCAGGGTCGGGTAAAGTCATTCACCAATAATAAGGAAGTTTGGAAGGCTGCCCCATGAAAAAAACGTTATTGATATTTGGATTTTTCCTCACCGGAAGCATATATGCCCAGAATTACACAAGGGATGCCGGTGTAAGGTTAGGCGACTTCTTTTCGGCAACCTATCGGCAACATACCAGTGAGGACCAGGCTCTTGAAGGAATGCTGTTCATAGGCCGACACAGTCTCACCTTTACCGTCATGAAGGAATACTTTCTGCCTGCTTTCAGTCATTTGTCCGAAAATTTATACTTTCAGTATGGATATGGCGCACATGTGGGTCTCAGGTACATGGATCAGTATAAAGTACTCAACAGAACCTATGAGCTCGATGACTGGCGGTTGACTCCTTTGCTGGGACTTGACGGAATGGCCGCTATTGAGTACCGGTTCCCGGAATTCCCGTTTGTCATCGGCCTGGATATAAAACCTTATTTTGAATATTCTACAACACAAATCTTCAGCATTTACTTGCAAAGCATTGGATTATCAATGAAATACAGATTCTAATAATAATAGATAAATTTTAGCACTATGAAAAAATCGGCAATATTTTTAGGACTCCTGATGACAATCAGTGCCACTGCTTTTGCACAGGATAGGGATGAGAATGACGGAATCCAGACATTGGTCGGCAGCAGCAACGCGGTTGGTGGTTACGGAGCCATTTCGATGCAATACACCAGGTTGGAGGATCGTGACGCATTTGTGTTCGGCGCCCGGGGAGGCATTATCATGGGTCATGTGGTGACCATTGGCCTGGGCGGGTCCGGATTCTTCAATGATGTACATTATGATCCCATTGCAGGCAGGGATATCAGTCTTGCCGGCGGTTACGGTGGTTTCTTTTTTGAACCTGTTCTTATGCCCAAATTCCCTGTGCACGTTTCTTTTCCTATACTCCTGGGCGCAGGTGGAGTGGCTGTTGTCAGCGTGGATGATGACAATGACTGGAATGACAATTATAAATCGGAGGCCTCAGATGCCTTTATGGTCATTGAACCCGGAATTGAAGTAGAACTGAATATTACCAGGTTTTTCCGGTTCTGTGTCGGCGGATATTACCGCTATACGTCAGATGTTGATATCGAAGATCCGGATTTCTCTGTTCCCACAGATATTCTGAAGGGATTTTCCGGAGGAGTTACTTTTAAATTCGGCAGGTTCTAATATTATTTGTTTTTAGAAGCATATAAACTCAACCGCATGTATCTTTGCGGTTGAGTTTTATTTTTCCATTTTTCTGTTACACCCCGTTCATGAAAACCCTATTGTTTATTGCAGCCTTTTTAAGTTCTTGTTTTGCCTTCTCCCAGGAAAAGTTTACACTGAGCGGGTACGTTTCGGATGAAAACGGTGAAATGCTGCCGGGTGTTTACCTGGTTATCCTCAACAGCAGTTTCGGAACTGCTACCAACGTTTACGGCTTTTATTCCATAACCCTTCCCAAAGGCAACTACTCCGTTCGCTTATCCTTTATCGGTTATCAGACCAAAACCATTGAGGTCGATCTCCGTTCCCCGCAAAAATTGAATGTATCCCTGAATCCTTCCGCAAGAGCCATAGATGCTGTTACCATTACAGCCGAAAGAAAAGATGAGAATATCACGGAAACTACCATGAGCAACGTGCAGATTCCTGCCAGGATTATCAGAAAAATTCCCAACCTGCTGGGTGAGGTAGATATTATCAAATCGATCCAGTTGCTCCCGGGTGTTCAGTCGAGTGTCGAAGGCTCAAGCGGTTTCTATGTCCGTGGCGGCAATGCCGACCAGAACCTGATCCTGCTCGATGGCGCCACTGTATATAATCCATCCCATTTGTTCGGTTTCTTTTCGGTATTCAACGGTGATGCGGTTAAAAATATTGAACTTTTCAAAGGGGGAATGCCTGCAGAATACGGGGGAAGGTTATCCTCTGTCCTCGATGTCCGGATGAATGAAGGAAACACGCAAAAGATCAGGGGAAGCGCGGGCATTGGATTGATCTCAAGCCGTATGACCATTGAAGGTCCTATTATCAAAAATAAAATGTCGTTCATACTTACCGGCAGACGAACCTATGCGGATCTTATGCTTCCTTTTGCCAAAGATACCGTGGCCCGGAAAAGCAAGCTGTATTTCTATGATCTTAATGCCAAGGTCAATTACCAGATCAATCAGAACAACAGGATATTCCTCTCAGCCTATTTCGGACGTGACGTTAACGTTTTCGGCGATATTTTCCGGATGAACTATGGCAATGCAACCGCCTCATTGCGCTGGAACCATGTGTTCAGAGACAAATTGTTCTCCAATCTAACCCTGATATTCAGCGATTTCAATTACGACCTGGGTATCCCCAACGGACTCATGGCATTTAAATGGCTTTCCCATATTGTGGATTACAGCCTCCGTAACGATTATACCTATTATCTGAATCCTTCGAATACGCTCAAGTTTGGTTTGCAAACCACCTATCATACTATCAGGCCGGGTTCTATCAGAAGCATAGATTCAACAAGCTTCATGACGCCGCTGAAATACCCGGACAATCACGGTATTGAATCGTCAGTTTTCATAAGCAACGAACAAAAGGCAGGGTCAAGACTTACCCTGATCTACGGCCTCCGGCTTTCGGTTTTTCAGAATATAGGCAAAGGGACCCTGTATAACTACGATTCGGAATTTGAAGTCACTGATTCCACGGTTTATAAAAGCGGAGATATTTTCAACACCTTTTCATCCCTTGAACCCCGCCTGAATATTCGTTATGCAATCAATGAGAAAAGCTCGGTCAAAGCCAGTTATAGCCGCACATCCCAGTATCTCCAGCTTGCTTCCAATTCCACAGCTACCTTTCCGCTTGATATGTGGTTCATGTCCAATCCGAACGTAAAACCGCAAAAAGCCGACCAGGTGGCATTCGGGTATTTCAGAAACTTCAGGGACAACAGTATTGAAGTATCCGGTGAAATATTTTATAAAAAAGTATACAACGCCATTGATTTTAAGGATCATGCCGTTCTGGCGCCCCAACAATACCTTGAAGGGGAATTAAGAATCGGTAATGCCCGGTCCTATGGAGCAGAATTCCTGGCCCGGAAACAAACCGGTAAACTTACAGGCTGGATAAGCTATGCCTATATCCGCACTTTCAGAAAAATAAGCGCCATCAACCAGGGCAGGGAATTCTCCCCCACTTACGATAAGCCACATAACGTTTCCATAGTGGTTAACTACGAGATCAATAAACGCTTTGATACCGGGCTCAACTGGGTGTATTCCACGGCAATTCCGGTGACAGTGCCAACTGCAGGGTATTATTACAACAACATCTGGGTTCCCCAGTACTCTGAACGCGGAGGTACCAGAATTCCCGGCACTGCATACCACCGGCTTGATTTCTCAGTGAATTATTATTTTAGGACATTTAAACTCGAGAGTAATCTGAACCTTTCGATTTACAATGTTTACAGCCGGCACAATGCTTTTGCCATCTATTTCAGGGACAAGAACCTGGATATGGACAGTAAAGGCGGGGAAACCGGTGTGGAAGTAATAAAGCTTTACCTGTTCCCCATTGTCCCATCCATAACCTATAATATTAAGTTTTAACATGCTGAAGTCTTCCGTTTCAAACCCGGTAAAAAGTCAGGCGATAATTCGCCTGATATGCTGGATCACTATCATAGCCGCTCCCCTTGTAGTCATTTCCTGTGAGGATATCATGGATGTAAGCTTTACCAATGATTCAGGCAGGGATCTGGTTGTGGAAGGTTCTATAACAACAGATGTCCAGGCACACAGGGTTACTTTATCATTTACCGGTGACTATTTCCAGAAATCCTTGCGGGAAATGGCAACGGGAGCGGAAGTATCCATTTCAGACGGGGATTCAACCTTCCAGCTTCACGAACTTTCCGACGGTGAATATTATACCGAAGCGGATGTGCAGGGCGAAACAGGTAAAACCTACACGTTGAATGTTAAGCTTGCCGATGGCAAAATGTTTACCGCATCCGAAAAAATGCTTCCATGCACTGATTTTGATTCCATTAGTCAATCCTTAAATCACCAGTTTTACGACGGTGATTACGGTTACGATGTACTTTTTTACGGCAAAGAACCGGAACCCTTGGGACACAGTTACATGTACCTGTTGTATATCAATAGTATTCTTTATACCGACTCCCTGTCAGAGCTCAGTTTCGCCAACGATGATTTTGTGAACGGGAAATACATACGTGATTATATTGTTTACAGAATCCGGGAAGGTGATATTCATCCCGGTTATGACTGGGTAACCCTTGAAATGCATTCCATAAGCCCTGCCTATTATGACTATCTGTCGGCCATGCTCCTGGAGACTGTTTGGAAAGGCAGTCCCTGGGATGGCCCGCCGGCCAGCGTGAACGGGAATATTAACAATGGAGCAAAAGGTTATTTCAGGGCTTCGGAAGTGAAACGAAAATCCAGGCGTTTTGCAATTCTCCCCAGAGCGAATAAGTAATGAGTAATGAGTGATGAGTGATGAGTGAAGAGGCATGAGAATTGGGAGTTCACACCCCAAACCCATAGCCCACTCATCACTCATCACTCATTACTCATTACTTCCCCAGATAATCTTTCAAGGCATCCACATACCGCTCAAAAGCTTCCACTCCCTTTCCCGTGATTTTGCAGGTTGTAAGCGGATAATTGTCCTGGAACGATTTGTCAATGGTAATATACCCGGCCTCTTCAAGTTTCTTCAGTTGTACACTGATATTGCCCCTGGTGGCCCCGGTCTTTTCCAGCAGAAAGGAAAAGGTGGCTGATCTTACACCAATCAGCAGGGACATGATAGAAAGACGAAGTTGCGAATGCAATAATGGATCCAGTTCTCTGAACATGATTCACCTGTTTTTGCTGAGTTGCATCAACATATGACCTGGAATGATATACGATATAGCCACCACTCCTGCTAAAACCATTAACTGAGCCAGGTAGGGAAGAAAATAGGATACAACCGCCGCTGCCCAGGCCAAAGCAGCGCCCCATACAAGAGGTCTGAAACTTACCACTCCGCCTGATACAAAAGCAGCCAAACCATACATGGCCAGAATGACCGGAATGATAACCATGTATTCCTGTTTCAGGTTGGCAAACAACATCAAAACAGAAAAGCTAATCATCCATCCGCCCCAGAAATAGCTCATGGTGATACCAATATAGGTTTTACTGGTATTATTCCTTTTTTGCCGTAGATAAAAGAAAAGTGTGATCAGCGCACCCAGTGGCATGAGAACTGGCCATACCAGGTAATGTTCCTGATATTTGACCACAGTTATCAGAAAATACTCAAGAAGACAGGTTGCCACTATCAGGTAACCCCAAAAGAGGTAGTAAAAGTAGTTTTTGCCAATTTTTGCCTTGGCCGATTCAATCATTTCATAAATAATCTTAAAGCTGGTCTCGTGACTAAGCTCATTGACGTTGTGATTTTCCATGTTGTTATAATTAAGGATTTATTAGATGAACAAAGACGATACAAATATAAACTTGTTTATTTTATAAACCTAATTTTTGAGGCATTATTTTAATGATTGGTAAATTGGTTTCCTTTTAACATATTCAACAACCCATATTCCGATTATACAATATTTTCTTATAAATTTGAGGCTTTTGATTCTCCCGCTGAACCCCCTTATTAAATCTGGATTAACAATCGCATTATGCTTCATTCAAAATCCCGCGTTCAGCCGAAAGGTCTAGTTTTTTTGGCTTCCATATTATGGCTTCTTCCTTTCACTGCAATCTCTGAAGCATTCCCCGCCAGTCCTGACGATCAGCCCAAATACACCGGCGAAACCAGGATTTATAACACGGTACGGATTAAATCCGAAAGGCCGAGAATTGACGGTGTGCTTGATGATGCCTGTTGGCTGGAGGGGGAATGGACCGGCAATTACAGGCAGCAGATGCCCACCGAAGGCGCACCTCCTTCACAAAAAACCGAGCTTAAGGTGTTGTATGACCATGAAAACATTTATGTGGCCATAAAAGCTTATGACAACGAACCCGACAAGATTGACCGGCTCATGACCCAGCGGGATGAACTTAACGGTGACATTGTGGGTATTAATTTTGACAGTTACTACGATCACCGCACCGGTTTTGAATTCAATCTGACAGCTTCGGGCTGCAAAATAGATCTCATGCTGCTGAATGATGGCTGGGATACCAATTGGAACGCAGTTTGGGATGGTAAAGTAGGTCAGATGGACTCAGGCTGGACAGCAGAAATGCGTATTCCACTCAGTCAGTTGCGATATGGAAACCAGGAAGTCCAGGTATGGGGAATGCATTCCTGGCGATGGCTTAACCGCAATAATGAAGAGGACCAATGGAATCTGATACCCCGTGACAATGCCGGACCGCTGTATTATTTCGGACAATTACACGGACTGTCAAATCTGCCCCAGGTGAGAAGGATTGAATTTTTACCCTATGTCCTCGGTAAGGTCAGGACTTATGAAAAGGAGGAGGGCAATCCCTTCGCTGACGGGACTGATCCGGCTGCTTCCATGGGTCTCGACGGTAAAATAGGCATTGGAAGCAATTTTACGGTGGATTATACCATCAATCCTGACTTTGGCCAGGTTGAAGCGGACCCTTCAGAACTGAATCTTACCGCTTTTGAGACCTATTATGATGAAAAACGACCCTTCTTCATGGAAGGCAGGAATATTTTTGAAATGGAATTTGATGAGAATCAGTTGTTTTACAGCCGTCGTATCGGACATGCCCCAACCTTTGAACCTGAGACCGGAACAGGCGAATATGTCAGAAAACCTGATAACACTTCCATTCTGGGTGCTTTAAAACTGAGCGGCAAAACGCAAAAGGGACTTTCAGTCGGTATCATGGAAAGCCTCACATCCAAGGAATTTGCTGAGATCAGCTCTCCGGGAGATGATTACAAAATGGTCTCGGAACCGTTGACAAACTATTTCGTTGGCCGGTTACAGCAGGATATCAACAAGAGTAACACCATTATCGGAGGAATGCTGACTTCAACCTATCGGGATATTAATCATGACTATCTCAACCGGATTAACCGTTCAGCACTCACCGGAGGTATCGATTTCAGGCACTATTTAAAAGATAAAACATTCTATATCGATTTCAAAGGTCTGGTCAGCCAGGTTTCCGGCGAACCTGAGGCCATCACGGCATTGCAGCAGGAGTCTTCCCGTTACTACCAGCGTCCGGATGCCCCTCACCTGAACCTTGACACCACCGCCACTTCACTCAGTGGTCATGGCGGCGCGCTGGAATTCGTGAAAGGAGCCAATGGCAAGTGGCGTTATGGGATTGGCGCACACTGGGCTTCACAGGGACTCGAATTGAATGACCTGGGTTACCAGACCATCGCAGATCAGTTTTGGGAAGGCCAGATGCTGGGTTATGTGGAAAATAAGCCCAAAGGCATCTTCCGTACTTATGAATTGTCAGTAGCTGAGGTGAATTACTGGAATTTTGGCGGGGAATACCTTTTCTCCGCTTTTGAATTTGAAGCAGAAGCCCTGTTTGCCAATAAATGGTCTTTTGACGCAGAAATTGGCCGACAGGGAAAGTCCCTGGATGTTAACCTGCTCCGGGGAGGTCCGGGAGTTTATATACACGGAGAGACTGACCAGGATTACAGGATTTCAACCGATCGATCCAGAAAGGTATCTTTTGAACTGGGCTACGAAAACAGCTTTTCCGATAATAAAATATCCCGGAGCCATGAGATCAATCCGGAGATTAACTGGAAAATCACCCCGTTTCTGCAATTGGCCTCCGAGTTGTCATTCAGAAAAAGCACAACGAACCTGCAATACATTAATAACGAGGAACTCGAAGACCAGGGACGTTACCTGCTGGGAAAACTTAACAGGAAAACCTATGAGTTTACTTTCAGGCTCAATTATGCCATAACTCCTGATTTTACCATCCAGTATTATGGCAGTCCCTATATTACCATGGGCCGGTATTCGGCATTTAAAACCCTTGCCGACCATGATACAAGGGATCCCGGTAAGGTGTTTCATGCATTCACTGCCGGTGAACTGAATTACGATGCCGTTACACGGACTTATGACCTTTACGATGGCGTAAATCCTGATCCGGAAGTATCTTTTGAAAATCCTGATTTTAATTTCAGAGAATTCCGGTCTAATCTGGTAGCCCGATGGGAATACCGGCCGGGTTCGGTTGTATACCTCGTATGGACCCATGATCGCACTTCCTCGGAAGATATCTCCAATGATCAGCTCGACTACAATTTCAAAGGCCTTTTCAGAGAACATGCCGAAAATGTATTCCTGATCAAGTTCAGTTACTGGTTTTCATTGTAATTGTGAGTTTTACAGGACCTCTCCGAAACGTTCCCTCAACATTATTTTTTAAGTAAGTTGTTCCGGTTGTCCGAACTTTAGTTTAAATTTGGTATAGCCCTGCCTGACACTTCGTATTCCGTACATTGGTCCTGTTTAAAAGAATCAATCTATGAATTATCCAGGTGCGCTTGTCTCACGGAAGTATGCGATCTGCAAAATTGTATTGTATTGTCTGCTTGCATTATCCGTAAATCAAAATGCTTATCCTCAGAATCCTGACGACCAAACCATTTTCAATGGTGAGACCAGGATTTACGGCACCGTCCGGATAACATCGGACAAACCCAGGATTGATGGTGTTCTTGATGATGCCTGCTGGCTCGAAGGATACTGGGGAGGTGATTTCAGGCAGCAGATGCCGACAGAAGGCGCTGCTCCATCTCAAAGAACCGAGTTCAAAATTCTTTATGACCATGTAAACATCTATGTTGCCATCAAAGCCTATGATAATGAACCTGAAAGGATTGACCGCCAGATGGCACGGCGTGATGAGCGTGTAGGTGATAATGTAGGAATTTCCCTGGACAGTTATTTTGACCATCGTACAGGCTTTGAATTTGACCTGACTGCGGCAGGATCCAAAATGGATCTGTTAATGACCAATGATAATTTTGATGTTAACTGGAACCCCGTTTGGTATGGGAAGGTCGGGACAATGGATTCCGGCTGGATAGCTGAAATGCAGATCCCCTTGAGCCAGTTGCGCTATAGCAGGCAGAAAGAACAGGTGTGGGGCTTGCATATCTGGAGATGGATCAACCGAAACAGGGAATCGGACCACTGGAACCTCATCCCCCGTAACAATTACGGTTATATGTATCATTTCGGAGAACTGCACGGCCTAAAAGACCTGCCCAATGTGAGTCGTATGGAATTCATGCCCTATACGGTAGGCAAAATAAAAACCTATGAAAAAATGGATGGCAATCCTTATGCCGACGGTTTTGATCCCGGAATTTCCGTTGGACTTGACGGTAAATTTGGACTTGGAAGTAATTTTACGGTTGATTATACCATCAATCCTGATTTTGGGCAGGTGGAAGCTGATCCCTCTGAACTGAATTTAACGGCATTTGAAACTTATTTTGAGGAAAAACGGCCTTTTTTCATTGAAGGCGGCAATCTTTTTGATATTGGCTTTGATGATAATCAGCTTTTCTACAGCCGGCGCATTGGTCATACACCGGCATACGATCCTGCCATCGAACCAGGTGAATATGTTCATAAACCGGAAAACACATCCATTCTGGGCGCTCTGAAACTGACAGGCAAAACCGATAAGGGGTTTTCAGTAGGAATTCTTGAAAGTCTTACTTCCCGTGAACAGGCAAAAATCAGCTCACCGGAGGGAAATTATGAAATGGTTGCAGAACCCCTTACCAATTACCTGGTGGGCCGCATTCAGCAGGATATCAACAAAAGTAACACCATCATTGGTGCCATGATCTCAACCGCCAACAGAGATATTCAGGATGATCACCTTTTTTATCTTGCCAAATCGGCAATTACGGGAGGTATTGATTTCAGGCACTATCTTAAAGACAAGACTTTTTATATTGATTTTAAAGCCCTTGCAAGTAAAATATCCGGCTCCGCGGAAGCCATCACCCTGCTGCAAACAGAGTCCTCGCGGTACTTCCAGCGACCGGATGCGCCGCACCTGGAACTGGACACAACCTCAAAGCAACTTTCAGGCACTGGTGGGAGCTTTGAATTCATCAAGGGAGCCAAGGGAAAATGGAGGTATGGTATTGGAACTCATTGGAGCTCACCTGGTTTAGAGCTGAATGATCTGGGCTTTCAAAGTGTCACCGACTATTTGCTCGAAAGTCAATCCATCGCATATATCGAAAACATCCCGAAAGGCATATTCCGAACCTATGAAGTGCAATTGGCCCAAAGCAATGCCTGGAATTTCGGGGGTGAGTTTCTCCGGTCAAAATGGGATCTTGAAGCCGGTTTCCTGTTTTCGAACAAATGGAATTTTCATGCCAGGATCGACCGAACGGGGAAAACACTGGACGTAAGTCTTTTAAGGGGCGGACCAGGTATCTATGTCTTTGGCCAGACAGGACAGGATTATTTTTTAAGTACCGACGAGTCTAAAAAGCTTGTTTTTGGATTGGGGTATGAAAACAATTTTTCCGATGACAGGATCTCAAGCCGACACGAGTTTCATGCCGAATTGAACTGGAAGATTACCAATTCATTGCAGCTGGCTCCCGAAATAAATTATAACAAGATTACTGACAACTACCAATATATCCATAATAATGAACTTGAAAATCAAGGGCGCTATCTCCTGGGAAGGCTCAACAGAAAAATTTATGAGATTACACTCCGGATTAATTATGCCATTACTCCCGATTTTACGATACAATACTATGGAAGTCCTTACATTACCACAGGTCATTATTCAGCATTTAAAACCCTCGCTGATCCCGATACAAAAAAACCGGGCAACGTTTTTCATACACTTACTGCCGGGGAGCTGCAATACAATCCCACAGACGGGATCTATGAACTCTACGACGGCATTCATACCGGCCCGGAATTGTCTTTCGCTGATCCTGACTTCAATTTCAGGCAATTTCGATCAAATCTGGTGGCGCGCTGGGAATACAAGCCGGGATCGGTTCTCTACCTGGTATGGACGCATAACAGGACTTCCTCTGAAGACATCCGCAATGATCAATTGGGCTACAATTTGAAAGGCCTTTTCAGGGAGCATGCTGAAAATGTCTTCCTGATCAAGTTCAACTATTGGTTTTCCCTGTAAACTAAATCTCCACGGATACCTTCAGCCTGCTCCGTTTGGAGTAATCATCCAGGGCAAGCTGAATCAAGGTGTCAACCAGTTCTTGATGTGAAATGCCACTGAACTCCCAAAGCTTGGGATACATGCTGATCCTCGTGAACCCGGGAATCGTATTGATTTCATTCACAATAATTCTTTCATCTTCAGTAAGAAAGACATCAACCCTTGCCATGCCAAGGCATTCAAGTGCTTTAAATGTGTTTATGGCTGTCTCCTGCACCATTTTAACAACGTGCACAGGTAATTTAGCAGGTATTTCAAGACCTGCACCATTCTCATCAATATATTTAGCTTCATAGGAATAAAAGTCGGTGTGCGGAATGACCTCACCCGGTATAGAAGCCCTTGGATCTTCATTACCCAGCACAGCACATTCTATTTCCCTTCCCCGGATTTCCTCCTCGACAACCACCTTGAGGTCATAACTCAGTGCCAGATCAAGAGCTTTGTTGTATTCTTTTTCGTCTCTTACCTTGGAAATTCCCACCGATGATCCCAGGTTGGCAGGTTTCACAAATAAAACCGGACTCAGTCTCTCTACCAGCTCATCATAAGGGTATTTTTCCCTTGTGACCGCAGTGAGTGTCACAAACTTGCCAATGGGTATACCTGCGTCATGAAGAAGCCGCTTCATCACGTCCTTATCCATTCCCACCGCGCTTCCGAGAATGCCTGCACCAACACAGGGAAGGTTGGCGAGCTTGGCCAGACCCTGGATCGTGCCATCTTCACCGAAGGGTCCGTGCAATACAGGAAAAATGACATCAATCTTACCCAGGCGGGTGTTGCTTTCCAGGTTGATCAGCCCGCTTCCGGATCCGTTAGGCATAAGGGCGATTTCATGGCCGCCGTCGGTAAGCCTGATCATCTTTGGATCACCGGCATTCAACAACTGGATTGAGCTTTCATTCAGGAACCACCGGCCTTCCTTATCAATACCGATCAATACGGGTTCGTACCGGTCCCTGTCAAGGGATTCAATGACATTCCGTGCCGATTGCAGGGAGACTTCGTGTTCCGCAGAACGTCCGCCAAATACGACTGCCACTTTCAGCTTTCTCATAGGCTCAATCAGTAATTTTGCCGAAAATTAAATGAATTTTGTGATATTTGGCAATCCGTTACCAAACATTATAAACGGTGCAACGCCCATTTTTTGTCGTCAAATTCCTTCCGTATATCTATTATCACCTACAACCTGTTAACACTGTTAAACATAAGCCTTATATTTGCACGCTAACAGGGTAACCATGAAATTTAACCAAAAAATAGTTCGGATTTTGTTTCATATCGGCGGATGGATTTTAATGTATTTATTGCCTCCCCTGGTTCTGCAAACAGAGTTAAGGCTGCCTTCCAGTTTCGGCGATTTCATGTACTGGATCATTGTCATTGCGTTTTTCTATGTCAATTATCTCTGGCTGATTCCACATTATCTGAGCAAAAGGAAGTTTGCCGTTTACTTTCTATTCATTTTCATTATGCTGGCCTTTACTTATTCTGCCAATGAAATGTATATCAGGCACGTACATAAGGTTGAGGCAGCTAAACGCGGAGATGACAACCGAAATGGAAATGAGCCCCCTCGCAAAAAATACCCCCGGTTCAGGGGATATAATTCAGCACTCTTCTGCTTCGCAGTCCTTGCGCTGGGTACCAGCATCCGTGTTACTGAAAACTGGTATGATAATGAAAAACAGAGAAAGGAAATGGAAAACCAGAAACTGGGAGCTGAGTTGTCATTGCTGAAATCCCAGATTAATCCCCATTTCTTCTTTAACACGTTGAACAGTATTTACTCTCTGGCCATTATTAAATCTGACAGAACCCCCGAAGCTGTTTTAAAGCTTTCAGAGATCATGCGTTACATCATTTATGATACGGAACGCAAACTTGTGCCTCTGTCCAAAGAGATTGAATACATAGCCAATTACATTGAACTGCAGCGGTTACGCCTGCCTGAGGATATCAAGGTTAAGTTTCAAACCGACATAGGTGAAGGTGAATCAGTGATTGAGCCTTTGCTGTTACTGCCTTTTGTTGAGAATGCGTTTAAGCATGGTGTAGATATCGAAAAGAGAGGAAAAATTTCAATAGCCATAAACCTAACCGGAAATGAACTCAAACTGCATGTTGAAAATCCACTGATTGATAAAGATGTCAACCTGTATAACGGATCATCGGGTGTTGGCATGAGCAATACCCTGAAACGGTTGAAATTACTATACGGCGATAATTTCACTTTTTCAGCAGGGCCGGTGAAATCGAACTATGTTGTGAACCTGATACTGAGATTAAAGGAAAATGAGGTGTCTGATAGTTGATGATGAACCTCTTGCCCAGCAAGTAATAGAGGAATTCGCAGGAAGGGTGCACTTTCTTGAGATAATCGGAAAGTGCAGCAGTGCGACTGAAGCCATCGAGGTAATGCGAAATACCGCTGTTGATTTGATTTTTCTGGACATTCACATGCCCAGACTTTCCGGTCTTGATTTCATTAAGAGCCTGTACAATCCCCCGCAATTCATTCTGGTTACAGCCTATTCGGAATATGCGCTACAGGGATTCAACGTGAATGCCACCGATTACCTTATGAAACCGGTTCCGTTCGACAGATTCCTGAAAGCAGTCAACAAGGCTTATGAATTATACAGGTTAAGGAATAAAGCGACTGACAATGCAGAACCACCTGCTCAGAAGTACCTGCTCGTCAAATCGGGTTACCAGACCGTAAAAGTCATGATCGACAGCATCCTGTTCATTGAAGGGCTGAAAGATTATGTAAAGATCCATACCGATGGCAAGAAGCCCATATTGTCACTATTAACCATGAAAGGTTTGGTGGTAAGCCTGCCAGCAGCAAAATTCATGCGTATCCACAAATCCTATATTGTGGCAACCGACCGTATTACAACCATATCACGCAACCGGGTAATGATCGGGGATAAATGGATACCTGTCGGAGAAAATTACCGGGAAGAATTCAGGAAGAGAATATTTGAAAAACCTGATCTCAAATAAAACTCTTCACAAAACACGAAATCTTCCACTCCCCTTTAATTTTTTCGAGTACAAGATATATCAGGGAGACTGACGTGGCCGGAGAACCATAATATGTCATGGTTTGTGTTTCCCTGAATATCGTCCATGCCGTATTGCCCATGATTTTCGTCACCAGAAATTCTTTCTGAATTTTAAACTGATCCACACCTATCCAATCGACATATTTCGTCACAGTGTCAATCTCAGTGGATCGTTTGTCCCATCCCGTTGTAATGTAATAAACTGAATCCTGGATGTTTACCCTGGTCTGGTAGGCATCATGGATAAAATAGTTCTTTTGTTTGTCAATGTCTTTGTCAATCCAGGCCTGGGTTTCGGCATTAATGACATCCTTAATGGCTTCTTCATCAGACACCGTATCTGTTTTTGATTTGCATGATGAAATTGAGAATGCCAGCACGAGGGCTGAACATAGGAAATAAGCAATGTTTCTCATGACTTTCGTTTTATGTTGGTTAAGGTCAATCGTTCACAAATATCTTTCCCGAACTCTTTAGAAAGTTAAGAAATTCCAATGCCAAAATCAAGGTTTCTGTCAAAGATATGACAAGGGGAAGGGGAGAATTACTTATTAGGTAGGATATTTGTTGTGGTTGTTGTGGTTGTTGTGATTGTTGTAGGTTGTAGGTTGTAGGTTGTAGGTTGTAGGTTGTAGGTTGTAGGTTGAAATCCAAAGACTACAAGACTGCACGACTGCACAACTGCACAACTGCATAACTATTCTATGATAAACCCAAGCTTATCCGGGTGATCCCGTATCAGCATATTCCTGTCGAATTTCAGCAATTTGAACCAGATCAGCAGATCACCAAAACCACCAATTGTTAAAAGCAGACCAAAGGTGTTGATCCAGTGGACACCGGTGGCTAGGGCGAAAGTCCAGGGTATGAATCCCAGGATGATCAGCGGGGCAATGCCTGCTCTCCGGTAATGTTTAACCCTGACAGGGTCTTTGCAATGGCAGTAAACGGCTCCTGTTCTCAGACTGGCGCCAAACTTTACAGCCCTGAAACCGTTGGGCGTATAACAGGCAAAAACCAACCCATGGATCAACTCATGCAAAACAACGCCGCACAAAACAGCAGCGTATTTTGTCCAGGTGGGGACACTCATCTGCAAAAACCGGGCCTTACCTTCCCATAAAAAATCGAACAGTTTTTCTCCGCCGATAAAAAACGGGATGATGATGGCGATAAGGATAACCGACAGTTTTTGCCCGTCAAAGGTTATTTCGCTGCCTGAAGGAGGAAGTTCACTCTTCCACGAGGCCCTGCTCCTTTTTCGCCCTGTTTTCGCAGCGATCACAAAGGTCCGTTATATTCTTTAATTCTCTTGCCTGGGCAACTGTGCCTTCAAATATTTCATCGGTCCTGTCAGTATTGATATAAGAACAATCCTGATACAGGTGATAGCTGCGTCCCGATTTTGTCCAGTAAACGAGGTTTAAACCATTGTTGAGAGATTCTACTTGTTGTGTCTGCTCAAGGTACTGTTCCTGGGACGGGGGATTGAAATCAATACCCGTTAATCCTGCTATTGCCAAAGCTATAACAGCTATTGTGCCAACAAGACCTTTCTGCTTGCCACTCAGATCTTTGTTCGTGAAAATGAGGATAACAAGGGGCAAAAAGGCAATTATGCTTATGATCAGGCCCAACTGGTTCTGAATGAAAAATTTTACTTTGTCCTTTTCTGAGGCAGGATCAAGCCGGTTGGATTTTTTCCAAAGCAATGAGCCAATCACGGCAAAAATTAAAGCCGCAATAATCAGAAGAATGAGCCAGGTTGTATTGACGGGTACCTTTCTGAGGACCAGAATTGCCAATACTTCAGCGCCAATTGCCACAATCCAGGAAATAACCGCAATGATGCGCAAGTTTCTGGCTTTTCCTTTGCTTTCTTCAGTCACCATAAAGGGTGTTGCATCCTTTACAGTTGATGCGGATGTTGTTTCTCCACCACCAACCCTGGTAATTTTTTTTGCCATTTCGTTTCCTCCTTGTTAAATATTTACATAGAATTTATATGATCATTTCGTGATTGGTAAACATGAACCTGCCTGTCCTGAAATGACATACGCTTGTTTAACAAATATAACAAATAAAATATTCAGTGGTATTTCTGAAAGGAATTAAAAAAAGTTCGCTCCAGTTTCATCCCTTGCTGATCAGGGGCAGCAGGATTAGCCTCTCCCTCGAAATGATCGATTGCCAGGTCATTTACATCAACACATTCCAACGCGTGGGTGAAAAAAGAAGGAAGGTCTCCTGTTCCCCGAACAAAGGTTAAATTAGCGGAATTCTTTTAAAATCAATTAAAGCAATATTAAAAATACTTATTTTAGATAGTAATTAGATAATGCTGATACTGATAAATCATCCATTCTAAAATAATCGTGAAAAAAGTAATGATGCCTTTGAAAATGATGCTTGGTTATTTACTCACGCCGGTTTATCATTTTTACTTCGGTCTGATGCTGTTGATATTTCACCCGGTTCAGGTGGCTGCTTTTCATCTGTTGGGTGACCTGTCGCGAAAAAAGGTTGTTGATTTTTTGAACGGTTTACTGGTAAAAGGATTGTGCATAATGGGCTGCCGGATCAAGTTCGCGGGATTTGAAAAAATACCTGAAAACAGACCCCTCATTATTGTTTCCAACCATCAGAGTTTGTATGATATTCCGGCAATTGTTCATGGATTCAGAAAGTACTACCCCAAATTCATCTCAAAAAAAGAACTTTCCCGCCATTTACCCAGCATATCCTATAACCTCCGGCATGGAAAATCTGCCTTGATCGACCGGAACAAAGGTGCGCAGGCAGTAAAGGAAATATTCAAGCTGGGTCAGTTGATAGAAGCTAACAATTATGCTGCCTGCATTTTTCCGGAGGGTACACGGAGCAAAACAGGGCAGGTAAAAAAATTCATGACCGGGGGCATTCACACCCTGCTTCGTGCAGCCCCCTCGGCAATCGTTGTACCTTTTGTAATTGACGGTCACTCTCAGTTAGTGCAAAAAGGACTTTATCCGCTGCAATTCGGACAAAAAATAACTTACACCGTGCTTGACCCGGTGGAGCCGGATCATTTTCCCATTGATGAATTGGTCGCCCTGTTGCAGGCTTCCATTGAAAAAGAGCTTGTCCGCCATTAACTTGATTGCCTGCCTCCGGGAATGATCATCAGTCTACCTGTGATAGAATGGCAACATAGTTTTTCCCGTACTTTTTGGCGCATTTCGGACAGGTGGTATACCACATGAACCACTTTTTGATGTTAAATCCTTTTGATTTGGCAGCTCCTTCAAAATCTTTACACCAATTTCCCGTATCCTTGAAGGGCCCTTCATATACCCTGCTGTAAAATTTTCCGCTCAGGGTCACATTTTCTGCCCCGGCAATTTCCCTGTCAACAGCGCAATAGATATCCATGTTCCATTTGGACGTGTGATCCGACAAGCAAAGCCAGTCCGGTATCTCAGCTCCGGCTTTTCTGATTTTTCCATCAATCCTTCTCATTACTTTACCGAAGTTAACTGGCATGAAAAACAGTGTAAATACCTTGTCTTTAATGAAATGTTTCTTCTCCCATTCCAGGATCTTGTCATTCCATGGAACCGGATCAAACTCAGGGCAACAGATTGAAGTGGGTTCGGATTGAGTTGTCATAATTACCTCCGCTTTTTATAATAGCTCAATTCATTCGTTTCAGATTGGCCACCGCATCCGGTGCGTTCTTGTGAACAAAGGCAACGATCTGGCAGGTTTCCATATCGGGACAATCACCGCAAGTCTCGTATCCTTTCTTGTTGACGCATACCCTGATTTCACAGGTATCGCAATGCGCAAACTTAACACCTTCCACCCGGCAACCGGTGCAATTGATCGACTGGTAAGGAATTTCAGGAGCATTGAACATTTTCTGCCAGGCTTCGGCAGTTGCCTTTCTCAGCTCATCGCTGTTTTTTACTGTTGCAATCCTCGCATCGCAGGTTTCGCAATTCAAGCCACAACAGGCTATTAATTTTTCCATGATAAGGTTTTGGTTTTAAATGATTAAAATATAATCAAAAGTCAGGTTGATAATATAATCGTTTTGTATACCAAAACAAATTATTGCAGAAAAAAATCAATAATAAAACATGAAAAAGTTTTATGTTTCTCGCAGATTTCGCGAATTACGCAGAAATAAATCCCGCAGATTTCATTCTTATCCATCGCACTGCCACTGCCACTGCTGCTGCCGCTGCCGCTGCGGCTTCTTCCTATTTGTCCCCTTGTCCCCTTGTCATCTCTCCCCTTCTCCCACTCTCCCAATCTCCCATTCTCCCCACCCCCCTCTCACGAATGCTATCCCCTTCTCCAACCCAAATCTCCTGCTGCTTTCGTCTTCTTTTGGATGCGTGCAGACAGTTACCAGTCCTGCCATGTTCTTTTCAATCATATCGAGAAAAGCAGCCAGGGAAACGGTTGCATTTTCCTTTAGTCCCAGGTATTCCATCACCCTTCGATCAAGGTCATCATTATACTCCTGTTTTAATACCCTGTATTCCAACTGAGGAAGGATGTCTTTGCATATTCCTTCTGCAGTGAGGTGAATGCAGGGTTTACACAGATCATCTGCACCGATTACGAAGCTGATCTCACGCACTGTGCCCGCGAGAATGGTCTGGGTGATGGTATGTTGTGCATGTCCGTATGGATGCGGAACCACAGGTCTTCCCTGCCCAATGTTCCGGATAATGTCGATGAGGTGATGGGGGCGGATGTGAAGCATAAGCAGTAATTTTTCTTTTCCGTATACCTGCACGTTAAAATTAATCACTATTATTGATCTTGTATTCGGCACCCTATAAGTTTTATGAGAAACACAGGAATTCTTATCCTTTTACTTTGTTTCCGAATAATAGAAGTGTACGCACAGCATGCGCCAATTGGCTTAATGCGACCACTCGACGATAATCATGCCCTTGCCGCCGACAGCACCGACTGGAAATTTCACCGGGCAATCAAAGAACTTTCGCTGGTTAAAAATGAGCCAGGTGTGCTTTTATCATTCGGAGGAGAGATCCGGGAGCAGATACGCTACTACAACCATGTGAACTTTGGCGATGTCAGAACCGGAACCAATGACCGGGACTTCTATTTGCAGCAACGTTATATGCTGCATGGTGATCTGCAAATGAAAAGGTTTCTTCGCCTGTTCGTCCAGTTGAACAGCTGCCACGCAACCGGTAAAAATACCATTTCACCCCAGGTTGACCGGGATGATCTCAGCATCATGCTGGCTTTTGCAGACCTGCGATTCAATATCCCCTTTCCCTTGCAGCTAAGGTTGGGTCGCCAGGAATTCCTTTTTGGCCAGGACCGTATCCTGGGTTTGAGAGACGGGCCAACCGTGCGTCAGACTTTTGATGGAGCCCGCATGACTATTGGTCTGAAAAATATTACCGGTGATCTGTTCATGGTTCAACCGGTTTCCTATGCTTTTGGAGTTCTTGACAATGCCCCGCGTACGAAAGAATATGTGCTGGCAAGCTACTGGTCGGTTCCCTTGCTTGAAAAATGTTCGCTGGATCTGTATTATTTTAACGCGCAATTTAGGAATTCAACCTATGCCAATGACACCGCCAACGAAAACAGGCATTCCCTGGGAATCAGGTTCAGCAAAAGTTCAGGTTCATTTACCGGTGATGCAGAGTTTACATACCAGGTAGGGCAATTTGGTCACCAGGATATCCGGGCATGGCATCTGACTGCACTATTCGGTTACCGGTGGCAGGGACTTGCCGGTAAACCTAAATTATCGGTCAGAGAAGCGGTATACAGCGGCGACAGGGAACAAGCTGATGGCCTTATGAATACTTTCAGGCCGGTTTCGACGAAATCCCCCATACATGATATTATAACCGTCGGCTCCGCCAACATTATACTGTTTTCTCCTGAAGCAGAGTTGGTTCTCTCCCATAAACTTACCTTTACTTTTCGCTATCTGTCCTTTTGGAGGTATTCAGTAAACGATGGCATTTACACGAATGATATCCGGAAGATGACCCGCGATACAGATGAATCCGGCAAAAAACTGGGAAAGGATATAAGCCGTGGCATTGTGGCTGAAATGATGTATATTCCCAATAAGCACATCACGGTGTGGATTTATAGCGGCATTTTGTGCGCCAGGGATTATATTAATAACACCGGTTCTGGAAAGGATATGGGTGCTTTTTCCTTACGAGCATCCTATAAATTCTGATAAAAGCATACCTTTGATGAAGTTTAATTCAATACCTATGAAATATCTTGCAGCTATTACTTTGTTGTTCATTACTTCTATAAGCGGTTCATTGATAGCTCAGGTTGTAAGCTCATCCGCGGATCAACAGAGAGAATGTGCGCCTGATGCTTATATCAGGCTGTTTAACGGAAAGGACCTCAACAACTGGGTATTTTTTTTGAAGGATCCATCCGTTGATCCTGCAGCAGTTTTCACAGTTAAGGATGCCGCCATTCATATCACCGGAAATCCTTTTGGTTATATGCGAACTCGTGAACAGTACGAAAATTATAAAATGCACCTGGAATGGCGTTGGCCTGCAGAAGCCACCAACAGCGGCGTATTCATTCATGCCCAGGTTCCCGACACCATCTGGCCGGCCTGCTTTGAATGTCAGCTGAAAGCCGGCAGCGCCGGTGATTTCATCTGCATGGCAGGTACGGATATGAATGAGCGAACCGACAAAACAAAGATCGCCGTGGTAAAAAAAGAAACTTCCAATGAAGTACCGGTGGGCGACTGGAACACGATGGAAGTGATCTGCAAAGACAACACCATTGAAGTTTATATCAACGGCACTTTACAAAATAAGGCCACCGGAACTTCCCTGTCAAAGGGGAGTATATGCCTGCAGAGCGAGGGAAAGGATATCGAATTCAGGAATATTTACCTGATAAAGATTTAATTTAAAATATCTCTTTGCGCCTTTGCGTGAAAAAATCTCTCGCATAGACGCAAAGCCGCCAAGGCGGATTTTAATTACTTGCTGCTATCACTACCACAATCTCCCCCCGCGGTGCATGCTTTGCAAAATGCTCCACCAATTCCGTAAACGTTCCCCTGATGGTTTCTTCATGAAGTTTTGACAATTCCCGAGAAACAGCGCATCGTCTTTCATCTCCCATCGCCTGTTGCAGTTCCTGCAAGGTTCTCAGGATCCGGTGCGGTGATTCGTAAAGGATGATGGTGCGGGATTCCTTTGCCAACTCTGACAACCTCGTTTTCCGTCCCTTTTTGTGCGGCAGGAAGCCCTCGAAACAAAACTTATCACTGGGGAAGCCCGAACTCACCAGCGCCGGAATGAGAGCAGTGGCACCCGGCAAACATTCAACGGGAACGTTGCGCTCAATACACGCACGAACCAGCATAAAGCCAGGATCAGAGATGGATGGTGTTCCCGCGTCGCTCACCAGGGCTGTGGTTTCACCTCCAGCAATGCGGTCGACTATTTCTTCCGTTTTCTGATGTTCGTTGAATATGTGATAAGACTGCAACCTTGTGCTTATTCCATAATGCGAGAATAGCTTGCGGGTGGTGCGGGTATCTTCAGCAAGGACAAGGTCTGCTTCCTTCAGTATACGTATGGCTCTCAGTGTAATATCTTCGAGATTCCCGATGGGTGTTGGCACAATGTAAAGCTTACTCATGCCGGCTTTTGATAAACTTACGGCGTATGATGTCGAGCAACAGCTGAACCGACTCGCTGTCCATGTCCCATTCGAAATGCTGGATCATATGGTTATAGGCGTCATTGAAACTGGATGCATCATTCAATATACCCATAGTGGTTTCAAAAGCATTCGTATCGCTGTTAAACAGTTCCCGGATGAAAGTAAATCGGTCATTGATACCAATAGCAGCCATGAGGTTGGTCACCGGTTTGGCATGTGCCAGTGTTTCTCCTTCATGGCCCATTGCCTGGTGAAGACTTTCATGCAGGGTGGTTCTGCCTTTGAACTGGTCGCCGAGAGTCTGGGGAGGAGGAGCAGCAGGAGCAGCGGCAGTAGCAGCAGCAGTAGCAGGAGCGTGGGTGGTGGAAGTTGAAGAAGGGGTAGCAGTTTTATTGACAGATTCCTCAACTGCTACTGCCACTGCTGCTGCCACTTTTCCATCTGCCGCTGCTGCTGCTACTTCTCCATCTGCTGCAACTGCCGCTGCTGCTACTCTCCCCTCTGCCGCTGCCGCTGCTACTGCTCCTGTCCTCTCCTCCTTCTTCATCATCAGCAACAGCTCATATATATTCCTGATCTTCTGCAGGGTAAGGTCAATCTCGATATTGGGTATATTCCCGTCTGACGGGAAGGTTTTGATCAGATCTTCGATCTCGTGCAGACTTTCAAGCGCTGCCTCCAGGGTGTGCCGGTAACTCATTTTTGAAAATATTTTTGTAAAAGTATAGAATTTAGTTGATAGTTACTCTGGGTTCTCATGGCAGGTATAACTGAAAATAATAACGGATTTATCCCAATTTTATTAAATTTTCGTACCTTTTCTTTATGAGTTAGGATATTTATCAATAAACCCAAAACCACAATGAAAACCTTTCGATTTCTGGTTGTTATCATCCTTTTCACAGGCCTGTTGAGCTGTGAGAAAGAGGATTCCGGAAAAAATGAACCTCATGGCTGGTTTTTAGCCGGAAGCCATCCTGAAGAATATATTATTGGTGTTGAAGACCAGGACGCCCAGCATGGTGAAAAAAGCGGGTATATCGAATCGGTGGCGGACACCGCCCACGGATTCGGTACCATGTGCCAGTGGTGTATGGTAGATTCCTTCAAAGGAGAACGGGTACGAATGACAGGTTATGTACAATCACTCGCATCCCTGACTTCCTACAGCATGATGTGGTTGCGAGTTGATGATTATGATAGGCAGATAATTGCTGATTTTGACAATATGGATGACCGGCCACTTACCGGAACCAATTACTGGACAAAATGCGTAATTGTTTTTGACGTGCCTGAATCAACCAACGTAATTTATTATGGTGTAATACTGCAGGGGCCCGGTAAAACCTGGTTCGATAACATCTCTTTTGAGATCGTTGATAGCTCGGTTTTCAAAACGGCTTACACGATAAATCAGACTTTTGTGGCTGAATTACCACTGAACTGTCCGGAAGGGCCGGTGAATCCTGATTTTGAAGAATAGTAACCCGCTTAACGCAACCATTTTTTGAATGCCGGCATCATTATGAAAACACGGTTATGAAAAATCTGAAGATATCCATGGTTTTCATGGTGATCATGATCTCTTTCATCTTCGCCCAATGTTCCAAAGAAAGCGATCAGGATCTTCAGCCTGTAAATCAGTTCAATCCCGATACGATATCCTTTGAACATTCCATGAAAGGCTGGGAATTATACAGCTGGCCCAATGGAGATGACTGGAATTATTCAATTTTGCCAGGAACAAACCGGACAAAATCTTATTTGGAAGTTACCGATAACCGCATCGTAGTGTTGGGCAGGGATTCGCTTAAAATGCTGCTCGATAAGATCCCCGAAGGAGAATCCATCTTCTGGATCGGCCAGGGATGGTTGGCGCGATGCTGGGGCGGAGATTTCGGAAATTTATCCCTGCCTGACAACAGAACCATCAGCGAAATTAAAACATACTGCGATCAAAAGAATCTGGAATTGTTGATCAGCAACTGAGAATGCATTCTTCTATTCCTGTTTTTCCCTGATCAGGAATACCAGCGCCCATATATTCAGGATACAGGCCATGAGCCCAAGATAATTGTGCTTATTGGCCGGCCAGGACAGATCGGAATAATCCATATATACGAGAATAAGTACAATGATAATAAATGACATCACTGTAAGTATTCTCCGGATGAGTTTCATATTCATATCGTAAAATTTCAAGCGACAATATTATTTCTTTTTAGATTTTGCCGAATTCTCTTTTACCCTGAATTCAACAATCCTACCAATTAAATCGAACGGAATGGGCTTATCCATCGGAAACTGAACAGACCCCTTTCCCTGCTTGTATTTCGAAAGTTCCTCCGCAAATTGTTCATGCCCTGTTGGTGTGGCATAAAATCCAATGTGGTTTTTATATCCTGCAAAATATACCAGTGGTCTCCCGTTTGTCTTATAACCCGGCATTCCATAGTTCATGCTTTCAATAGCTCCGGGGGCCTTTTCTTTTATGGTTGCGCGCACTTTCTGTAAAAGAATCTGAACGTCTTCAGGAAAATCTTTTATGTAATCATCGATGCTGTTCATGGATTACAAAATTATAAATATTGGTCACGTGATGCTTTATTTATCGGCCAGATTATTCAATCCTGACAGAACATCTTCCTGCAAAATATTCTGCATTTTTTCAGGTTCTTCAAACAACGGGCTGTGGGCAGATTTTTCAAAAGTGTAAAATCCTTTCATGGGCACTTGCAGCATTTCAAAATATTCCTTTGCCAAGGCATATGTAACTGTGTAATCGAATATGCCATGGAAAAAATAGACCGGAATATCAAGTTTAGTAACCTTTGTGGTTAAGTCTGTTGCTAACATCTGGTGCCACAAAATTGTGGAATATTCAGACCATTTGCCGCGCCATATTGCGATCTTTTCAGGGAACGAATATTCACGGTTTATAAAAGATGGTAAAAAGAGGCCGGTGATTACTGATTTCATAGTATGCATCGTACCAATGCCGATTTTGTGCATTGCATCATCACGCAGGGCGCGGTAAGAATCCGGTATGGAATCCATCTTATCGACAGGAAACTTCCCAAGCCTTTTGAGCATTCTTTGATCTCCAGCCATTTGATACTGTTCCACCATATATGTATAGGCCAGCTTTTCCGATTCATGCTGTTGTGACATTTGAGCGATGCCGATGTAGGCGTGGTAAAGCTCCGGTGATCTTGCTGCCGCCAGGATGCCAAAAAATGATCCTCCTGAATGCCCCATCAGATAAATCTTTTCTTTTCCAAAACGATTGCGAAGGTAATTGGTTACCTCCCTGGTATCGGAAATTAATTGCTCCACCGTTATGGTCCCGAGCGGAATATCCGGGCTGTAAGAAAGACCGGCACCCCGCTGTTCCCACCAGCATACGGTAAAGTAATCCTCGAAACCTGTGGGGTGATTTTTAGTAAGAAAGTATTCAGGCAAACCGGGCCCGCCATGCAGGAAAAGCAACACAGGCTTTGTTTTGTCCCTACTCTTGATAATCATTCCTTGTTCCAGTCCATTGATATTGACATGGATTTTCTCAGAAATGCTTCCTTCAATCGGTCTTCCGTTCTCGTCCAGGAAAGGCATAGGTTTTCCATGACTGAATGCCAACAGTACTCCTATAAGCACAAGTAAGCAAGCTAATACGACAGAAAGTGCAATTAACATAATACGTCGGCTTTTTTGCAGGGAAGATTTATTCAAACTATACATTTTCCCTTTCTTTGAACCATAGGATCAGTCGCGTCAATGCAACACCCACTGACATTCCCAATACCAGGATAAACCAGAATCCAACGTGGTTTGGTTTGCTCTCGATACGTTCATAAAATACCAAATATGCACTTAATGCGAATACAAATGGAAGCAGCGCAACCATAACTCCTGTTCTCTTTTTCATGTTGTTTGTTTTATGTGTTTAGTTTCTCAGCGATATGTAAAAGTTCTGTGGTTGTTCTCCAGTTCCTGGTTGTTGCACCGGTTTTTAGTTTATTCTCAAAGAACGCGTTTGTCAGTTTGGTTTTACCGTAACCATACGGACAATACAGATAAACAGCCTTTTCAGTCAGCGTCAGTTCTTCATTCGGAGATTTGTATGGATCAATTGTGTTTATATCGAATGGTTCAGGTCCGGAGGCCAGGAAAGTAACATGTAAATGGGAAATGTCCCTGGATGGGTCATTTTGATATGGATTGCTTCTTATAATGCTTTTTAACTCTGCTATCTCCAAAACAATTACCGGGATATTAAATCCAAATTTCTTTTGTAAAAGTTGCGAAATTCTGAGCGCCAAATCTTTTTGTTCCGACTTATCACATTGAAAAACCACGTTTCCGCTTTGAATGTAAGTCTGAACATTGGTAAAATGTAAATCTTCATATACTTCCTTCAATGCATCCATTTTAATGTTTTTCTGTCCGCTCACATTAATTCCCCGCAATATGGATATGTACGTCATCATTATTCCGATAAGTTAATATGTAACATGCTTTGTATTTAGTATCTCACATATTCAAATTCATAGCTTGACCATTTTGAAAATCATCAGGTTATTATTCAAGCACATACATTTCAACAGAATCTTGCTTTAATATGTACAATCTTTCTTTATCGGATAGATATGGATTATCCGGAATAAAACTAATGATTGTTCCATTCAATTTTTCAAGTTTTAGAATGCCATATCTGAATGAATTTTTATTTCCATCGTGCATTAAAGTTTCAAAGAACTGAGAGCTGTTGTTCTCAAACAAGAGCCTGCCAATCCTGTAGAATTGTACAATTCTTGGTATATTGGTATCGTTGCTTAAAATGATCAATCCTTTTGTCGAGATTATTTGTACATCTTTACTTGATCGCGAATATGTGTAAGAGGGGTGCCATCTCAATTTTTCAGGATCCGAGATATAAATCCGGTTTAGACTATCCTGCAGCATGTATTGCATAATGCCGAGGGAATCATCGGTTTGGAATATCTGATCATCAAAGATACTATCGTTGTTCATCCGGCAAATGCCATTATTAAACACAACCAGGGCTGTGTCTCCATTCCATTCATAATCTGAGACATAATCATGAGTTATAAAGGTATGGGAATATTTAATATTGCCACTCCTGTTGCTAAATAAGATGTAAAAAGGTGAACCATAACTTTGCATCCGTCCATTTTTAAAACAAAGACCTGTATTAATCACTGCAGTAATGGAATCATTTACAGTAATTAAATGTGTGAATCCGGTCTTTGTCGGAAGCTTTTGACGCCAATTTTCTTTGCCTGATTTTTTATTGAATGAATAGATGTTTTCCTTATCAGTTATGAACAGATTATTGTTATGAAAAAGAATATTGGAAGTCAGATTTGCCAGGTAATTCGGAGCAGAATAAATCGGCACAAAGCCGGTGAGTACTCCAATTCCAATGCTGAAAATTGAGGAGAGAATTACAGACTTTACGTCCAGTTCCATTGCCCTTAAGTCAGCATGCCATAGTATTTCATAATCACTGTTCAACGCATGAATTCCATTAATATTTAAATAAAGACACGAATCATCCACCGCATAAGATGAAAAGAAATAGTCCGAAGGCAGCTTAATTCTTGTTAAGAAAAGTCCGTTTTCACTGTTGAAAATCTGTAATTCTTTACCATATCCATTTCTTGGGAAAATAAAAAGAACATTCTGATTTGATGATGAATAAACATCCGCGTCTTCGGTAAAAATTCCCGGTTTTCCTGTCTTACGGTCGATCAGAAAAATTTTATTATTATTTGTTGAAGACACTGAATGAATTAATGCAATCTTATCATCCATTATTTTGCAGTTCTGACTTAAGGTTCTGTGTCTCCAAATCACTGAATCGGAACTCAGGTTATATGAAATTACTTCCTTAAAGCCATTTGAATTTTTGAACTTGGTGAAAAGAATTAAATTATCGTAACTGGTATCTATTTGGGCATTGGTTAATTTACCATTTACCGTAAGGGACTGCCCTTCAAGAAAAAAGTTATTATCCATTGAGAACAGTTTTACAGGGTTTTTCTTTACTACTACGATATTTTCCGGCATTAACAATGTATTATTGACCTGACCCATGCCCAAAAGGGAACACAAAGCACCTGTAATAAAAAAAAGAAGTCTCATATTAAGGTATATTAGCTGCTATGTTTCCAATAATACTGTTCATGTGTGCCCATACATCATCTCATACTCACTTATTACATCTTTCCCTGGCCCGTTTGGTTAAAAGTAGTAAAAATTTAATAATGAGTGTTAATCCAAATATGTCATTCATGTATCCACCCCCTACCCCCGCCGGCGGGGGACAGATCTCCCAATATCCCCGATCTTATTTTTTAATCGCTTCATCCTCACATCTCCCTTTCACCTATTCACCTATTCACCTCTTCACCTATTCACCTTTTCACCTTTTCACCTTCTCACTATTCCCTAACAATTGTTTTCTTATTTTTGCCAGAGTTTATCCCTGTATGAAAAAACCAATTGTTCTTTTACTGATCCTTGCTCCCCTGATCGCCAGGGCTCAGAATTTCCAGCTCCATTATGATTTCGGAGAGGATCGCAGGTTCTGGACCGCCACCTTCGAAATGTTCCGGCCCGATACGCTGGGATCAACCTTCTGGTTCGTGGACCTGGATTTTGATTTCCCCGGGAAACCACGAAGTATGTCAGCTGCTTACCTGGAATTCTCGCGGGATTTCTATATTCCCGGCCTGAGAAAAAATCCTGCTTTTGACCAGTTGACCCTTCATATTGAATACAACGACGGTTTCATGGCCTATCGCGATACGGGTAATTACATGGGGGCAGCCAGCTTCAACAATATATTCCTGACCGGTTTCAGTCATCCTTTAAAAATTGGCCGGCTGGTGCTGACCACCCAGTGGCTTTGCCGGATTTCACGCGGCATGGATGTCCCTGATTTCCAATTTACTGCAGTTTGGTTTCAGCCTGTTTTCAAAGGCAGGGGTCTCCTGACGGGATTTGTGGATGTCTGGTCACAGGACAGGCTGGATGACCCGGAGAAGAAAGAACTGGTTTTTCAGACCGAACCCCAGTTCTGGTATCTCCTCACGCCAAAAATCGCCCTTGGTGGTGAAGTGGAAATAAACCGGAATTTCCCGTTCGGACCGGCTGAATGGAAAATATTGCCGACCTTGGGATTCCGGTGGGAGTTCTAAACCGGGCACTGCATAAATTGGTATACTATTTGCAATGGTATGCCGTTTGAATTTAATCATTTAATCCTTTAGCAATTGATATCCAGATTCCATATAATTTCATTTTTTCTCTTCGCCTCCGCTTTCAGCCTTTCAGCTCAGAAAACAGTGATCAGGGGAAAGGTTATTGATGCCGAGACCAACGAACCCGTTCCCTACACGAACATTGGTTTTCAGCATAGCCTGGTGGGCACGATCAGCGAAGCCGACGGTTCATTTTACCTCACAACAACCAGGGCAACCGACACCCTCCTGGTATCGAGTGTGGGATACAGGCTGGTGCGACTTCCGGTTAAAACCGGAACTGAGCAGTACTTCGATGTTCAACTGATTCCCCTGGCCATAACCCTCGAAGCCGTAATTGTGACCCCCGGGGAGAATCCGGCCTTCAGGATACTAAAAAGTATCAATGACAACAAAAAGAAGAATAACCCTGCCCGGTTGCCGGCTTACCAATATAATGCCTATACCAAAATGCGGCTCGACCTGAACAACGTGGGCGAGAATCTAAAGAATCAGCGATTCCTGGAGGATTTCGGATTCGTATTTGACTATATGGACTCATCCGAGGTTTTCAATAAAAACTATCTTCCCCTGCTGATAACTGAAACCGTTTCCAAGGTATACTATTCTAAGAATCCTCCTGTCAACCGCGAAGTGATCGAAGGATTCAAGATAAGTGGAATTGAGAACAAGACCGTTTCCCAGTTTACCGGCAGAATGTACCAGCAGCTGAATATTTATGATGATTTCATTACTTTCTTCGATCCCGGATTTATTAGTCCCATTGCGGATATCGGCCGGCTGTACTATAAATATTACCTCGAGGACAGCACATTCATCGACGGCAGATTCTGCCACAAAATATCTTTTAAACCCAAACGCAAACAGGAAAGAACCTTTCACGGCTTCTTCTGGGTAACCGACTCCACCTTTGCGATCAAAAAATTCCAGCTCCGGGTTTCCAAGGATGTCAACCTCAACCTCCTCAAGGATATGATCGCCACCTATGAATACGATCAGTTGAATGATTCAACCTGGTTCCTGACCAGCGAGGACCTGGTGATCGACTTTAACGTGGTTGAAAAATCCTACGGGTTCTTCGGCAGGAAAACAGCCGTTTATGACAGTATCCGGTTTAACGATCCAATTCCGGATAGGATCAGGAAGATTACCACCGATACCTATATGCTCGAAAATGAAATCGACCGGGATGACAGCTACTGGGAGAATAACAGGAAAACCTCTCTCACCGAGGAGGACAGCAAGATCTACACCATGGTGGATTCAGTTAAGAAGGTTCCCCTGTATAAAACACTCAACACCCTGGCCACCATGCTGGCCAATTATTATATAGTGACCGGTCCTGTAGAACTGGGTCCTTATTACACCGTCATCAGTTCCAATGTCATTGAAGGTCTGCGTCTGAGGGCCGGAGGCCGGACCAGCAATAAATTCAGCACCAAAATCATGCCCGGAGGACATATCGCCTATGGTTTCGGGGATAAACGGTTCAAATACGGGCTGTACGTTACCTATATGTTCAACACCAACCCCCGCAGGACCACAACGATTTCCTATTTCCACGATATCCGGCAACTTGGCAAAAGTGAAAACGCATTTCTCGAAGACAACTGGCTGACATCCGTCATGCGGCGTAATCCCAATTACAAACTCACCATGGTGGATCAGTTCAATGCCTTTTATGAGCATGAGTGGGCGCCGGGTTTTTCAAATACAATGAAGTTTATTCGCCAGAAGATATATCCCACTGCCTATGTGCCCTTCATCAACAATGAATTGCTAACCGACACCGTCAAGGGTTCACCCCTCACATCCGCTGAGTTTACCCTGAGCACCCATTTCGCTTACCGTGAAAAATTCCTATGGGGCAAATTTGAACGAAAAAGTCTCGGATCGCAGTACCCAACGCTCGATCTCGACCTGACATACGGACCCAAAGGATTTACTGGAAGCGAGTACGAATATTTCAAGATAAGATTGAAAATATCGGATAAAGTCGAAACCGCTCCCATTGGTTATCTGAAATTCAGGTTCACTTTAGGAAAAATATACGGCACCCTTCCCTACCCGCTGCTTAAACTTCACGAGGGCAACGAAACCTATGCCTATGACGCTTTGTCATTCAACATGATGAATTACTATGAATTTGTCAGTGATGAATACATCAGTTTATACGCCGAACATCATTTCCAGGGTTTTTTCCTGAACCGGATTCCCCTTTTGAGACGTCTTAACTGGCGTGAAGTGGTTAGCTGTAATATACTGTATGGCAGGCTTTCAGACAAGAATGAATCGGTTATGGAATTCCCCGAAGGTCTTGCAGGACTCAGTAAGCCTTATTATGAAGCAGGAGTAGGCATTGAGAATATTTTCAAGCTTTTCAGGGTAGAGGCCATGTGGCGGTTCTCTTACCTTGATCATCCGGATGTAAGTCCGTTTGGGATAAGGGCAACCATGCAGTTGGCATTTTAATGTGCAAATGTGCAAATGTGCAAATGCTATTACTGAACCAATTCAAAAACCGGTTTGCCCGTGCATGAATTGGGAAAGGTAATATTTAAAAAGGTTGAAATGGTAGGCGCGATATCAACGATATCAACCTGGCGGGTAATAGTACCCCGGCCTACTTTCCAGCCATACCATATCAAAGGAATGCGCGAATCGTAAGAATACGAGGACGTGCCTCCGGTGGACACATCGCTCTTTTCCACCCATCCGGCCTTCAGGTTGATGATTACGTCCCCTGACCTTTTTTGGTTAAAGCTGTTTTGTATCTTCCTGTATACGCCTTCGGTGAAGTTGGCAGTCTGCAGGGTATGCGATGTTACCGTATTGGCAACTCCCGAAAATTGCAGCATAAACTGGGCAATATAGTCCTGCATCTGGGTAAGCGAAATCTTCGAATCCTCAATGAGGGTATGGTTGAGATAGATCTGCTGGGCATGATAAGCCCTTATCCATTCACCTTTGCCGTAGGTATTGTTGAGCGCGCTCAATAACAGGGAAAGCGCTCCGTTCCGGTTAAAATAACCTGCAGGGATCTTGTTATCGCTCAAATACGAAGGTATTTGCGCTACACCATGATCAGATGTCAGAAAAACCAGGGCTTTTTCCTTACCCACCTGTCCATCCAGGAATGCCAGAAAATGCGCTATTTCCTTATCAAGCCTGAGGAATGCATCTTCAATTTCCACTGAATTGGGACCAAAGAGATTGCCGATGTTTTCCATGGCAGTGAAACAAATCATCAGCACATCGGTAATGTCATCCTTGCCCAATTGCTCATTGACAATCAGGGTTGCGGCGAAGTCTTTGGTATAGGTGTTTCCGAAAGGAGTTTTATCCAGCAGACTGTAATCGATCTTTTTCTTGCTGATCTCAGATATTTCTTCCAGCAGATAAGGAAAGGTAACCTGTCCCTTAAAACCAGTTTCATAGTTATTTTTATCAGGAAGACTTTCAGTATAGTTCCCAATGGGAAACAGCGGATTCCAGATTTCTTTCAGATAAATATCAGGAAAACGCTTGGCATTGAATTCATCCACCCATTTGGGCAGTGAATCGGCATAATAGGTGCTGGTGATCCAGTTGCCGGTGCGTTTGTCGAACCAGTAGGAGCCGTTTGCCGTATGTCCGGCAGAAAATATACCGGGCGCCGGGTCCGGCGAAATGGAAAATACCTTGGAACTGAAATTGTTCGAAAGGCGCAACTCATCGGAAAAAGTGGTGCACATCAGGTTCCTGGGACTGTATTTCCCGTTATCCACGTCGCCTCCGACCGCCTTATGCTGCGGATCATCAGTGCTCTGCTCCAGTTTATCCTGCAAATACAGGTACCACTCGCGGCCTACAATACCATGGTCGGCTGGCGTGGTCCCCGTTGAAATGCTGGCATGCCCGACTCCCTGTTGTGAAAACAGGTAATTGAAACTGGTATTTTTGCAATAAGTGCCTCGATTAACCAATAATTTTATTCCATTTTCATCGAGTTTGTCCCAAAACCGCTGGATATAATCATAACGCATCTGACTTACCACAATACCGACAATGATACCGGGTTTCTCAGGCGGTATCTTTTTCAGATCCTGGGAATATAGGGTGGTTGATACGATAAAACAAATTGAAACACAGGCAGAAAGAACTTTAGGAATGTTACTCATACGTTGAAATTGAATATATATTTACGTTGAACGGCAAAGATAGTTTTTTGTTGCTCGCTGGCAAGAAAAGTAATTAACCAGGAATATATCCGGTATAAACCTTCATTTTCTTTTCATCCTCCGGATTGCGATCATAACAAGAGCTCCCAGCATGGCCAGTGCCATATCCTTCTGCGCATCCCAGAAATCACCCTGCTGTCCGTTATACGAATCGGCTTGTTCGGGCGACAGCACAAGCGTTAAGAACCATTCAAATACTTCATAGAACAAACTGCCGGCAAGTATAAACAGAAACGCAATATGATCCGATCGCCTTGCAGGAACACCCAGCCATTTGTGATAGATCTCACTGGCAGGAATCAGCAACAGGAATCCAAATATCAGGTGAAGAAACCGGTCATACTGATTTCGCTCCCAGCCAAAGCAATCATTGATGCTGAATCCTGTCAGGCTTTTTATCCAACTGTCATAAGGGGTATAGGAATATATCCATCGTGCCCCGATGATATGAAGGACCATAAATACAAAGATTAATACAAAGGCTTTATTGCTTAGATTATTCTTAACCGTAACATATATCAGAAATGCGCCTGCTATAATAGTTGCGGAGTGCTGCAGGTACATTTCCCGCGGATAAATGGGATGTATGCATGAAACAACCAGAATCAAAAAATAAAGAAATAGTAGTCCTGATTTCAGGTAGTGTGGTTTCATGGGGAAGGTGATTCGAATCGGGCAATAAAAATAGTAAAATCAAAATCAATTCAGGCAATTGTATATGAAATGTCCCATTTTGTTTAAAATAAATGTCTTTTTATTATACATTTCATAATTTAGAAATTATTTTACAAATGATTCTTTAAATAACTGTATAATAATTTATTAATACATAAATTAAGATATATTTCAAGTATATTTGAATATTTTTTGTTTATTTTTTTATATTATTTATTAAACATTTTTAATGACTCTATTGTTACTACATCAAATCAATAAAACCAGAAATATGAAAAAGTTTATAAAATTCTTCAAACCCGTAACAGCAGTAATGCTTCTCGGGATGTTCGTATTCGCATCATGTGAAAACGACGACGATAAGGCACCTGTGGAAGAAATGAAGAGCATTGTTGAAATCGCATCTTCCGACAATAATTTCTCTACTTTGGTAGCTGCGCTTACAAAAGCCAACCTGGTCTCTGCACTACAGGGAACCGGACCATTTACTGTATTTGCTCCCACTAACGAAGCCTTTGCTGATTTGCTTGCTGATCTTGGCGTGTCCAGTCTGGATGATCTTTCCGCCGAAGCTATAACGCCGATATTACTGTATCACGTGGTAAGCGGCAAGGTATTATCAACAGATCTCACAAATGGTTATGTAAATACACTGAGCGCAGGTCCCGAACAAACCGCGATCTCCCTGCAGGTAAATGCCGATGAGGTGATCCTGAACGGTTCATCGGAAATCACGTCCGCTGATATTCTTGCCACGAACGGTGTAATACATGTAATTGACAAAGTATTGCTGCCTCCTACAGTTGTTAATCTTGCGATCAACAATACGCAGTTCAGCATCCTGGTTGAGGCTGTTGTAAAGGCCGAACTTGCAGAAACATTGAGCGGAGCAGGTCCCTTTACAGTGTTTGCCCCCACCAATGCTGCATTTGAAGAGCTATTTACAGCGCTGGGTGTATCAGGAATTGCTGATCTGACCAAGGAACAGCTTGTACCAATTCTGCTTTACCATGTTGTAAGCGGAAATGTGGAGTCCTCTGAGCTGAGTTCCGGCAATGTTGCCACTCTCAACGGTGACATAGCAGTAAACCTGGGAGCTTCGGTAACCATTAACGGCACATCCTTAGTTGTCCTGACAGATGTTCAGGGTTCCAATGGCGTTGTGCATGTTATTGATGAAGTATTGCTTCCCCCAACAAAATAAAACCATTAGCAGGGGATGCAGGATAAGAATGAAAGAAAAGCCTGGTTGCAAACTACACTCAACTGAGGCTCAGGAAACCGGATCCAATTGGTCCGGTTTTCTTGTTTTCTCAGGGCGGATGATCAGAAAATGGAAGCCAATCCTAAACGAACACTTCCGGCTGTCCGGTAGCTGCAAGGGCGGCTCTCCATTCCCAGCCATTCAGGTCAATTCTTCGTGATTTTCGGGTCAATAAATCAACCGGCACATGAATAAAGCTGTCATGAATATATCCTATCACCAATCCGGTTTTGCCTGCCATGGCTGCATGCACGGCATTGCGGGCATAGAGGTCGCACAGTATGGAATCTTCGGCGTCAGCTGCACAACTCCGGATTGAATAACTGGGATCGAAATACCTTATGATAACCGGAATTTTTTCAGTCTTAAAGAATTTATCGATTTGTTCACGCAGGAATAATCCGATATCCTTCAGGATAATATTTCCGGAAGCATCATACCTGGCTTCTCCTGCCGCCAGCAGATCCTGTCCGGCTCCTTCGGCGACCACGATAACAGCATGTTTCCGATCGATCATACGATTCTTGAGCGCCTGCAGGAATCCCTTTTCCCCTTCGAGCACAAAGGGTACTTCGGGGATCAGAACGAAATTCACATCCTGGCTGGCGACAGTGGCTCCGGTTGCAATAAACCCTGCATTGCGGCCCATCAGCTTAACAAGACTTACGCCATACTGAACGCTCTTGGCTTCAACATGCGCTGTATTGATAACCCGCACGGATTCCTCAACTGCAGTGAGATACCCGAAAGTACGTGAGACAAATGACACGTCATTGTCAATGGTTTTCGGGATACCAACGACCGATAGCGGATAATTGCGTTTCTGCGCTTCCTTGTAAAGATCGAATCCTCCTTTCTGGGTTCCGTCTCCGCCAATCGTAAACAGAATATTGATCTTCAGGTTGATCAGATTGTCCACAGCTGCCTGAATATTTACCGGTCCCCTGGATGTGCCTAACAAAGTTCCTCCGTCCCGGTGAATATCATCGATCAGGTTGTGGTTAAGTACAATCGGCTCATCTCCGAAGGCCGGATCCAGACCTGTGTATCCGTAACGGAATCCGATAATATCTTTGACCCCATAAATAAAATACAATTCCAGAAACAGGGAACGGATCACATTATTCATCCCCGGGCAAAGTCCGCCACAGGTAACTATAGCAGCCCGGGTGGTGCGTGGATTAAAATACAGCCGCGACCGCGGTCCCGCCATCTCGAATAACAGGTTGCTGTCATGCTTATCACCGGGCATGACCTTTATAGAAGCAGGTATTTTCAAACGGTCATCCACAGCATAATTCAGCGGAGAAGGAAACCTGGCTTCACCAAGGGTCGTTATCATAGTAAAAAATTAAGGTATAATTTCGCAACAAATATAGAAAATCAACTGACAGGGAACCATTCGGACAAACTCAATTTATTTATTCATTCCCTTAAGTCCCCTGCTTGATCACCACCTGTTTCCAGGCCTCTTCCCCGTATTGAATTCTGACAACATACATGCCGGGTGAAAGATCACTGACATCCATGGTCTGTGGACCCCTGTAGTCCACAGCCTGGATAATGTCTTTGACCTTACGGCCCAGCAGATCGAAGAATTCCAAATGCAGATCATTTCCGGGTACAGACAAATAAAAGTTCAGCTCATCCAAGAATGGATTTGGATACAGTGCTTTAATCACAGGAGAAAGATTCACATCGAGCTGTGTGAGTTCTCCATCCGTTACACTCACCAGCATTCTTTTTATCAGATAATCCGGTGAACTTATTCTTATCATGTAATTGCCTGCGCCAATCAAACGGTAATAACTTCCGTCTTCCGCAGATGAATACACCCAGGAATTGTCCAGGTCATGATTTTCAATCCTGATCCTGGCCAATACGGGTTCTCCTGTTACGGAATCCTTAATGATCCCGGTTATGCCAGTCAGTGCCTGACCGATGTATTGAAGCAGGCTATTCCTGTTATAATTCCAATAATTTTCAAGGCTGCTTTCAGATGGCATATGTTCATCCGATAGTTCAATGGTCACTTCCCGGGCATTCAGGAAATAATTTACGTAATCCTGCCGGCCGCCATACACCGAATACCAGGCATTGCCATTGGTAATACCGTTTTCCAGAAAGGTCATATAACCGGCTGGTGCATATACATGGACCGTATCCGCATAAGCCCGGGAAATATGCCGGTACCAGGCATCATCAGGGTGAAAGCGGAACCAGGTATCCCAGGGATAGTTCACCACCTCAGCGCCCCCATGAAAATTGGCAGCCAGCGTTAACCGGATATCATTCATTAAATCCATCATCGCGAGGGTTTCCGGTTCCCTGGGCACATCCTGCAAGGTATAAATCCTGATGTCCGGAAAATCCCGGTTCAAATCTACCTGATTGGCATTAAACCGCGTTGCGCCGGCCACGGAAGTGTCCGATAAAAAATAACTACCATCAGGATTGGCCAAAGGGTTGATCCAGATTTCAATATGATCTGCAAGGTGTTTTACTGCCGGACTGGTTTCATAGTTCGCCAGCAAGTAATCGATAAGCCGCAGCATCAGATAATATCCCAGTGTCTCATCACCGTGCATGGTAGAGGAATACAAAACGACTGGCTCATGTTCATGAATTTCGGGATTATCCGATATTTTGAGGGCGAGTAATTCGTGACCGTTTACACTCGTCCCGAAATACGTAAGCCTGCATAGGTCAGGGTATTCCGCCTCAAATCCTTCCATCAGGTCCATATATTCCGTATAGGAAGGATATTGATCACGCCAGTCGCCTGATTTCAACATACGGGGACCGAAGCCAGCTTTCAGTGAAGGTGGATGCAGCACTTCAAAAGGGATCTGCAATGATAAAAATTCTCTGAACCCGGTTTCATTGGCATAGGCAGTTATGGTATCATTGCGGAACCTGTCAATGGAAATGATCCGGGTAAGATAATCCACGCTGTACCGGGAAGTTTTCACAAAACAAAGTATCACCTCGCCACGATCATGAAGATATTGTTCGGCCGTAACCTGAGTTTCAGATTTCTGCTGCTGGGCAGAAATGACACCCGTCATCAGCCAGGCACATGAAAACAGGCATAACCCGTGTAAAAACCTTTTCAAAACCGGTGAGAAGTTCTTTTTCAACCTATACATTGAACCGGATGTGAAGGATATCCCCGTCGCATACCAAGTAATTCCTGCCCTCAATCATCAGTTTGCCTTTTTCTTTACAGGCATGCTCAGATTTCAGGGCAATAAAATCATTGTACTTGATTACCTCGGCCCGGATAAAACCACGCTCGAGATCACTGTGAATAACGCCGGCGGCCTGTGAAGCAACCATTCCTTTGTGTATGGTCCATGCCCTGATCTCATCCGGACCAATCGTAAAAAACGAAAGCAGGTTCAGCATAGAGTAAGCCGAGCGGACCATGCGGTTTACGCCGGGTTCATCCAGGCCTGCATCTGACAGGAATAACATCTTGTCCTCCTCATTGTCGAAATCGGCAATCTCTGCTTCGAGTTTGGCTGCAACTATCAGAATTTCCTCATTTCTGCCTTTCAGGTGCTCCCTGACCTTTTCCACATATGCGTTTCCTTTCACAGCTGACGCATCGTCGACATTGCAGACGAACATCACCGGTTTAATTGTCAGCAGAAAGAGGTCATCGATGTATTTATGCTCCAGTGAATCGAGTTTCATATCACGCACATTTCCCAAAGATTCCAGCTTAGCCTTCACTTTGTTCAACACCTCGGTGCCGTGTTTGGCATCCTTGTCCCCTGCCCTGCCTATCTTGTCAAGCCTTTGAAGCTTCTTTTCCACGCTTTCCAGGTCTTTCACCTGCAACTCGAAGTCAATATTTTCGATATCACGAACCGGATCTACCGATCCGTCAATATGCGGCAGATTATCATCATCAAAGCAACGCAGCACATGTATGAGGGCATCGGTATTTCGGATATCAGCCAGGAACTTGTTGCCCACTCCTTCACCCTGGTTGGCGCCCTTGGTAAGCCCCGGAATATCAACTATCTCAACAGTTGCAGGCACCACCCTCTGCGTGGGTTGATACTTTTCAAGCTCGTACAGGCGCTGGTCCGGCACATGAATGATTCCGATATTGGACTTGTTGGATGTAAAAGCAAAATTGGAAGTTTCGGCTTTCACATTGGACATGCAGTTGAAAATGGTGGATTTGCCGGTATTGGCAATTCCGATAATTCCACATTGAAGACTCATATTTTTAGATTGGTTTAGTCCGCTTCAAAAATACACCATATTCCGCATTTCAATGCATGACATTTTGTTCAAATCTCGCATCATTTTATACAATAAAAATATCCTTGATACAAAGCAGGTTGAAAGAGATTATTTTAAATTTGCGATGAACCATTAACTATTCACTATTCACTATTCACTATTCACTATTCACTATTCACTATTCACTATTCACTATTCACTATTCACTATTCACTATTCACT
>JAFGGU010000004.1 GCA_016930375.1 Bacteroidales bacterium | reverse complement strand
TTGCTTAGTTCTGAAGGGATTGTGGGCATAAAACCCCAGTCACCCAGTTCAGTTCCCTGATAACCCGTCTCATGGATCTCATCGAGAACCTGTTCATAACCGGCTGCCTTGCCTTCAAGGTCGAATTCAAGAACACCCCATGAACATGGGGCATTTGCTATTTTTATCATATTTATGAGGTATTAAACTGGTTTCAGCTATAATGAATTAAAATTTTCTTGTCCATTCGTCATGCCACCTTTCAATAACAACTTTCGTCTGGGTGTAGAATTCAACCGCATGGAAGGATTGACCATGAAGGTCACCGAAGAAACTCTCTTTCCATCCGCTGAAGGGGAAGAATGCCATCGGGGCTGCAATACCTATATTTATACCGATATTTCCTGCCTGAACATCATGCCTGAATTTACGGGCAGCAGCTCCGCTGGTGGTGAAGATACTGGCGGCATTTCCATGGTGGCCCTTATTGGCAAGTTTTATTGCCTCATCAAGTGAATCTACATTTTTAATAATTATTACAGGGCCGAAGATCTCTGTATTGTAGATCTCACTTTCAATATCGACGTTCTCTAAGATAGTGGGACCGACGAAAAATCCATTATCTCCTCCGGGAACTTTTATATTACGACCGTCGAGCAGCAATTTTGCACCCTCGCCAACAGCCTTTTCAATAAGTTTGTTGATCCTTTCCTTGCTTTCTCCGGTAATGACCGGCCCTATTTCCACGCCCGGGGTCATCCCGTATCCCAGTCTTTTTTCTTTTGAGGCTTCTGCCAGTTTTGCCGGGAATACCTCTCCGGCTTTTCCGACAGTCAGGACAATTGCGGCAGCAAGGCATCTTTGTCCGGCACAGCCATAAGCGCTGTCACATATGATCTTAACCGTGGTATCCACATCAGCATCGGGCATTATGACAACCGGATTCTTTGCTCCTCCAAGCGCCTGAACCCTTTTGCCGTTAGCCGAACCGGTCCGGTAAATATATTTTGCCACGTCCGACGATCCAACAAAGCTTATTGCCCTGATATATTGATTTTCAAGTATTGCATCTACGGTATCTTTCCCTCCGTGAACCATATTCAAAACACCGGCAGGAAGATTAAGATCTTGAAGAAGTTCGAAGATGCGGGTCATTGAACCCGGGACTTTCCCCGATGGTTTAACTATATATGTGTTCCCGCAGGCTATTGCATAGGGCATGAACCAGAAAGGGATCATGACCGGGAAGTTAAAAGGAGAGATGCTGGCACCAACTCCAACTGGCTGACGGATATAGAATTCATCTATTCCGGTGGCAATATCCTCCGAGAAATCGCTCTGAAGTAACCTTGGTATCCCGCATGCCACTTCAATATTTTCAACTGCACGTACAATTTCAGCTTTGGATTCCGCGAAGGTCTTTCCGCATTCATTTGTACAGATCTCTGCTATCTCATCCGCATTGATCTCGAGGATCTGCTTCATCCTGAAAAGATACTGTACACGCTGTGTGGCAGGGGTGTTCCGCCATGACCACCATGCACTCCGGGCGGACTCTGCCGCGTAATCAATATCTTCTTTTGATCCTGCAGGTACCTGTGACAGTACCTGACCGCTGGCAGGATTTATTACATCGCGAAGCTTCGTGTTTTTGCTTTCGCTCCATTTACCGTTAATATAGTTCTTTAGTACTCTTGTCATAATGTTTGATCGTTTATTCGATTTTAATGATAATTATAGTTTAATAAGTAATTCTATGGTACAGTTTCAGGGGCTCAGTTGCTCAGTGGCGCAATTACACAATAGCCCAACTCTTTATCACCTTAACAACCTGACGCTGCAACACGGTAACCCCCTAATGCCTTAACACCCCTCTGCGCTCCTGCGCCTCTGCGCCCCTGCGCCTAAAGATAATACCTCTGTCTCTTCTTATTTTCCGTATATATCCCAAAGGCCTCTTTAACCGACTCTAATTCCGATACCTCAGAAACCGGAACTTCCCACCAGGCATATCCGGGGATCCCCTTGTAAAGATCTGTATCAATAGTGATTACCGTAGTTACAGTTTGTTTCTTTGCCTCATGCAGAGCTTTTTTCAGTGAATCGATATCGCTTGCCTCAATCACATGTGCCCCGAGACTCCTCGCATTTTCAGCGAAATTCACAGGCAGCCTTTCGCCTGTAAGTAATCCGGATTTTTCATCCCTGTACCTGTATTTCGTTCCGAAACGCTGCGAACCAATTGATTGGGATAATCCTCCTATACTTCCGAATCCGCTGTTGTTAAGAAGGATGATTGTATATTTGATTCCTTCCTGGATGGCAGTGACAATTTCATTATTCATCATCAGGTAATTGCCATCACCAACCATTACAAAAATTTCGCGGTCGGGGCAGGCCATTTTCGCACCTATACCGGCTGCACATTCATAGCCCATTGTTGAATAGCCATATTCCAGGTGAAATCCTTTCGGATCAGATGTCCTCCACAATTTATGCAGATCGCCCGGGAGACTGCCGGCGGCGCAAAGCACAACATCCCGGGGTCCGGCAAATCCGCTGACTGCTCCGATAACCTCTGCCTGGGTAACGGGAAGTGAGCCGGATACTCTGAAGAATCCTTTCACCTGTTCATCCCATGATTTGTTTGCATCAGCTGCATCCTTCCGGTACGCTTCGGCTGTCTTAAAACCTTCAAGAAGATCTGTCATTTCCTCAAGGCAGGCTTTCGCATCTGATGTGAGAGGCAAGGCACTCTGTTTATGTGAATCGAAATCAGCCACGTTAATGTTTATGAATTTTACAGCAGGATTCTGAAATGCAGTTTTTGATGCAGTTGTAAAATCACTGTAACGTGTTCCTATACCTATTATAAGATCTGCTTCGGACATAAATTTATTTGCACCCGGAGTTCCGGTTGCTCCTGCCGCTCCAAGATTTAAAGGATTGTCAAAGGGTAATGAACCTTTACCTGCAAATGTTTCCGTGACCGGTATGCCTGTCTTTTCAACAAATTTCTTTAGTGTCTCGGTTGCCTGACTGTAAATTACTCCTCCTCCGGCAATTACCAGAGGTTTTTTTGAAGCTTTTATAATTTTTCCAGCCTCCTTGAGTAAATCTGAATCGGGACGCGGGCGTGGTATTTTCCAGACTCTTTTTATAAAAAGCTCTTCCGGAAAATCAAATGCCTCTGCCTGAACATCCTGGGGCATTGCAAGTGTTACCGCACCGGTATTGGCAGGCGAAGTGAGAACCCTCATTACTTCAGGCAGTGATGTTATTAATTGCTCTGCCCTGTTGATCCTGTCCCAGTATTTTGATACAGGTTTGAAACAGTCATTAACCGAAATATCCTGAGAGAATGGAGATTCCAGCTGCTGCAAAACAGGTGCAACATTTCTGGTGGCAAAAATGTCCCCCGGAATAAGCAGAACGGGCAGCCTGTTTATGGTGGCACATGCAGCACCCGTGATCATGTTCGTTGCTCCCGGTCCGATTGACGAGATACAAGCAAAGGTTCCGAGCCGGTTTTTCATTTTGGCATATGCAGTTGCAATATGAACTGAAGCCTGTTCGTTTCTTGTCATATAATACCTGAAATCGGGATTTTCAAGTAAACCTTCCCCGACACCGGCAACTATTCCATGACCGAATATTCCAAGGCAACCGGCAAAGAACGGATTTTGTTGCCCGTCAGATTCCACA
>JAFGGU010000056.1 GCA_016930375.1 Bacteroidales bacterium | reverse complement strand
CTGAACTGGTATACCATATGGGCTTCATCGCCATCGCCGAAATAACTCCAGTTCTCAAGGTTGGGAACATTGGTTTCGGTAAGGATGACAGAACCGGGGCTGACAAAATCAACCAGGTCACGGAGCATTTTAACAGTCTGGTGGGTTTCAGGCAGGTGCAGGCATGTCGTTCCCCCTGACTTCCACAGAAAGGCGATGGCGTCGAGACGGATGATGCGGATGCCTTTGCTGATATAAAACAACAGAATCCTGATCATCTCGATCATGACATCCGGGTTAGAGAAATTCAGATCCGCCTGGTCCGCGCTGAAGGTCGTCCACACCTGCCGCTGACCACCCGGTGTGTCAAAGCAGGTGAACAGGGAAGTACTCCGGGGCCTTACCACCCGGCTGTAATCCGCCCCCGGATCTTTCTCGATGAAGTAACCTTTACCCGGAATGGTATCGGAAATGTAATTCTTAAACCAGGAATGACTAACGGAAACATGATTGATGACTAAATCAGACATCACATTGAAATCAGAATTAAGGCCAGTTATGTTTTCCCATGTCCCCAACGATGGATTCACCTGCATGTAATCAGTCACTGAAAAACCGTCATCCGAAGTGAAAGGGAAAAAGGGCAGGATGTGCACGCAACTGATGGTACCGGCAAGTCTTTTGCTGAGAAAGCGATGTAATGTGTGAAGCGGAGCTTCCTCCGATTTATAGATGCTATTCCCGTAAGTGATCAGGATTACGTCCTTTTCATCCCAGCCTGACCTGGTATCATACTGTACCCGGGCCATGCCCAGAATGCGATTTACGAGGCCTTCACTGAAATTGTCCTTGTAAATGATTTTCAGGTGTCGCGCTATTCTGCCTGCAAATGCAGCCATATCGGGTTTCCGGTATCCCTGTGAATGATCTGTTTTGCCCATCGATGCTTCAGGAATCAGCGTAATCCTTTGGTAAAAATATTGTTAATGAGTGGAGTCAACTGTTTGGCAATTACCCGGTGTCCAAGTTTTTCCGCCAGGATCCCGAGGTTATGCTTTATTACCTTATTTCGATATGCAAAATCTGTGGCCAGTTTGAAGGTTGTTTCAATCATTTTTGGATCCAATATGTTCTCTTCCACATAAGGAAGATCAAAACCCAGCGGTTCCAGGTCGGACTTGAAAACATGATATTTGTTGATTACCACAGGCAAACCGGCAGCCAGCATTTCCAGCAGGTTGTTCCCAAATCCTTCGACCTGGCTGAAGTAGGTGCCGATTCCTCCTACGGATGAAATGATCGCGGGGATCTCGAAAAAATTATAATATTTCTTATCTACAATGATATCCCGGTGAGAAAGAATCCGGCTTTCCCCAAAGACCATGAATACCGCTGATCCGGGGAACTGCTCCTTTTTCATCCTGAAATACTCGATCAGGAATTCCTTGTACCGAACCTGTTCATCTCCTGAATGTCCGCTGATCAAAAGGGCAATGCACTTTTTAAGTCCGGCTTCATGAAATCGCTTTTCCAACTCAAAGGCCAGATCAATGGCCAGTTCAATTTTTTTCCGCGGAACAATGCGTGTATGTTGCAACAAAACAACGGTTTCAGTCATAGTAAACCCGGCAGATTCGAGCATGGGGGTCAATCCGATATTTTTGAAAAAGGACCGGTTATAAATATCCTGCGGTGGATATATCAGTTCATGGCTGTCCCAGTTGTATTTTCGCCAGTCCCAGGTTATATCATGCGTATTGGGAATGATTGCGGTGCGATCCGCAAAATATTCATCCAGCCTGTTGTTGCCATACTTCATGAATACTTTCCTTGCCAGGGAAGGCTGTGTTGAATTGATGAATACGATCCCGTCAACGTAAGTGCCCGGCAGATATTTCAAATAATTCCGGATCACCGGATTCGGGTTTTCAAATTGTTCACGCTCAAAATAGGAATCATGCCACCACACCAGGATTTTTGGCCAGATAATATTTTGTTCCCGTAGGGATTCGAAATAGTAACCCAACCCGACAGCCGTGATGAAATTATAAGGATGAGAAGTGTTGTGCGCGATCAGGATATCAATGCTGTTTCGCTGAACAAACTCCGCGATAATGTCTTTGGCCAGCAAGGCATTTTCATGGATCAGCGCGTCCAGTGATCCATCGTCAGGCTGACTGAATTTACGGATAATGGTTGAATGTACCTCATTCTTATGCCAGAAAACATCGTGGGTTTGCGCATTGAACCGGGGTGAAGAATGTGCGGCCAGGTAATAGATATTGCCCAGTTGAATGCCCATTTCTTTGACCATTGCGTTCACGGACTGGTCAATAACAATGGATACACCGTCATTCTTTCCAATCAGCGAATGTATGATGCCGTAATTCAGATGCGATATGTCCATTAAGCTATGATATTTAAGATTTGATGCAGATCGGTCACAATATAATCCGGCGTCAGCTTTCTCAATTCAGGCTTTTCCTGTCTCATTCTCAGTGACTTGGTGTCCCCGGCAAACAAAGCAGTTTTAAAACCCGCTGCCCGGGCGGGAAAAATATCCCTGAACATATCATTGCCGACAAACAGGACCTCATCGGCATAGATGCCAAATTTCTTCCTGTACTGCTGTTTCAGCCATTCGAAAAGGTAGGTGTCGGGCTTTGATCGCTGGTGCCGGTATGAGAAAACCGTAAGATCACTGTCAAAGGGTTGCACCTGATCGGAATCAGTTACAGAACCATGCAGGAAATAATTCAGGATTACCGGCGTATAAAACTGGGCGTTGGACACGATTCCCAATGGTATCCCTTTCCCGGCAAGAGTTTGTATGACCTCTTTCATCCCGGGCATAGGGTAAATGCGGTTGCTGAGCACCTCAAAGATGAAAGTAAAACACTTGATGCACAGGGGATCGTCAAATTGCAGAAGATTCCGATTCTGGTTTCCTTGTATGATTTTTTCCCAGATCTGCAGTACGTCGATCTCGGGGTAAGGCTTATCTTCAGTACTTTCAACCTGGTGAAATTCCCGTATTGATTTTCTAAATTCATTCAGGATTCCAGTGAGTAGCTCCTGCTGTTGGTGTGAACCATTTACCAGCTGGATTCCGGATGCATCAAATGCGGATCTGAGGTTGTCAGTGGATATTACAGATTCATCAATATCACCGGATGCGGAAACCAGGATGGTCCCATAGACATCAAATGCAATCGCCCTGATGGCCGGATCAGTCCTGAAAAATGGTTTAAGAAGCGTGGGCACCGGCTTCATATCGGTGGACTCACTGAGAAACTTCTCTATAAATTTCAAGTAGTCTTTTTCCATATTTTTCGAGTGAGAACTCATCCTGTATTATTCTCTGGTTCCTGCGGATGATATCAGGCGGAAAATCATCCAGTATATTTGCCAGAAAAGGGTTATCGTTTAAAAGCTTCAACCTAGCCGATTTTTGCCTGGCAATCCGGGTAATAACCTGCTCCTGTTGTTCAAACGCAAGATCCTTAAAGTCAGTCATCCGCCCTGCATGGGCAATGATTATTCCGGAATACAGCCTGGTAAACTCAATTCCCTGCCCTTTCAGGTCAGCGGTAACGCAGGGGATATCTCGACCGATAACCGGCGTTCCGGCCAGCCAGGGTTCCAGAAATACCATTCCAAATCCTTCACGGATGCTGGTTGATATGCAAAAATCGGAAATATTGATCAATTCTTCATGATTAACTTCTTTACCTGATTCAAATTTCACAGGAATAGCATTTCCCCGGCAAAAAATCTTCCACCTGTCGTATCCCGGCAATTCAATCGGATTCATGGGAGGCTGGGTCACAGTAAATTGCGCCTCTCCTGAAAATAAAACTGCAAGTAGTATGAATTCACCCAGATTCTTCCTTTCAATTGCCCGCACAGGATAAGTGCAGACCTTCCTGGATGTGCTAAAACCAAGCACATTGCAGATTCTCCTTTTAAGTGTCGGATCACCGGATGGATTGATTTGCGTATGCAATGAAACCGGATTAGGTAGCAGGTGAGTCCTTGAATCCGGTATGCCTGACCTGAGAATGCGCTTATAATCGCATGAATTCAGGATTACAAAATGATACCTTGGGAATCCGGGATAGAGAATCTCTGGCAAAGATTTACCGGTTGAACGGGTAAGGAAATTATTCAGAATTTCCATATTGGCAGGACGGTCTTCCGGGAAGTCATGACAATGATTGACCACCGGGTATCCTTCTTCGGCCAGTTGGTATACCGCCAGGGTGAGCGCCGGGTTCTTTCCCAGATTCGGATTATGGCAATGCAGCACTGCATGGTCAGTCAGATGATGCTTAAGGATTTTGGTAATGGCTTCGACCCTCTCCCGGAAATCCGGCCAGGAAGCATCCCAGTAATCCAGCACACTGTTAGTAATGATATCAGCGCCCTGAAAATTGACTAACCCCGGATTGCTGCCGCATAACAGGGTTACAGGCATATCCTCCGAGCCACGACGTATGCCGGCAATCTGGGAGCCGATAATCCGGGTCACTCCTCCCGGATTAAGGTGATAATGCACAATGACTGCTTTCATTTAACCCTGGTATGACTTGATTAATCTATCTCTTTTTGGTTAATAATGCAAGCCAACAACAAAAATATTTCGTGGACAATTTTGGTGTTTTCATCAATAAAAATTGTTAATTCAACTCTTCATTCATAATTTTGACATCTTAAAACCCTTATGAAATATTCAGTTTGATTTTTGCGTTTTTAATACGGACGATTAACTTTTTTGATTTTTATCTGTTGTACAAAAAAGTCAGACGATGAAAACCTTAACCAAATCCACCCGTCAAATGATCCGAATTTCAGGAATCTTTATATTCATGATGCTATTGTCCCTTCCTGCCCATTCAGGAAACAGCGATAAGTCTTTTTACGACGGCAATATCAAACTGAATCCCGAGTGCAAGGTAAAGCGCCTTTCTACAGGGGATGTGCTTGTTTTTGCCAAAAATGATAACGGCACTGATATCGAACACAAGTTTACCGATTTTTATGCTGATCTGATCATGGCTGCCTACAGAAAACAACGTACGGAATTTATTGTAGATTCTCTTGGCAAAAAGTATTACCTGTCCGAGGATGATTGCCGCCGTGAGATCAAACATGCCTTGAATGTGCTGACTGAATGGAGGATCCTTTACCGCGACGATCAGGTTGCATCACGGTGATTGCCGGTCAGCTCAATGAGAGGTAGTTGAAATTGTATTCCAGGGCATCTGCCAGATCCTGTCCATCATCCTTCATCTTGTCATCGCTTTCATCGTAATACCAATTAATTACCGGTTGGATGCCATAACGTTTCCACGAAAGTATGATTTCCAGTATTTGAAAAATATACTTTGAAGATGCTGAATTACAATATGTTAATTTGAAATTGACAGTAATTCCATTACCCGGCCAGGTGCCGGAATGAACACATTCCTGTTCAAATATTTTAAGCCAGTCGATCAACTGGCTGTAAAAAGCTGAAACATTTTCCGGTCGGGATACCCCCGCGAGCTCAAATAATCCGGTAGTGTTACTGAATTCAGCCCTGGGTGAAAAGTCGGAAGATCCGGAATAAAATGGCAGCATGATGCAATTATAAATATATTAATTCGAGGTTTCGTCGATAGTAATAATCATATTGAAACGATCACAATGATCATCAAGGGGTGAAAACTCATAGGTGATTTTTTTGCCTGAAATTTTGGCTATTTCAATAAGTCCAAGTCCTGCCCCACCGCGGTTTGTAAAAAGTCCGTTGGTGATCGTTTTCTTATAAAAGTCCTTTAATCCCTGTTGGTCCAGCGTGTTTAAGTATTCGAGCCTGTCTTTAAATGCCGGAATGCTTTGCTTCTTAACCGGATTGGATGAGGCGATGATAAACTGGCTTACATCTTTGCGTATGGAGAATACGGGCATATACGTTGAAGCAGGATTCTGACCCGGGGGACAACATTCGCTGTGTTTCATGATATTCTCCAGGGATTCAATCATAACCAGCAGTATCTTTTTATAGGTGCCCGTCTGAATGCCTTTCAAATGAATCTGATCCTTAAAGGTATGTATCAGCTCTCCAATGGTTTCATAGTGAATGATTCCCGAATGATCCAGTATGGTAAAATTTTCCAAACGGTAAGGGTTTTATGAAAGATTTCCGTCTGACCTCAATGGTCTAATGGATTACAACAACTGATGAAACGAATTCTTCATGTACTTTGTTTCAGACGGAGCACGGAATTTATTCAGCAATGTATCCGTTGTCTGCAGGCAGGTTGTTACCCTGTGATGCCATCACTGCCAGGGTGTCACAACGTTCATTTTCGGGAATGGCTGCGTGGCCCTTGATCCATACCATTTTTACCTGATGTTTCCTGAAAACATTTAAAAATCTAATCCACAAATCCGGGTTCTTCTTCCCCTTAAATCCTTTTTTTTCCCAGGCAAAAACCCATCCCTTTTCCACAGCGTCCGCCACGTACCGTGAATCGGTATATACCGTTACCTGGCAATTATCCGATTTCAATGCTTCGAGTCCGGTAATAACCGCCAGAAGCTCCATTCTGTTATTGGTAGTAAGCCGGTATCCTCCGGCAATTTCTTTCCGGTGTATGCCGGACATCAGCACAACACCAAATCCGCCGGGGCCGGGATTTCCACTTGCGGCCCCGTCGGTGTATATGGTGATTTTATGGGGCATTGGGCAATTGTATGCCGGTATTGGATAAAAACAACCGGATGGCAATGGCCAACAAAATGATGCCGAAAACCTTGGTGAGAATTAGTATTCCTGTTGGACCCAGGATTCTTTCCACCATTTTGGTCGCTTTCAGCACCAGGTAAACCAGGAGCATATTCAGGGAAAGTGCGATGAATATGGTCCAGAAATTGTAAGCCGCTTTCAGCGAAATGATGGTTGTCATGCTCCCGGCGCCTGCAATGAGGGGAAATGCCAGCGGAAATATCGACGATTGTTTCAGTGATTCAAACTTGAAAAACTCAATGCCCAGAACCATTTCAAGCCCAAGGAATAACAATACAAACGATCCGGCTATCGCAAACGAGTTAATATCAACCCCGAATAGTCTAAGAAATGGCTCACCGATCAGCAGGAAAAGAAGCAGGATGATATAAGCAACGATGGTGGCTTTTCCTGCATCGATATCACCTGATTTTCTTTTCAGTTCAAGGATGTATGGTATGGCGCCCGTAATATCAATAACGGCAAACAGCACCATGAATACGGAGACGATATCCAGTATTTTCAGCTGCATAGGAGTATTCCCCCGGTTATCTGATGATTTTCATTTCTTTTACCAGATGAGAAGCGCCGGCATATTTATCCATGATAAACAATACATACCGGATGTCCACGCAAATGCAGCGTTGCAGATCAGGTTCAAAAACAATATTGCTGCTCATGGCTTCCCAATTCCCGTCAAAGGCAAGACCCAACAGGTTGCCTTCGCCGTCGATGACTGGACTTCCGGAGTTGCCTCCTGTTATATCATTGGTAGTAAGGAAGCACAGGGGCATCTTACCGTTTTGACCATACTCACCAAAATCTTTATTATGGTAAAGCTCCTTCAGCCGTGGTGACACTACAAATTCCCAGTTGTCAGGATCTTCTTTTTCCAGAACGCCATCCAGGGTGGTTAAATAGTCATAGTGCACTGCATCACGCGGATAATAATCCTGAACAGTCCCGTATGTGAGCCGCATGGTGAAGTTGGCATCGGGATAGTAAATTTTATCGGGATTCATTTCCTGAATGCCGGCTACATAGAGCCGGTGACCCTTTTCAAAGTCCTCTTCAAAAGAGGCCTGGCGCATGTACATCAACCGGTATACTTCCAGAGCAGATTGCGCGGCCTGAAATGCAGGATCCTTTTCAAGCAATTTGGCGGTTGGTTTCCTGATAAAGGTTTCAAACCGCTTTCTGTCAGCAAAAACCGATCTGGCGAATAAATCTTTCGTGTACCTGGTATAGTCGTTTTTATACCTGGTTTTGATCTCATTAAACAATCCGGGTTGGTAATGTTCAGTTACATTGTCACGGTAAAGCTGAAGTATGGCCGGAATCACCTTCATGTCAGTAGCCGGACTGTATTCTTTGTAAAAATCTTCCCACCGTGTTTTTAAAACTTTAGCCAGCGAGTCGATCAGGCTTTGATTCTCCGGCTCCCTTACCATGGCAGCATAAAGACCGTTTGCCCGGTTTGCCAAGGCAATCATCTCGGAGGAGCTGAAGAAGCACTCGTAGGTGTATTGCTGGGCATGAATGAAATCAGCTCGCTGCTCCACTGCTTTTTGTATCAGACTGAGTGCATTACCATATTTTTGCCGGCGCTTTTCATCAGCATTCACCCAGGTGGTAAATTCCTTCTCCTGCTGTTCCTTTTGCTCCATGATATGAAGTCGCTTCAGTCCCTGGTTCTGGCCAATGGAATATTTCCAGTAATTTGTGGAGCCTGAGTATTTGGAAGCGTACTGAATGTTTATCTTCTCGTCTGCCATCATGTCCTTTAACAGGATCTCCTGGCGTAATCCCCTGATTTTTATTCTATTAGGATTTGTAATATGCACAAGTTCCCGGATCTCATAAGAAGTCATATACCGGGTTGTAGTGCCGGGATATCCCATTACCATGGCATAATCATCTTTCTTCACTCCCCTGAGCGAGACTGGCAGCGAATGTTTTGGCTTCAGTGGAATATTGCTGGCACTGTAATCAGCCGGCTTTCCGTCGGGTCCGCTATAAACCCTGAAAACACTGAAATCTCCGGTATGGCGGGGCCACATCCAGTTATCCGTATCATGCCCGAATTTACCAATAGAGGAAGGCGGCGCACCCACCAACCTTACATCGTTATAATTTTCATATATGAATAGGTAGAAATTGTTGCCGCCAAACAAAGATTCAACGGATGCCTCATAGTGAGTACCTTTGGTACTGGCAGAAACAATAGAATCGGCTACCTGTTCCACCAGCTTATTCCTGGTACTTTCACTCATGGTGTCTGATAAAGCTTTCAGAACTGTTTCACTAACATCATCAACCCTGATGAGAAAAGTAACCGAAAGACGTGGATTGGGCAATTCCTCCTTAGGATCCATTGCCCAAAAGCCATCCTCCAGGTAATTATGCTCAACCGTACTGTGGTTTTGTATGGCGTCATAACCGCAATGGTGATTGGTTAACAGCAATCCCTCGTCAGACACAATTTCCCCTGTACATCCACCGCCGAATATCACAATGGCATCTTTCAGACTTCCCTGGTTAATACTGTAAATATCCTCAGCTGTAAGTTTTAAACCCAATGAATGCATCGTATCGATATTCAACCTCTGAAGCAGTGGCAGAAGCCACATCCCTTCATCAGCCCGCATTGATCCATAGGCAAAAAACAAGCCCACCAACAAACACAACGTCTTTTTCATATTTCGGTTTTATTTATAATTGAAAATAATTTAGTGCAAAAATCAAAAAATTAATGGATGCTGATTCCCGAAAAGCGAAAAACTTTTCCGGTGATAGGGTGAAATGCCAAATTTAGCAATGGCAGCACGATGTTCCCGTGTAGGGTAACCTTTGTTCCTATTCCACCCGTATTCACTAAACTCAGGATGAATCGATGTCATGTACTCATCCCGCCAGGTTTTTGCAAGAACAGATGCTGCTGCAACAGAAGCATAAAGACCATCACCCTTAATAATACAACTGTGGGGTATATCCTGGTAGGCATAGAAGCGATTGCCGTCAACGAGGATATGTTCCGGTTTCAGGGTCAGTTTATCCAAAGCCAGGTGCATGGCCAGTATAGATGCCCTTAAGATATTCATCTCATCTATCTTTTCATTGTCAAGCCATGCCACAGCCCATGCCAGCGCCTCTCTTTCGATTACAAGTCGGAGTTTGTCACGGATTCGCGTACTTAGCTTTTTTGAATCGTTCAATGAGGGTTCTTTAAAATGTTCCGGTAATACAACAGCGGCAGCAAATACAGGTCCGGCAAGACAGCCACGTCCGGCCTCATCACACCCCGCTTCGCGGATACCTTGTATGTGAAAATTCTTAAGCAACCAGATATTGATTCATTACAGGGATTCAGGGAAAATAAAACTTCATACATTTGTAAAGAAAACAATTTTCAGTTGCTTTGAAAAGGAAATTTGTCACGAATCTGGCCCTTCTGCTTTTTCTCAATTTACTCATTAAGCCGATCTATGCCTTTGGCATTGATGTAGGTGTTCAGAATGCCGTGGGAACCAGCAGTTATGGCAATTATTTCATTCTGCTGAACTTTTCTCTGATCTTCCAGATATTACTTGATCTTGGCATAGAAAATTTCAGCCGACGCGAGATAGCCAGGCACAGTCATCTGCTTAACAGGTATTTCTCCAATATCCTTCCTCTGAAGCTTATCCTGGGCGTGCTTTACTTTATCGTCTGTTCAATGGTAGGCTATTTCATGGGTTGGCACGCCCATGAATTCAAATTGCTTTTCGTTTTGCTGTTCAACCAATTCCTGGCAGGTTTCATCCTCTATTTCAGGGCCAACTTGGGCGGCATGCACATGTTCAGGGCCGACAGTTTGCTTTCAGTAATCGACAGGTTTGTTGTAATTGTCATTTGCGGATTGCTTTTGCTGGATCCGGTAACACATGCCGCATTCAGGATTGAATGGCTGATTTATGCACAAACGGCAGGTTATCTGATCAGCGCTGCGCTGGCCTTCAGCATGGTTTTCGTAAAAACTGAACCCTTAAAATTCAAGATTGACCTCAAATATTACGGGTCTTTTCTGCGAAAAAGCCTTCCTTATGCCCTCCTTATACTTCTTATGGCAACCTACCTGAGAATTGATACCGTATTGCTGGACAAACTGCTTGTTGACGGAAAAGAACAAGCCGGTATATATGCGCAAAGTTTCCGCATCATTGAAATCCTATCCAATTATGGCTATCTATTCACCATCATTTTACTGCCTGTTTTTTCCAAAATGATCCAACAGAAGGAATCTGTAGTGCATCTGACCCGCCTTTCCTTTATGCTGCTGATGATTCCTGCCATCATTATCACCTTTGGCTGTTTAATGTACCGGAATGAGATAATGGATATTCTTTACCATGAACATGTTGAGAACTCTGCACGAGTTTTTGGCATCCTGATTTTCAGTTTCCTGGGTATGTGCATTACTTACATATTCGGCACCCTGCTGACGGCCAACGGCAGCCTTGTGCAGCTTAATACGATGGCTGCCTTTGCGGTGTCCATCAACCTTATTTTGAACGTTTTGTTGATCAGAAGATTTGGCGTCACCGGTGCCGCTATCGCCAATATGACAACCCAATTATTTACCGCTGTCTACCAGATCATTCTTGCCAAAACAACTTTTCATTTCCAAACGGACTTCAATCTTCTGCTTCGCCTGGTTGTTTTTTTGGCGCTTGTTGCAGCTGGCAGTATGTTGTTCAGCAGGATACCTGTGTTCTGGGCATATTCTTTCGGGATTTACCTGTCGTTTGCAGCCCTGCTTTCAGTGGTTCTAGGATTGCTGAAAGTGAGATCCGTAAGGGAAATTGTTCTTCATGAAAAGTAATTCGATAACTTTGAACCGGGATAATCATTAAAACGATTCCATGAATTTAGTGGTGGATATTGGCAATACCCATACCAAACTCGCATGGTTTGATCAGGGGAAAATTACAGAAAGCCTGCGGTTTGGCCGGTGGGATACCGTTAACTACCAGGAACTATTTAACCGGAATGCTGCGGAAATGGCCATCATCTCGTCTGTTGGCAGACATGAGCCGAACCTTATGGAAAAATTCAATAAAAACTTCAGGAAGGTCATTTTTTTGGATCATTTCACCCCGCTCCCGATTCATATCGGATATAAAACACCCGAAACCCTGGGCCATGACAGAATTGCCGGATGTGCCGGCGCACGATACCTGTTCCCCAAAAGCCCCGTTCTTGTAATCGATCTGGGGACAGCTATTACAATTGATCTTATCAATGCAGCCGGTGAATTCCTCGGTGGCAACATTTCACCCGGTATGTCTTCCCGGTTCAGGGCCCTGAATGATTATACAGCCAACCTGCCCCTGGTTGAAAGCGACAATTCTTTCCCTCATTTCGGTTCCGACACGCGTACGGCCATGGTTGCAGGAGTCCAGCAAGGCATAGTTTTTGAGTTGAACGGGTATATGGATGAATATGCCGAAAGTTACCCGGACTGTCATTTCGTGGCTACCGGCGGAGATGCTAATTTTTTTGTTCCTGAAATTAAAAGAGCCATCTTTGTACTGCCGGATCTCGTAATGACCGGATTGAATTTCATATTGGAATTCAACACTACTGAGAATAAATGATGAATGCAGGAAAAATACTCCCTATTGTTAAAATAACCAGGTTGTTGATCCTTCCGGTTGTTTTTTCCGTAATTGTGATCTCCTGTAAGAATGACATTGAAACCATCAATGCACTCACCAACGAGGTGGATCTTCCCAGTGTATCCGGTTTTAACATTGAAATCTTCTATACAGATTCAGGATTGCTCAAGGGAAAGATCATTGCGCCGGAAGCAAATGATTATAGCCGCATTGATGAACCTTACACAGAATTCCCCAAGGGAATCAAAGTTCTTTTTTACAACGCCGGCGGTACGCAACAGTCCTATATCCGGGCAAATTATGCCATTTTCTATAAAAAGACACAGCTGTGGGAAGGCAAAGGTCAGGTACTGGCGGAGAACCCGGGTGAAGGGAAGAAACTGGAGACGGAGCACATATTCTGGGACCAGAAGGCCAAACGGATCTATTCCGAAGAATTCGCCACCTATACATCCCGCGACGGGGTATCCTATGGTGAAAACGGCTTCGAAGCCAATGAGGACCTTTCTCAATGGCGCATGAAGGGATACAGAGGTAAAATCAATGTCAGGGATGGTATCCAGAATGAGGAACAAAATCCATAGCCCTTTAATTTTTTGTGAACCATGAACCATGCTTTTTTGGTTATCGTATTTACCTTATTGATGGCAGCATTTTTTGCAGGTATGGAAATTGCCTTTCTGTCTTCCAACAAGCTCAGGCTCGAACTCGATCGCAAACAGGGTTTGTTTTCCGCACGGATCATCAGCATTTTTCAGGAACTATCGGGTCAGTATATTGCAACCATTCAACTTGGCAATAATATAGCGATCGTCATCTACGGTATCTTCATGGCCAGGTGGCTTGAACCTGCCATTGGACAGGTTGTGCATTCCGAAATCGGTATCCTTGCCATTCAGACCCTGATATCTACTTTTATTGTTTTGATGGTGGCTGAATTTGTGCCCAAAGCCTTAGTCCGGATTAATCCGAATCTTGCCCTTCGCGTTATGTCGTTTCCCCTTTTTATCATATTCATCGTCCTTTATCCCATTAGCAGTGTCATACACAAACTTTCCAACCTGATACTGAAATCCATTCTGAGGTTGGATTCTGTAAACCAATATGACAATATGGTTTTTGGAAAAATTGACCTGAACAATCTGATCAATGAAAGCCAGGATAAATCAGGTGAATCCAACAGTGAAGAGAAGGATGAGATCAAGCTGTTTCAGAATGCTCTTGACTTTTCCAGCGTTAAGGTCCGCGACTGCATGATCCCCCGCACTGAAATTGTTGCCGTGAATATCCAGGATTCCATTGACGAATTAAAACAGAAATTCATTGAAAGCGGCTTTTCAAAAATCCTGGTATATGATGATAACATCGATAATATGGTGGGTTATGTAACCTCCAAGGAACTTTTCAAAAATCCGGCCTCCATTCAGTCCATGATGATCGAAATCTCTTATGTTCCGGAAACGATGCCGGCAAACAAGATGCTGAAAAAATTCATTAAGGAACATAAAAGTGTAGCAGTTGTGGTGGATGAGTTCGGGGGGATCTCAGGCATACTGACCATTGAGGATATCATGGAGGAAATTTTTGGTGAAATTGATGATGAGCATGACGTTGATGAATTTGTTGAAAAGAATCCGGAGAAAGGTCAGTACATTTTTTCAGGCCGTTTGGAGATTGACTATCTTAATGAGAATTATAATCTCGGCCTTCCCGAATCAGATGAATATGATACACTGGCAGGTTATATCCTTCTTCAGCATCAGAACATACCCAAAGCAAATGACAAAATCCTTACCGAAAAATACGAGGTCAGAATATTGAAAGTAAGCCGCACCCGTATTGAACTGGTCCAACTTAAAACCCTTCATGAATAAGGGCTTACCTTGTTGCGGTCTGTCCAGCCTTCCCCACGGCTATTTTTTTAAATTCATTCTTTGAAACAAGATTAATTGCTATATTCGTACCCGATTTTTTTTGAACATTTAAGTAAAGTTTTACATGGCGATATTAGAAAAACTAAGAGTCAGGGCCGGACTTCTTCTGGCTATTGTGATAGGGTTGGCCTTACTGGCATTTGTATTGAGTGATTTCCTGGATTCCAGCGGATCTCTTTTCACACGGTCCAAATACGAGATTGCCGAGGTTTCCGGTAAATCTGTGCCCTATACCGATTACGAAACACTTGTGAATGAACTTGAGGAGATACAGAAACTGCAATCCGGAGAGGCAAGCCTGAATGAAGAGACCATGGATCAGATCAGGAACGTTACCTGGGAGAACATGATTCAGGATATGCTCCTTGAGAAACAATATGAAAAGCTGGGAATCGAAGTTCCAAAAGATGAACTGCGGGACCTCATCATGGGTGAGAATCCCCACCCTGCCATTGCTCAATTGTTTACTGATCAGCAGACCGGTATATTTAACAGGCAGGCTTTCAATGCTTTCATGCAAAGGATCAACAACGAGGAAGAGCTATCCGCGGAGAAAAAATATTACCTGTATATTGAAAATGAAATTTTCAGGCAAAGGAAAAACATTAAATATCTCAACCTGCTCAGGAAAGGCCTTTACGCAACCGCTTTTGAGGCCGACCTTTACAGAAAAGAGTCCTCTCGTGCGGTAGATGCAAGTTTCATCATGCAGGGTTTTAATACGCTCTCCGATTCGGCCATTCAGGTTACTGATGAGGACATCAAAAAGCACTACAAGGAAAATATTAATTTGTTCAAGCAAAAAGAATCCCGGGATATTCGTTATGTTTACTTTGACGTGATTCCCTCGGAAGCAGACTTCCAGGCAGCGAAACAATCAGTTTTGGATATCATGCCCGATTTTGAAACGGCTGAAGACATTGCACAGTTCGTGAGCATGGAATCCGATGAATCTTTCGATTCAAGAAACTATACCCAGAAAGAGCTGTCCGATTCCATTGGCCTTTTTATGTTCAGCTCTGCACCGGGGACAACTTACGGACCCTATCTATCCGACAATGCGTACAGGGTTTCCCGATTAGCCTCTGTCCGGTACCTGCCCGATTCAGTGAAAGCAAGGCATATTCTTTTGCGCGCCACGCAAAGCAACGCTCAGACGCTCTATCAGATGGCTGACAGTCTGGTTAACCTGCTTAAAGGAGGAACTGATTTTTCAACCCTCGCCATGTTATACTCCGGTGACGGATCGGCGCAAACAGGCGGTGACCTGGGCTGGTTCCGTGAAGGTGAAATGGTTCAGTCATTCAGTGACAGCTGTTTTCTCGGAAAAAAGGGTGACACTAAAATTGTTGCCTCACAGTATGGACTCCATGTTGTGCAGATACAGGATCAATCAGCACCGGTAAAAAAAGTGCAGATCGGAACCATTGTGAAAAAGGTCGTATCCAGTGAAGAGACTGATCATGAATATTATGTAAAGGCCAACGAATTTGCCGGGATGAATAATACCGTGGAGAAATTCAACAAGGCCATTGAAACCCAGAACCTCTATTCTGTCACAAAAACAGCGTTAAACCTGGCCCCGATGGATAAAAAGGTCAACGATCTCGAATCGGCAAGAAGCCTGGTTAACTGGGCCTATAAAGCCGAGGAAAAAGATATTTCTCCGGTTTTCAAATTCGGAGAAAGGTATGTTGTTGCCGTGGTGGATAAGGTAAGGGAAGAAGGACCTGTTCCGCTTAAAGATATCAGGGCCGATGTAGAAAACAGGGTACGGCAACAGAAAAAGGCTGAAAGTTTAGTCGCTTCCCTGGCGGCCAAAAAAGCTGATGCCAAAACCATTGAAGATCTTGCCAAAAGCCTTGGATTACAGCCGGAGCCAGTTGCCAACCTCAGGTTCACATCATCATCCCTGGGTAATGCCGGAATCGAACCCAATGTGATTGCCGCAGCTACTGCCCTTGAAAAAGGGGTTGTCTCGGATCCGATCATTGGTGAAAATGGTGTTTATGTACTTGCCGTAAATAATATAACGGAACCCTCCGAAACAGATGTCAATAAAGATCTCGCCAGGAATTATGTTGAACGTAACTATTCCGCGAATGTCAATTACGTTGCCTATGAGGCGCTGAAAGAGCTGGCGGAAATCAGGGATAACAGAAGAGAGTTTTATTAGAAAATAATACGAGCGTAGTTTTCGTAACTACGCTCAGCTTTTTTTAATTCCCTCCCAGCATTTCCTTGGCTTTCAGCAGACTTCTTACCGGCACCAGGTAATCACTGAATTCCCTGTAGCTCATATCTTTGATATAAATTGCGCCGTAACTGCGCCTTAACAGCGGATTCGGACTGTCATAGAAGTATTCCCTTCCCATCAGCTCCACCAGGTGGTTGTGCTGTCCAACCCAAATCTTCTGCGCAAGTTCACTAAAGGTTCCATCGAGCTCAAAACTCGGGAAGGATGCTGATTTCTGGCTCAGGAAGCAACTGTTGAACATATTGTGAAGGACTGCAAATGAATTCAGAGAAGTGGGAATCACCATGTTGACCTCATCCAGCCGGTACCTTGACCAAATATTGCGGTAACCCCATATCCGGAGATTCATTTCAGGCCGGTCCGCGGCATATTTGTCAATTGCATCAGCCAGCGCAATCAGGGTCTTATAGTGGGTATCCGGCCCACTGCCTTCGGGATCAAGTGCCAGGGTAATAATGGTAGGCTTGATTTTCTCAAGCAATTGAACGACTGGCTTAACATCTTCCTCGAAATTCGGGTATTCAGGGAAAATATTGGCCGAATAAAAGGGCAATCTCAAGTGCGATACATGATCCATGTCGATGCCGAAATAAGCCCAAACCAGTTCAGCTTCGTATTCTCTGAGCCATCCCTTGATCAGATGGAATATGGAAGGCTCAGAACGACCGGGCTCTATCATCTTCAGTTGTGCAATAAGTTCTCCGACATAATTCGCAACTTTTTTCAGATCCTTCACTTTCAGATGATTCAAAAACAAACGGGTGAGTCTTTTGCTAAGGTGGAAATGCTGTAATTCGTTATCCTGAAGGGCAATGCCATTCAAATATCCTGTTATATCATCCTGTGCATTGGCATAATCAGCCAGGTTGTTGACTGGCTCACTGTCACCAATCTGCCCCGATGCAATCAATCCCTGAAGGTTTTCAAGACATGACATCACATAAAAATTGGTAACAGCTGTGAAACCGCTCGTGCAATACACAAAGAAATTCTCGTTGTTGGGGGATCTTACCAGATGATGCAGCAAAGGGAAATAGGCAAGTTCTATATCATCATGATGAGGTGCTGTGTGCAGGATTCTCTGATTGTCAGGGACAGTCAGCCCATGTTGCAGTTTCTCTGCCATATTTCTATAAACCTCCTCGCTGAGTTTATCCAGAGACTTGCCGCTGATTTCACACGCTATTCTCCACTCGGGAACATCGATCGGTTTTTTACTGTAATCAGCCCTGGAGGCCTCAATCAGCGATAATTTGCCCCGGTCTGCTCCATCCAGCAGAAGTTTTTCATAGAAATTGACAGGAAGCTTTTTCTCCTTGTACAACTGTTTAATATTCTCCTCACTCAGTGTAAGCATGCTTGTGGCACTACGGGTAACAAAGAAACGTGCATTCTTAAGCTTTTGCAGACAGGTGGCCGGATGCGCAATGGATGGATCTTTCTCAACAGCATTATAGACCTGTTCCGATTTCGACTGCCCAGCGGCAATGACGATGGCCACTGCATCGGGATTATAAGTAATGGTTTGCAACCCGATTGTAATGACTGCCTTTTTACGCACCAGTTCTATTCCCCCCAGATCAGATGCGGCAGCGGCCTGAGTTTCATAATTAATATTGGTTAGGCGGGTATGGGAGTGATGTGCGGAACCTTTTACATTAAAGGCAATATGGCCGTCGGGACCAATTCCGCCGAGAAAGAACCCGAGGCCTCCCCTGTTCTGAATATCGTCTTCATACTCCTGGCAGAACTGATCAAATAATTTGATTGTTTTCTGCTTCAGCAGATCACGTTCATTGTTGGGTTTTTGAATTCGCAAACCCAGGTCGATTACTCCGTCGGGGAAGACCTCATCGAGATTCTGGATTTTCCCATATTCCTTCCTGGCTTTCTCTGGTATATCAAAAGTATTGATCAGGTGAACCTTCCTGGGATCAAAACCAAAACCGTCAATGTAGAAATTCTTGACAAAGTAGGTAAAAGATCTTTCGTGCTCCGGCCGGATCGGGAAAAACTCATCGAGCTGGAAGAAATGCAGGGACTTCATATCCGGTTGCAGTTTCTTATCAAGTCCTATTTTGGCCAATATGCCATTGTTTTGTTCCTTTTTCCAGTTGGCCAGGTAAAATTGCACCCACCTGATAAAGAATTCGGGCGTTTTACCGGTAGGGAGGGCAATAATACCCCCAGGATTCAGACTAACCCACTCCAGGAAGCGTAAAGCCGTTAACTGACCAAGTTCCACATAATTATCAACCACCAAAAGAGGAATTTTGTGATATTTACTGCTGAGTTTGAAGTCCTTGTGAGAATTGCTAAAAAAATCCTCAACCTTGCTTAATGTGTTGTACTTCATATTATCTGGATTTATGGTTTTGATTTCGTAGTATTTTATGCAAAATCATGGCTGTAGACCCAATGGCCACTGAAAATTCCCCGAAGGAAGAAAAACTGATTTCGGGTAAAACAAAACCCATTTTCATCATCTCGTGGGCCTTTTTTGAAGTTCCCGGCAAAATATGGTCCGTGAGCAATTCTTCACTAAATGTGATCTCACCTCCCAATACGATCAGGTTGGGATTGAGCAAAGCGGCAATCCGGGCAATTTCTTCACTGATGATATCACAAACCTGGCGGACAGTCACTGAAGAAAGCATGCATCCCTTTTTGGAGTAATCCAGCAGAGTCCTGAAGGATACCTTTTCCGGCGGGTGATTGTCTTTCAACAAAGCATGATCTGTACCCATTTTGATGACCGATTCCTGAATCAGTTCTTTCAGGCTGGGTAAAGGTTCCAGGATCTCACCTGCCGTGCCTGCGATCCCGGTATATAATTCGTGATTTATCACCAAACCGGCGCCGAGGTTCTTTGCACCGTTGTTATAAGTAAGGTATACGATATGCTCCGGAAGCTTTTTTTCATCATTGTACCATGAAATGCTGAGGGCTCCTGCATTGGCGTCATTGACAATGTAAACAGGCTTGCCCAGATTTCTGGTGAGATTTTCACTGATCTCAATATCTCTGACCTGCAGAAGAGCGGAATACCGCAAGATACCTTTATTGCTGTTCACCAATCCGGGTACACCGATCCCTATACCCAAAAAAGTTCTGCTTTTCAGCTCCTCTTCATGAACCAGCTCTTTAATAACAGATTCAAGGGTATTAATCATATTATCGGCTGTCAAAGATACCGGAAGTATTTTCTCGCCTTGTTCATAGAGGGTTCCGGCGAAATCGAGCCTGACATAACGGATCTTGTCCTTCAGCACCTCCAATCCAAGCATCTTGCCAATGCCTGGTTTGATTTTCCACAAAACAGGCTTTTTACCTCCCCGTTCCGTGGAATTTCCTGTGCGGCTAATATTAATAAAGCCCTTTTTATCGAGAATTCTCAGGATGTATAAAATGGTGGAAGGCTGGAATCCGGTATTTCTGGCGATTTCAGCACCCGAAATCTCCCGGGAGATCCGGATCAGATTGAGAACCTGCCTATGACTGTTCTCTGTGAGCGAATAAAAATCAGTACTGGCAAGCATGTTTGTTTATTCATTGAATAAACAAATTTAAGACTTTTATTATTTCAATCAAAAGTTATCGCTTTTTTCGGAAAATAAATACAATCCTTTGTCTATCCTTATTATTCATGCTAAACGTCATTTTTTTTAGGCCGGATTTTGGTTTAACTTCGGAGAACATTACAACCGTATGGAAAGGATATTAATCATAGGTGCTGCCGGTCAGATTGGTTCTGAACTCACAATGGCTCTGCGCCAGATATATGGCAACTCCAGTGTTTATGCTACAGATGTGAAGGATGCGCCATCTGATATCAAGGAAAGCGGTCCTTTTCAACTGCTCGATGTCATGGATGACAAGCTTCTGATCCATTTTATCATTCGCAATAAGATTACCCAGATTTATCATCTGGCAGCAGTATTATCAGGAAATGCAGAGAAGCTGCCAACACAGGCCTGGCATATTAACATGAACAGCCTGATGAATATCCTTGAGGTTGCCAAGCTGGTTGAAGATGTACGTAAAGTTTTCTGGCCAAGTTCAATGGCTGTTTTCGGCAAAACCACGCCCCGTGTCAATACTCCCCAGCTAACAGTTATGGAGCCCTCAACGGTATATGGCATCAGCAAATTGGCAGGAGAGCGCTGGTGCGAGTATTATCATAAAAGATACCATGTTGATGTCAGGAGTCTTCGTTACCCTGGTTTGATCAGCTATAAAACCGAACCGGGGGGAGGTACAACCGACTGGGCGGTGGAAATATACTTCGATGCCGTCCGGAAGAAAAACTACACCTGCTTTTTAAGTGAAGATGTATCACTCCCGATGATGTTTATGGATGATGCCATTAATGCTACCATCAGGCTTATGGAGACGGACAAGGCAAACCTTTCATGCCATTCGGCTTACAATATCACCGGCCCGAGTATGACACCGCGCCAGGCTGCCGTGGATATCCGAAGGCATATTCCCGGCTTTGATATCACCTATAAACCCGATTTCCGACAATCGATCGCCGAAAGCTGGCCCAGCAGCATGGACGACTCTGAGCTCCGCACAAGCATTGTTTGGAAACCCAAGTATGATCTGGAACAAATTACAGATAAAATGATCACGGAAATCAGGAAGAAGGAGCTGGTAAACGGTAGTCGGTAAACAGTAAACAGTAAAAAGTAAAAAGTAAACGGTAAATTGTTCTCATTCATAATTCATAATTCATAATTCTTACCCCATGTATGGTAAAATAAAATCCCACCTGCAGCAAGAGCTGAAAGCCATTCAAGAAGCCGGACTGTATAAAAAGGAAAGGATTATTGTCTCCCCCCAGGATGCCAGGATCAAACTGGAAGATGGTAAGGAAGTGCTCAATTTTTGCGCCAACAATTATCTCGGGTTATCTTCACATCCGTCGCTTGTAAAGGCTGCCCGTGAAACTCTCGATACCCACGGTTACGGCATGTCATCTGTACGGTTTATTTGCGGTACAACTGATCTGCACAAGGAACTGGAAGAGAAAATCGCAGGATTTTTCGGCACAGAGGATACTATTCTGTATGCCGCCTGTTTCGACGCCAACGGTGGTGTATTTGAACCCCTGCTGGGTGAGGAAGATGCCATCATATCCGACGCTCTCAATCACGCTTCCATAATCGACGGTGTCAGGCTCTGCAAGGCACAGCGTTACCGGTATGCCAATGCCGATATGGCTGATCTTGAGGAGCAGCTTAAAAAGGCACAGGCCAACCGTTTCAGAATCATAGTCACGGATGGCGTTTTCAGTATGGATGGCAATGTTGCCCCGGTAGATAAAATAAGTGACCTGGCAAAAAAATACGATGCTCTGGTAATGGTTGATGAGTGTCATTCTGCCGGCGTGGTCGGAAAAACAGGCAGGGGAGTAACCGAATTGTACAATATTCGCGGTGAAGTTGATATCATCACCGGCACATTGGGAAAGGCGTTTGGAGGCGCAATCGGAGGTTTTACGACAGGTCGTAAAGAGATCATTGAAATGCTCCGACAGCGTTCACGTCCTTACCTGTTCTCCAATTCCCTGCCTCCGATGATTGTCCGGGCAGGAATTGTCCTTTTCGATATGATGCGTGAGACAACCGAGTTGCAGGACAGGCTGCATAATAATACGGATTATTTCAGGGACAAAATTACGGAAGCCGGGTTTACCATTAAACCTTCGAGATCGGCCATCGTGGCAATTATGTTGTTTGATGCCAAACTGTCACAGGATTTCGCTGCGCGGCTGCTCAACGAAGGAATATATGTGATCGGATTCTATTACCCGGTTGTTCCTAAGGGAGAAGCCCGTATACGTGTTCAGTTGTCTGCGGCGCACACCCGTGAGAATCTGGACAAGGCCATTGCAGCATTTATTAAGGTTGGCAAAGAATTGAAAGTCATATAGAAAAGCGGCAGCGGCAGCAGCAGTGGCAGTAATGCTGCTACTGTTACTGCCAACTGCTACTGCCAACTGCCAATAACCGTCCTGTTCCCCACAACCTTATCCCCTAACTCAACATCAATCCGGGTGCCGGGTGGCAAAAACAAATCCACCCTTGAACCGAATTTGATGAATCCGAGTTCTTCCCCCTGCACGATATTTTCTCCCTGAACAGCATAAGGCACTATACGCCGGGCTACGGCACCGGCGATCTGCCGGACCAGGATCTCCCTGCCGTTACTGTCGCGGATTACCACCGTGCACCGTTCATTGAGGGTTGAGGATTTGGGATGCCACGCTACCAAATACTTCCCGGGATGATATTTAAAATAACTCACCGATCCGCTTATCGGATAACGGTTGACATGAACATTCAGCGGCGACATAAATATGGAGACCTGAATTCGTTTGTCTTTAAAATACTCACTTTCAACAGTCTCTTCAATTACAACGATCTTACCGTCGGCCGGACAAAGGATAACTTCATCCCGGGGCACTACAGGTCTTGAAGGACTACGGAAAAACCAGATTACCAGCAAAAAAAAGATGACAGATACGATCACCAGCAGCGATTGCCAGAATGTATTTTTAATCAGCCAGTAAAAAAGAAGGTTTAACGTGCCGATAAAAAAGAGGACAAGACCTATTAAAGCAATTCCTTCCCGATGTATTCTCATAGTATATCAGTATTAAGCATAATTACAAATCATTTATTATCAAATATAAAAATGATACAGGCACCACAAACAGAATGGAATCGAACCTGTCCAGTATTCCGCCATGTCCCGGCATAATTGCACCCGAGTCTTTCATCCCGGCATTTCGCTTGATCAGAGATTCGGTAAGATCTCCAAGAATTCCGAAAACAGACACAAAGACAGCCAGGATAATCCAGTCAGCCCGCGAAAGGATCCCCATCAGGCCTTCCATCCAGAAAGCCGGAAGAATAGTCAGCAAAGTTCCGCCTATCAGCCCCTCCCAAGATTTTTTCGGTGATATGCCCGGGAACAGTTTATGGCGTCCGAGCAGGGTGCCTGACAGATATGCTCCGGTATCATTGATCCAGATAAGTATGAGGATTCCCAGTATGATCCGGTGTGTATATAAATAATTGTTGCTGGCCGGAAAAACAAGATAATTCATCAAAGCAAACGGGAGAACCACATAAATGAGCCCGAGAAAGGTAACAGAGAGGCTCTTTACCGGATCAGCTTTCCGGGAATACAAAGCCATGATAAAAAACAGAACCGGGAATATCCCGGCTATGGAAAGCATTCCAAAGCCGGTCTCATGGCCAGCAACAAGGAATGAGAGTACAAAAATTACTGCGGCAGCAACAAATCCCGGGATTCTGACCGGCTTGTTCCCGGTATTTTCAGTTAACTTATAGAACTCCGCAAGGGTCAGAACAGTGATCAATAAAAAAAGGGCACCAAAGAAATATTTTCCCAGAAACAGGGATCCTATGATGATGATCAGGTAAACAATGCCTGAAATAGTTCGTTGCACCAGGTTATTCAAGCGTCCGGAACTTTAAGGGATTAAAACAGGTCAATTGGCTTTGGGACTTCGCTTCAGGGGTTTGGCAACTCCTGACTTCGAAATACCCAAAGGCTTGACCGGCTTACTGGTTTTCGCCAATTTCTTAGACACTAGTTCCGGGATATTGAATTTTCTTTTGCCAAATATTTTTTCGAGATCCTCGGAAAAAATCACCTCCTTTTCCAGTAGCTGTTCAGCAAGCTGAATCAATCCGTCTTTGTGCTGATTCAGAATACTGAGAGCCCGTGTGTATTGTTCATCAATAATGTCTTTTGCTTCTTTGTCAATAAGCTCGGCCGTTTTCTCGCTGTATGGTTTCTGAAAGAAATAATCGTTCTGCCCTGAAGAATCATAAAAGCTCATGTTGCCAATTTTATCGCTGAGTCCGAAATAAGTCACCATGGCATAAGCCTGTTTGGTAACCCGTTCAAGATCGTTCAGCGCTCCTGTGGATATCTTGCTGAAAGTGATCTGCTCAGCAGCCCTTCCTCCCAGTGTGGCGGTAATTTCCTCCAACAACTGCTCCCGGGTAGTAATTTGCCGTTCTTCGGGAAGGTACCAGGCGGCACCCAAAGATTTACCGCGTGGTATGATGGTCACCTTTACCAGCGGGCTGGCATGTTCCAGCATCCAGCTGATCGTTGCATGTCCGGCTTCATGGTATGCAATGGTCTTTTTTTCATCCATGGTAATGATCTTGTTCTTCTTTTCGAGACCGCCTACGATTCTGTCCACGGCATCCAGGAAATCCTGTTTTTGCACGGCCTTTTTATTCTTCCGGGCGGCAATCAAGGCGGCCTCATTGCATACATTGGCAATATCAGCCCCGGAGAATCCGGGAGTTTGCCGGGCCAGGAAATCGATTTCAAGTTCCTTTTCGTATTTGATGGGGCGCAAATGAACCTTAAAGATCTCCCTTCGTTCGTTCAAATCGGGCAATTCCACGTATATCTGCCGGTCAAAACGTCCGGCCCGCAATAGCGCTTTATCAAGAATATCAGCCCTGTTGGTTGCAGCCAGAATGATAACGCCTGCATTGGATGCAAAACCGTCCATTTCCGTAAGCAACTGGTTCAGCGTATTCTCACGTTCATCATTGGCTCCAAGATTGGGATTCCTTCCCCGGGCACGTCCAATAGCATCAATCTCATCGATAAAAACGATGCAGGGTGCTTTTTCCTTGGCCTGTTTAAACAGGTCGCGAACCCTTGAAGCGCCCACACCCACAAACATTTCAACAAAATCCGATCCCGACAGGGAGAAAAAGGGCACATGGGCTTCTCCGGCAACTGCCTTGGCCAGCAAGGTTTTACCGGTGCCCGGAGGTCCCACCAGGAGGGCTCCCTTAGGTATCTTGCCTCCCAGATCGGTATATTTCTTTGGCTTTTTCAGAAAATCCACGATTTCTTTCACTTCCATCTTAGCCTCTTCCAAACCGGCAACATCTTTGAAATCGAGCCTGATATTCTCATCCTTGTCAAAAATCCGGGCTTTCGATTTTCCTACGTTGAAGATGTTGGTACCACCTCCGCCGCCACCGCCGCCGCCCATTCTCCTGAATATTACCAGGTATAGGATGACCAGGGCAAGGAGCGGCAATAAGACAAAGAAGGTGTCCCCGAAAGTCTTTTTACGGACGAATTCGGGGTAGATTTTATCGGTTTCCGGAATTCCAACCTGTGCTTCATCTAGACTTTTTTTGAAAATATCATTCGACCCCACCGTCATGGTATAGTGAGGCCCCGCTTTGGTGAAAGCATTTAATCCTTTGGTAAAGTTTTTCTGGTGCTTGGGTTGATCCAGGAATTCGGGCTTAATATAAATTTCAGCATGCTGTTCATTCACAACCTGGATCTTCTGTATCTCCTTCTTCAGCAACAACTCATTCTGAAAGAACCTCCAGTCAATCGGCACAGGTCCCTGCCCCGAATCAAAAAAATAAATCAGGATGATCGCCACCCCAATCAGGGCATAAATCCACATGGCATTAAAGCGGGGCTTTTTATTCCCCAGTAAGTTACCAGGAGGCTTTGTTCCGTTGTTATTCTTTTCCCCTTCGGGCTTTTGCTTTATTTCATTGTTTTCTTCCATGCTTTTATACCTTGTATTACTCATTGAACATGGTGATGTCCGCATCACCCCATAAATCCTCGAGTTTATAATAGTCCCTGGCTTCCTTTATAAAAATATGCACTACAATATCTCCATAATCAAGTAAAATCCAGCTTGCATTTTCCAATCCCTCTCTGTGTCTGACTCTAACGGAAATTTTTTCATCCACTTTATCTTCAACCGATCCTGCCAGCGCCTTCACCTGTGTTCCGGAATCCCCGTGACAGATGACAAAGTTGTCACAGGCAGCATAATCCAGTTTCCTAAGATCAATATTTACAATTTCCTTCCCCTTTTTCTCCTGTAATCCCTCAATAATGTATTGTAGCAAAAGTTCGTTATTTCCCAATCTCTTCTAATTTTAGCATTCAGCCTACAAAAATAGTGAATTTATCGGTTCGGCTATCGCACATGATCCTCTGTAATGATAATCAGTTAAAAATTAATTGCTATATTTCTTTTTACAATTACAGTACCAAAATCCGATTATTCCCTGTCAATCCAATTAAAAAGACAAGAAATGAATCCTATCCGGCTAGGTGAACCCCTGATACAGCTTCAGTCTGTGGATTCCACCAACACCTATGCAGCTCAGCTGATCAGAAATTCGGAGGCAATAGAAGGAACTGCAATTTTGACAGTATACCAATCCATGGGCAAAGGTCACGGTGTCAACCGGTGGATAAGCGAGGCCGGCCGGAATCTGCTGTTCAGCGTTATTCTCAGACCTGATTTTATCCTGGCAGAGCGGCAATTTTTCCTGTCCATGTGTGTTTCCGGGGCAATCCTGGAATTTATTATGTCTGTTGCCGGTCCTGTGCATATCAAATGGCCGAATGATATCCTGCTGCAGGGAAAAAAAGTAGCCGGCATATTGATAGAAAACACGATCCTTAATCAGAACCTTCATACTTCGGTCATCGGAATAGGATTGAATGTAAACCAAACAGAATTTCCGGTTGATCTGTCCAATCCGACTTCATTGGCCCTTGCCGCAGGAAGAGAATTTGACCTGACTGAATCGCTGAACCTGCTGCTAAGATCCCTTGAATTTCACATTGAGCGGTTTTATGAAGAAAGATACGCGGAAATTAAAACCTTCTATCTGAACAATCTCCACAGGTTGAACAAATGGGCCGATTACACGGATTCAACCGGCGCCTTCAGAGGCCGGATCGTTGATATCGCTGATTCAGGAAATCTGATTGTTGTCAAAGAAAACGGCAAAGAGAAGCAGTATGGTTTTAAAGAAATCGCATTCAAATGATGGTTTATGCGATCTTATCGCCAAATTGCATCGCTGCCAGTTTGTCAACAATCATATCAACAAACTGCTGAAGCGGCCCTTGCGCCATCATCTCAAGAAACATGTTCAGGTTGGCATGCAGGCTAATATTCACCTGAGACTGG
>JAFGGU010000055.1 GCA_016930375.1 Bacteroidales bacterium | reverse complement strand
TCGGTCCGGAGGGGCTCGAACCCTCGACCCCATGATTAAGAGTCACGTGCTCTACCAGCTGAGCTACGGACCGAAAGCGGGTGCAAATTTAGTAATATTTCGAAAAAAGCAAGTTTTATTTTGAGATTGTTTTGGAAGGACTTGATTATTGCCTGTTGTGTCCGAGAAACTGCGGAGTGAACCGCAATGCCGGTGCAACCGGTTATTGCGGATGTGATTCAGGATTCCATATTGCATCTGTTTGTATCCACCAGGGAGAGGAACCTCCGATAAGCGGAGCAAAAGGAATTTGTAATGTTTTTTTTACGGGCTGCAACCTGCAGTGCCTGTATTGTCAAAATTATCAAATCAGCTGCCGGAGAAACCGGAGCCGGGATCCGGAATACACGCTGGATGAGATCACCCGGCAGATCATCACCCTGCTCGATCAGGGCATTGAAGCCGTGGGGTTCGTATCACCTACCCATTTCACTCCTCATGTCAGAACTATCATCCATGAACTGCACAAATCGGGATATACTCCCACTACTGTATACAATTCAAACGGATACGATAAAGCAGAGATAATGAAGGGTTTAGAGGGTTTAATTGATGTATATCTTCCTGATTTCAAATACTTCAATCCAACCTTAGCCATGAAGTATTCCGGTGCGAGAGACTATCCCGAACATGCACGGGAAGCACTCCGTGAAATGTTCAGGCAAAAGGGAAGTACGGTGGTTCTTAACGGAAGTGGGCAAGCAGTAACAGGCTTGATTATCAGACACCTGGTATTACCGGGACAGGCAAACGATTCAATCAGGATTTTGAAATGGATTGCGGAAGAATTGTCGCCATCGGTAAGCATTTCCCTGATGTCGCAATACTATCCCACTCCAGGTGTGGCCCGGCATCCGCAGCTGGGAAGGAAGATCAGCGAAGCAGAATACCACAAGGTGTTGGATGCGATGGAAGCAATGGGGTTTCACAAGGGATGGATACAGGATTTTGAAAGCTCCGGGAATTACCGGCCCGATTTCGAAAGAGAACATCCGTTTGAAACATAGAGGCTTATAAAAAGTCAAAAAAGCGGAGTCAGGAGACTCCGCTTAGCTCTTGGGTTTTATATTCAGTAGCATATGCTGGGCGTAGTTTGTAACTACGCCTTCTAATTTGGTTTTTGCAGGCAAAGCCCTACTCTTTCATTTTTTCCAGGTTTTCTATTCCCTCAATATTCATGCTTTTGGCCAGTTTCGAGATGTTCTTCATGTCGATATCACCTTGGATGCTGATCAGTACGTTCTCATCCTTACCGCCGATGACCATCAGCAATTCGGCAATTTTCCGGTTTTTATCTTCCCTGGCGAAGAATTTGATATCCTTATCCTTCTCTTTAACCACCATGATTTCTTTATAGGGTGATGAAGGGATGACTTTCATGATTTCCTGGTACAGGTTTACCGGGGCCGGTGTGGCCGGGTCATCATCGGTAACCAGAATTTTAATGCAGTCGAGCTTACTGATGACCTCGTTCATATTTTCATCAGATTTCACACTGGCATCGTTGCTGCGGAACATATCAAACATGTATTTTGAAATGTATACCGATGTGTATCCTTCAGCTCCGGAGTATTTGTCGAATAGCTTATCCATGATGCTCTGGGCTTGTAATCCGGCAGTAAATGCCAGGGTACAGGTTATTAAAAGGATTGTTTTCATGTCTGTATTATTTTTTCATATTTGACGATTGGTTAATTATGGAAACCAGGTTCAGCATGCCCAGGCTTTCGTCCATTTTACCTATATTACGGAGCTGGTCGGCTCCGGTATTTATTTTAGAAACGTTGTTTAGAGGTTCAAGGCCATGATTCATTTTCTGCGAAATGTACAGCAAGGCCTTCTGAGTTTCCTGGTAAGCCAGTTGCGGATCAGCATAGGTATCCTTCACTTCGCTGTTTTGGAAACGGGTGATAAGTAGTACCGAAAGGCCAATTGCAGCTGCAACTGAAGCAGCCATCATCAGGCGCTTCAATGACATTTTACTGGTTTTAACCTCCCCGTCGGCCTCCATGCTTAATATCCGGTTCATGATCTTCGCCTGCAGTGCATCACTTTCTGCCTGAGATATCAATGTCTCATCGAACAGGTTGAATTGGTCCCTGAAGGGGATCAGGTCTTCTTCAACCGGTTGATCACCTGTAAAGTAATCTCTGAGAGTGCGCTCCTCTTCAAGCGTGGTAGCACCCTCAAAGTATCTTACCAACAGTTGTCGGATTCGGTTTGTATCCATCTGATTCATACTTTTGCATTGCTTCTTTAATGCGGTTACGTGCTCTGGACAGGTTAACACGCACTGCATTAACCTGCATATCCATAACTTCGCTTATTTCTTCAAATTCAAGTCCTTCCAATTCTCTCAACTGAACAATATGCCGCTGCTGTTCGGGAAGCTGATCCAGAATCCGATGCAGCAGTCTCAGCGTATCGGTGTTTTCCATTATCCGGTGCGGATCATCGTCATCGGTGCGCCTGTCAAACCAATTCTGGTAGCCTTCAATGTAAACCGGTTTTCGTGCCTTGATCCGGTCGAGACACCAGTTTCTTGTCATTTTCATGGCAAAAGCTTCAGTGCTTTGTAACGATTCCAGGGAATCCCTGATTTTCCATAGTTTCAAATACACTTCCTGGATGGCATCTTCAGCCTCACTTTTATCTTTGAGCAGCAGGCAGGCAAAGCGGTATAGTTTACCGCTCAATGGCAGCATGTTCTTTCTAAAATCATTTGCATCCATAGGACCTGCCTTTAAAACTGACTCCGCAGCAAAGTTAATTACTTTTCCAGCTTTTTCAGGTGTTCAAATCCTTTCATATGGTACTTTCCGGCCATGTCGGCCATTTCACTCAGCAACATGTTGCCCTTTACCTGGATCAGCGCGTTTTCATCATTACCTCCGGCCAGGATCAGGATTTCTGCAATACGGCCCTGGTGTTCCTTCATCAGGATCACCACGTCTTCACCTTCCTTTTTCACACTCACCATTTCTTTGTAAACTGATTTGTCGAGTTTGTCGTACAATTCCGACCGCAGGTTGATTCCCGAAGGCTTGTCGCTGCTTTTTTCAATAGCCAGAATCCGGATTTCCGATAAGGTAGAGGTAAAGGTGGTATCTCTGCGTTCTGCTTCGGCCTGTGCAATGAGTTTTAGCATATCGCCGGTTATATTCACTGTGGTAAAGCCGGCTACGCCGTTGTATTTTTCAAACAAGGCACTTAC
>JAFGGU010000054.1 GCA_016930375.1 Bacteroidales bacterium | reverse complement strand
TGGATCGGCTCAGAATCTGCCTTATACGGATATCGGTCATTTGCGGGATTGCCTGATAATTCTGAAAAATGAATCAGGAAAAACTCGGAAAACCGTGCAAAGGACTTTTAATGGCACACTGTTGTACAGGACTTGCACCAATGGATTCTTTGTGGCTTCAAAGGACGAATTCATCTACTATCCTTATCCTACCATGCAACAGCTGGAGGAGGAGAATTACGATTTTTGGCGGTCGTTTTAGGGATCTTTGGACCGCTTGCTGCTAGCCATATTGCTTGCTACAAATTCGAGGTGCTTCACCACAAACCTTAATTCGCTCCAGGAGACCTGCTCACCCAGCGCAGATTTAACAGGTCCCAGCTGATAATCCCCGTTTCCTTCGAAATGGGAGGCAATGAATTCTGTTTTTCCTGGAGAAACAAATTCGGTAACAGGGATGTCGCCCGTGCCCACATAATGCGCCAGGTGACCTTCAATGGTGGATGGCGCCATATTTCTTTCCTCGGCGATTTGAATCACCGTTTTCCCGGCTTTGTAGAGGTTGAGACTTGCCAATTTGGTATCAACCCTGACTTTGGCAGGTGCTTTTTTTGCGGTAAATACATCTGCAGGTGATTCCAGGTTATTTTCCCGGCAATAGGCTTGTATAATCGATAGAAGCTCATCCCCGTATTTCTCCGTCTTTACCTTTCCCATACCTTTGACCTTTTTCAGTTCTTTGACCGACATTGGCAGGAAATTGGTCAATGTTGCCAGGGTAGCCTGGGGAAGAACCATGTAGTGCGGCTGATCCTGTTCCAAAGCTTTATGGTTACGCCAGATTTTCAACTTGTTGTAAAGGCCAGGATGCTGAATGGTACCAGAAGTATCCTCAACGGACCTGATTACGGGAGTTTTGACAGGAGGCGCTTCAATCGCCGCTTTGGCTTTTACCTCAAGATATGCCTGTATCTTAAAACCGGATCTTGCTGCATGCAAACAGGCTTGCTTGATTTGTGCATCCTGCCGTAATCTGGTCAATGCATCGGCAATGACCTTCCTGACATCCTTGTTGTCTGTCTCGATGACTATCCCCGCCATAACTCCCTGCATGGCATTTTCGAGTTTTTCGGAAAAGAACCCCCCTGCCTTTTGTATTCTCTCCTGCAGCTTATCATTGGTCTCAGCATCCGCATTCAGCAAGATCAGATTTCTCAGTTGGGGATAAAACTTGGCTGAAACCTCTACAAGGTCTGATTTGACAGAAGCAAGGGCCATATCCAGCATATTTTCCGGATTGCCCAGGATGCTTTCCCGGTTTTCCTGAACAACCTTAAGGCAATACTGCAAACCACGAACAAGCGTTGTGAAGTCGAACAATTCCGTCAGCAACATTTGCTGATAGATCTTTTTCGACTCAGCCAGCTGTTCCTGATCGGGTTGATTCTGTTCTGCTTCACGAACAAAGCCCGTTACTGTCGGATCACTGATGATGCCCCGCTGGGTGACCTGTGTGCTCAGCACGAGACCATCGAGTGTTCTGCACCTGCTTAAGGCAACATATACCTGTCCGTGCGCAAAAGCTGCACTGGCATCAATAATGGCCTTGTCAAAGGTGAGTCCCTGGCTTTTGTGAATGGTAATGGCCCAGGCGAGTTTCAAAGGATACTGGGTAAAGGTTCCGATTACGGTTTCATCAATTTCTTTCGATTCCGGATTGAGGGAATACTTCATATTCTGCCATTCCGCCATTTCCACCGGTATCACGCCATCATCGCCCGGACATTGAACAATAATCGTATCCTCCTCAAAATCAACAATTCTGCCTATTTTCCCGTTGTAATATAGTTTGTCCCTTGAAAGATCATTTTTAACAAACATTACCTGGGCCCCGATTTTAAATACAAGTTCAAAAGCCGTTGGGTAAGTGAATTCCGGGAAGTCATTCTGAATAACTGCCTTAAAGGAGCGTGTCTTACCCGGAAGTTTATTGAGCTTGAGATCATTGATGGTCTGAGCCTGGGCATTGTGTGTTGTCAGCGTGATATAGCCTTCCTGATCGCCGGGATTGAAATGCGGATCATACCTTTTATTCAGTTCCGCCAGAGCGCCTGCATCCATTTGGTTATCCCGGATCTTGTTCAGCAAATGGATAAAATCAATATCACGCTGCCTGTAAATGTGTTTCAGTTCAATGGTAACATAGTTGGTTCTCCGGAGAGCCAGACTGCCGAAGAAGAAAGCGGTTTCATAATATTTCCCGATGATTTCCCAATCCTCCTCCTTTACAACCGGTGCAAGTTGCTGGATATCGCCTATCATCAGCAGCTGAACGCCCCCGAAAGGCTGATTCCTGTCCTTGTATCTCCTCAGCACGGAATCCACGGCATCCAGCAAATCAGCCCGCACCATGCTGATTTCATCGATTACCAGCAGGTCAAGACTTTTCAGGATATTGATCTTTTCCCGGCCCAGTTTGAAAGAAGAAGTTTCCATGGGCCCCGGAGGTTCCGACCCTATTCCCGGGGCAACATACTGTACAGGAATGTGCGGATGAAAGGGTAACTGGAAGAATGAGTGTATGGTAACACCCCCGGCATTGATAGCTGCTACACCCGTGGGAGCCACAACGATCATACGCTTGGGAGACTTTTTTTTCAGGTTGTGCAGAAAGGTTGTTTTACCGGTTCCGGCCTTTCCTGTTAAAAACAGGTTTCGATTGGTGTATTGAACGAAGTCGAAAGCAAGGAGAATCTCGCGGTTTTCAATTTTTTCCATATTGGGCCTAAGGGTTTTATTTAGAAGTAAATTTAATATTTAGCTGGATAATGTGCAAATTTGCTAATGTGCAAATGTGCTAATGAAACAGCCGCTGTAATTTTAAAATGTTATTATTTCGCTTTAGCAATTTAGTTTTTAGCGGAATAAATAATCTTACCCAGCAATTTTCTTAAAGCTAATACCTGATCCAATAATTCTTCGCTGTTGGGATAATTTTTTGAATGTTTACATAATAATAACCAATATTCTGTTTCTTCTGCCTCTTTGGATGCAATTTTCATTTTGTGAACAAAGTCTAGTTTGCTTTCACATGCTTGTGATTCCCGAACATTTGCTCCTATTGAGGTTCCTGCACGTAATATCTGCTTTGACATAACGAATTTTCTTTTTTCTTCGAGATTTTCTGCAAAATCAATAATATCCAAAGCGAATCGGAAGCTCAATTCTAATACAGGATTTTTACTTTTCATGATTTTAATTTTTTGTTAATTAACAATAACTCAATTTGATATTTCCACTAAATTACTTTCCTAAAAATACTTAATAATTCTGATAATAGTTCTTCCCATATACATCTGCACATCTGCACATCTGCACATCTGCACATTTACACATTTGCACATTTGCACATTTGCACATCTGCACATTAATTACTCCTATTACTCCTCCTGTATTCACTCGGAGTAAGATTTGTCTTCTCCTTAAACAGTTTGCTGAAATAAAACACCGAACAAAAACCCAGGTTGAAAGAAATCTCTTTCACGCTGAGGTCTGTGTTGGTAAGCAGGTAAATGGCCTGTTTCATCCGCAGGGAGGTATGGTACTGCATGGGCGACAGTCCGGTATATTTCTTAAAGGCCTTCCGGAACATGGAATAGTTGACATTCAGATCATGGGCCAGTTCTTCAATATTCAGGTTTTTGGCCGGATTATCACGGATAATGAGACATGCTTTTTGTATGGCTTTTTCAATAATGCTGTGCCTGAAATTCTCACTCTTTTTGAGGGATATGATCTGCCCCAGGATTTGGACGACCAGTCCTGAGCAAACCTGATGATAGCCAGGTCTTTCAATAATAGCATAATTAAAAATTTCCTGAAAACAGTTAATAAGATTTTCCTGAAAGCCAATTTGTATCACCGGGGAATCAGCCAGTAATTCGGAAGATCTGATCATTTTATCCGCCATATCTCCGATAAAACCGATATAATGTTCCGTCCATCCGGTTTGTCTTAAAGGCCTGTACCGGTGCCAAACATTGGGACGCAAAAGGATCACCGATCCCTCCCGGATGGGATAATTGCCGTCACGGGTCTCCATGACGCCTTCTCCTTCGGTAATGTAGTTGATCTGGTACTCCTGCAGTATTCGGCCGATGTACCAGTTGAAATGATACCCCGTAGGATGTCCCGATGGCGGATAATCGGTTTCGGGTTCCACCCGGGCAGATCCTGCCACGGTAAGGTATAGTCCCCAGCTTTTATCCTCGGGATTATGCGTCAGGTATTTGAAACTACTCTGCATCATTAGTATCATTTTATACAAACAATTGCGCAGTTTGTATATTGAAATACCATGAAATGAATAATATATTTGATTAATGAATGAGCCAAATTACTAAATAATTTATAAAACCATGGACTCTGTTCTCAGTATTATTCTGATGGCGATTGGCAGTATCTGTGCTGCCAGTTTCTATGTCCCGATTAAAAAAATCAAGGGCTGGTCCTGGGAAACCTACTGGATCGTGCAGGGCGTATTTTCGTGGATCATCGTGCCGCTTCTCTTTGCATGGCTGACAGTGCCTTCCGGAACCCTGGGCTCCATTATCAGCCAGGCTCCTGCTTCCTCAAAATGGATGGCCGTTTTTTACGGGGTGCTCTGGGGGGTAGGCGGACTCACATTCGGACTCACCATGCGGTACCTGGGTGTTGCCCTTGGACAATCCATCGCACTGGGCCTTTGTGCCGCTATCGGCACACTTGTTCCACCGGTGGTAGCCGGACAAAACCTGTTTGCCGATCGGGCAGGGATCCTGATGGTAATTGGCGTCGCAGTTGCCATTGCCGGTATCGCCATCATTGGTTATGCAGGCAGTCTGAAAACCAAAAACATGTCGGAAACCGACAAAAAGAAGGCGGTTGCAGAATTTGCCCTGAAAAAAGGCATATTGATCGCCATACTGTCAGGAGTCATGAGTGCCTGTTTCAATTTTGGGCTTACTGCCGGGAAACCCATTCAGGAATCGGCATTAAACCTGGGCACAAACCCGCTGTTCGCCAAAAACCCGGTGATCCTTTTTGTTACCCTGGGCGGATTTGTCACCAACCTGATTTACTGCGTTTACCTGAACATTAAGAACGGAACTGGAAAGGATTACCTTTCGGTCTCATCTTCTGTGCTGATGAATAATATCCTGTTTTCAGCCATCGGCGGAACACTCTGGTACATGCAATTCTTCTTCATGGGTATGGGTGAAAGCAAACTTCCTGTAGCTATGGTGGCATTTGCCTGGAGCATACTGATGGCCATGAACATTACCTTTAGCAACATCTGGGGAATCATTCTGAAGGAATGGAAGGGAGCGGGGAGAAAGACGATTGCGGTGCTGGTGGTTGGTATAGTTATTTTGGTATTGTCAACATTTGTAATAAAGTTGTGATGGTTGTGAGAGTTGTGATTGTTGTGATGGTTGGGGATTGGTTCCAAACAACCACAACGCACAACAACCACAACAACCACAACATTTTAAACCATAAAATCTAATCATATGAGAAAAGATAAAGTACTACAGTCCTACAACGACGCCAAAGAACAGTACGCCGCGCTGGGTGTCGACACCGAAGCCGCGCTGAAGAAACTCAACCAGGTTAAAATCAGCCTTCATTGCTGGCAGGCCGATGATGTTGGCGGGTTTGAGACCCCTGATGCTGAACTGGGAAGCGGAGGTGGAATTCAGGCCACCGGAAACTACCCCGGTAAAGCAAAAACCATAGATCAGCTTATGCAGGATATCGATAAGGTAATGAGTTTATTACCCGGATCACAGCGTTTAAACCTGCATGCGATTTACGGTGATTTTGAAGGTAAAAAGGTAGACCGTAACCAAATTGAGGTAAAGCACTTTCAACGGTGGATCGATTGGGCGAAAAAGAACAAAACAGGGATTGATTTCAATCCGACTTGTTTTTCCCATCCATACGCGGCTGACGGTTTTACGCTTTCCAGTAAAAATGAGGATTACAGAAAATTCTGGGTGGAACATGTGAAACGTACCCGTAAAATTGCGGCTGAAATGGGAAAACAACTGGGCACACCCTCAGTAAACAATATATGGATACACGACGGATCTAAAGATCTTCCGGTAGACCGGAACGCCCACAGGGCAATCTTAAAAAAATCGCTCGATGAAATCTTTCTTGTAGATTATCCGAAAGAATACCTGAAAGACTCGATGGAGCCAAAACTTTTCGGTATAGGGCTGGAAGCCATGACCGTGGGTTCAGCTGAATTTTACCTGGCCTATGCAACCAGGAATAAAAAACTGATGTGCCTCGATAATGGGCACTTTCATCCAACTGAACAGGTGGGGGACAAAATTTCCGCCGTTCTTCAGTTTCTGGATGAGATCTTGCTGCATATCACGCGGCCGATTCGCTGGGATAGCGACCATGTTGTAATCTTCAATGATGATCTTCAACTGATCGCACAGGAAATAGTCCGCGCCAACGCCCTGAACCGCGTCAATGTCGGTTTGGATTATTTCGATGCCAGCCTGAACCGCATTGGCGCCTATGTCATTGGTACCCGCGCTGCCCAGCTGGCCTTTTTGTATGCCCTGCTTGAACCATACGAAACTTTGAAAAAATACGAAGAAGCCGGACAAAGCTTCGAACGGCTGGCACTTATGGAGGTGATGAAGACCAAACCCCTGGGCGCTGTTTATGATTATTACTGCCTAACGAACGACGTGCCTGTAGCTGAAGATTACATATCCGTAATCCAGCAATACGAAAAGGATGTATTAAGCAAACGGGTTTAAGGAGTAATGAGTGATGAGTAACGAGTGATGAGTAACGAGTGATGAGTAAAGAGTAAAGAGTAACGAGTCACCAGTCACCAGTCACTATTCACGATAATATCATATGAGATATGCCACAAGAAGTAGTTGCCATATTTGATGTGGGGAAAACCAATAAGAAATTCCTGCTGTTTGATGCAGGGATGAAACTGGTGCACCAGGAAGAGGAGAAATTCGCGGAAATTACCGATGACGATGGTTTTCCCTGTGATGATATTGATAAACTGGAATCGTGGATGCACGTTTGTCTGGCAGGTACTATTGGATCAGACAAATACGAAGTTAAAGCACTCAATTTCACAACCTACGGGGCAACCCTGATGTACATCGATCATGCCGGGAAACGGCTCACACCGGTGTACAATTATTTAAAACCCATGCCGGAAGAGGTAATGAAAGGGTTCTACGAATTGTACGGAGGAGTAGAAGAGTTCTGTCGGAATACTGCCTCTCCGGCACTGGGCATGTTAAATTCAGGTTTGCAGGCATTGTGGCTGAAAAGAAAAAAACCCGATGTTTTTTCAAAGGTAAAAGCGGTTTTACATTTACCACAATACCTGAGTTATTTTTTTACAAACAAGCTGGCATCGGAATATACTTCCATCGGATGCCATACTGCCATGTGGGATTTTGACAATAACAGGTATCATGCCTGGCTGAAGGATGAAGGAGTAAGTCTTCCGCAGCCGGTTTCCAATTCCACGGTTTATGATGCAATGATTGACGGGAACCGGATAAAAACCGGTATCGGGATACATGACAGTTCCTCTTCCCTGGTACCTTATTTTAAAGGCACCCGGGAACAATTCATCCTGATCTCCACAGGCACCTGGTGTATTTTCATGAATCCGTTCAACCGGGAACCGCTGACTGCGGATCAACTGCGAAAAGATTCACTTTGTTACATGAGCATCCAGCAGCAGCAGGTGAAGTCATCGCGGTTGTTCCTGGGGCATATCCATGATGTAAATGTGGAAATACTCAACAAACATTTTGGCGTTGTCTCCGGGCACTACAAAACCATAAAAACAACCGGTGAAAAAATCGACAGGCTTTTGAGGAACAGCCGGGAAAGAGTTTTCTTCCGGCAGGGCGTAACGGCTGAGTATGTCGACCCGTCAGTCAACCTGTCACATTTCCTCACGTTTGCCGACGCATATCACCAGCTCATGCTTGACCTGGTGGATCTGAGCATGGAATCACTTAGTCTGATAATACCCATGGATGATCATACCAAAACGGTTTATATCTCCGGTGGTTTTGCGCGGAACGAGCTGTTTGTCCGTTTGCTGGCCGCGCGTCTTCCCGGGAAAAAGGTTTATACATCCGAGATCGACAATGCCACGGCGCTGGGAGCGGCGATGGTGGTTTACGAAGCAGCGTTCGGAACCGATCTGCCTTCAATTGATTTGGGTTTGAAACTAATAAATTAGTAGTGCAGTTGTACAGTTATGCAGTTGTGCAGTCTTCATCACCTCATAACTTAATCACTTAATCACTTTTTAGTATGTCCGAAATACTCGATACTAAACTCATGCATCCCCGCGACCAGATCGCCATGATCATCGGCAGGATTTATAAAAGAGGCATGACAACGACTTCCGGCGGCAATATTTCAGTGATCGATGACAATGGTGATATCTGGATCACGCCTACCTCGGTGGACAAAGGCTCACTGAGGCCATCGGATATCATGTGCGTTAGGCGTGATGGCACTATCACGGGCAGGCACAAACCTTCGTCGGAATTTCCTTTCCACAGGGCGATTTATGAAATGCGGCACGATCTGAAGGCCATCATTCATGCTCACCCTCCCGCGCTGGTGTCATTCAGCATCGTACATGAGATTCCCAATACCAATATCATCAGTCAGGCAAAATTCATTTGCGGTCCCATTGGATATGCGACTTATGAATTGCCGGGAAGCCACCTTCTGGGAGAAAGAATAGCCGCGGAGTTTAAAAAAGGGTTTAAGGCCATTATCATGGAGAACCATGGCACTGGCCTGGGCGGTGTTGATCTCGTGGATGCCTTTCAGCGCTTTGAAACACTCGAATTCTGCGCCAGGACGATCCTGTTCGGGAAAACTATCGGAGATCCGAAATTCCTTACGGATGAACAGATAGAGGATTATGAAGCCCATATGCCGGAAATGCTGCCGGAAATGAAGGATGTGGATTATCCGTCGGATGAGCGCGAAAAAAGAGCGGAGATCTGTAAAATTGTGCACCGGGCCTGCGACCAGGGGTTGATGATCAGCAGCTACGGCACGGTATCGATACGGTGGCGCAATAATGATTTTCTCATAACCCCCACCAATGTGCCGCGCTGGGATCTGCAGATTGGGGATATTGTCCAGATCAAGGACGGCTTGCGTGAACCCGGCAAAATTCCAAGTCGAGCCACCTGGCTTCACCAGGAAATTTACCGACAGAATCCCGGCATCAATTCGATCATTCTAACCCAGTCGCCTTACCTGATGGCTTTTGGTGTGACACATTCCCTGCTGGATGTAAGAACAATCCCCGAAAGCTGGATTTTCCTGCAGGACATCCCGTCCCTGCCTTTTGGCATCCACAAGCTGGGAAGGAAAGAAATACCCGAATTACTGGCTGCCGGGAACCAGGCAGTGATCATTCAAAACGATGCGGTGCTGATAACAGGGGATAAGCTTCTACAGACGTTCGACAGGCTGGAGGTGGCTGAATTCAGCGCAAAGTCGCTGGTGCTTGCCAAACCCATTGGGCAATTGTTACCGATCAAGGATCACCAGGTGGAGGAGCTGAGAAGCGTATTTTTGAAAAAATAAAATAATGTAACTATATAAGACTTCCTTATAAAGATTAGATATTCAACAGGTAGTCTTATTATTTTTTTCAACATAAAATGAATTCCCATGCGAAGGAAGTTTTCATTTTTATTGCTAACCCTCGGATTAATGGTTGTGCCTGCCGGCGCTAAAATTACTCCGACCAGCCTGCGATGTGAGTATCTCAAGAATCCTCAGGTAGTTGATGTTGCTAATCCCCGTCTTTCATGGATTAATGTTGCTGATGAAGGCGAACGCGGTCAGTTTCAGACTGTCTGGGAGATTAGAGTTGCAAGTTCAAAGGATAAATTAAAGAATGACCAGGCCGATTTATGGAACAGCGGCAAGGTTATTTCCGGCCAGTCGGTCAATATTAAATATGGTGGGAAGGTATTGTCGTCCCGGCAGGATTGCTGGTGGCAGGTAAGAACCTGGGATAAAGATGGCAAGGTTTCTGTATGGAGCGAACCGGCATTCTGGCACACGGGAATCCTTGATCCAAGTGAATGGAAGGCACAGTGGATAGGCGCACCCTGGCAAGGAGAAGAAGCGTTGCCAAAACCGATGTACCCGGGTTTTAAGCTCACTTCGGAATACATGCCTCCTCCTGCACCATTACTGAGAAAAATCTTTGTTGTTTCCAAAGAAGTGGTTTCAGCACGGGCTTATGTTACAGGTTTAGGTTTCTTTGAATTATACATCAACGGCAGGAAAGTGGGTGATGACGTTCTGGTACCCAACACAACTGCTTTCGGGAAACGATCCGGACTTGAAAAAAACAATATTTCACTGCCTGACAATTTTACGGAATACCGGGTAATGTACTTGTGCTATGATATTACGGGCCTGCTTACAAAAGGTGAAAATGCTGCAGGGGCCATCCTGGGCAACGGCTTTTACAATGCGCCGGTATTCTGGACACAATCCTATGGTTCACCCAGGTTTCTCGGTCAGATTTACATAACCTATTCCGATGGTTCCGAAGATATTATAGTAACCGATCAAAGCTGGAAAGCCTCAAAAAGTCCCATTGTCGTGGATCTCGTATATGACGGGGAACACTACGATGCCCGCATGGAACAACCTGGATGGCACAATACCGGTTTCGATGATTCGGAATGGGAAAATGCTGCCATCCGCAAAACTCCCGAGGGCAAACTGAAGGCCCATATGTCACCCACTGACAAAGTAATGGAACGATTAAAGCCAGTATCGGTCATTAAGAACCGGGATGGCAAATTTTACGTGGATTTTGGACAGGAAATTTCCGGATGGATTCATATTGCCAGTGTGAAAGGTGACTCCGGCAGGGTGATAAATTTCGATTACATCTGCGAATCCCCCGTTGGCAAAAATACATACACCATGAAGGGAGGAGAAGCCGAATCCTATGCGGCACGTTTTACCTGGTTCGTATTCAGGCAGGTTGTGATCAGCAACTGGCCTGGAGAGCTGACTTCCGATCAGATTACCGCAGAAGTCGTTTATTCAGACGTCGAAACTACCGGCCGGTTTGAATCATCCAACGCCCTGTTCAATAAGATCAACCGGATATGGTGGCGCAGCCAGACTGACAATATGCACGGTGGAATCGCCAGTGACTGCCCTCACCGCGAACGGTCTCCCTATACAGGGGACGGACAGGTGGCATGTGTTACCGTAATGCACAATTTTGATGCCCGCGCATTCTACACGAAATGGATCCAGGATATTCTCGGCGCTCAGATTGCCGAAACAGGGTATGTCCCCAACGGAGCTCCATGGCAGCCGGGTTGCGGCGGAGGTGTGGCATGGGGTGCTGCTATACAGATCATGCCCTGGGAATTTTACCTGCATTATGGAGATCTCGATATGCTGCGGGACAATTATGAAGGCATGAAGGGTTATATCCGGTATATGCTTACCTGGACAAATGAAGACGGGATCATGTTCTCACAGGCGCCTGATACGGCAAGGCCTAACAGGTGGCTGAACCTGGGTGACTGGTGCGCGCCGGGACAATTACCATCGGATGACATGGTGCATACGTTCTATTTATGGAGATGTGCCGATTTAACTGAACTGACAGCCAAAACATTGGGAAAAACCGCGGAAGCCGAAGAATACTATAAGCTGGCGGAAAAAGTCAGGAAAGCTTTTCAACAAAAGTACTATGATAAATCAAAGGGAACATATGGTCCCAACGGTGGCAATATCTTTGCGCTGAAGATGGGAGTTCCTGTTGATCAATATCCCAGAGTAATAGCCGCTTTAAAATCAGATATTGCTGCAAACGGAGGACATCTGGATACCGGTATATTCGGGACGCAGTTCTTTTTTGAAGTTTTGTCTGAAAATGGCCTTCATGAATTGGCATTCGAAGCCATGAATAAGAAAACACAGCCGGGTTATGGCTGGTGGATTGAGCAGGGCGCCACTACAACCTGGGAGCGCTGGGACGGAGGTGGTTCCAGAAATCATCCTATGTTTGGAGGCGGTATCGTATGGTTTTATCGGGTTCTTGCCGGTATGAATACTGATCCATTAAAGCCGGGATATCAGAATATCATATTCAAACCTCAGCCTGCAGGGGATGTTACTTTTGCTTCCTATTCCAATGAAACACCCTATGGCCTGGCAGCTATATACTGGAAAAAGACTGCCTGTACATTCAAATTGGACATCAGTGTCCCGGTAGGAAGCACAGCTACGGTTTATGTGCCGGCATCCGGTGTGAAAAGTGTGACTGAAAGCGGTAAGGAAATAAAGGCAAAAAGTTCAGTAACCTATCAAAAGATGGAAAACGGTTATGCTGTTTTTATTGTTGGATCTGGAAATTATTCATTTAATTCTAATCTCTGATTGTCCATTTTGCCAAGGATGACTTGTATCCAATTAAAATAAATAAAAAATGAAATCAATAAACCGAAGACAATTTGTGACCAGAATGGCCCTTTCAGCTGGGGCTGCTACAGTATTTTCAAAATTCGGTTATACTTAAACCGGATATTTCCCAAATAAGGCCAGGTTGGAGGAGTATGTCGATGTTGAAATTACCCATAGTAAAATCCGGGGAATCAGAGTGGAAGGTGTAAAAATATTCAAAGGAATACCCTATGGGGGGAGAGTTTCAGGTGACAGAAGATTCCTTCGTCCAACACCGCTTGAGCCCTGGTCAGGGATTCGGGAGGCATTGCAGTTCGGGGCACCTGCCATTCAGGCTCCCCGCCGGGGAGAACCGGCCCCTGCTGAAGACTGCCTGTTCCTGAATGTCTGGACACCTGCCAACGATCAGAAAAAGCGTCCTGTGATGTTTTACAATCGCAGGCAGTGATTATGCGGGTTCCGGAAATATGGGGCTTCTTGATATTACAGCCGGATTAAGATGGGTACATGAGAATATCCATGAATTCGGCAGTGAACTTGAAATGTGGAGATCTATCGGAAAATTATAAGCAAATTCTATCATATGTCCTCAACGAGCCATGAATACCCCTAAGGCTCGCCTGCTGCTCCCGCCACGGCTGCTTCTTCGATGGTATCTTTCGCGGTAGCTGATTTCCGGATGAGGATGAGATAAACGGATATGACAATGAGTACGGTGGCAATCAGCATTCCAACCGTAAGCGCCTCACCGCCGATCGCCCACCCGACAAGCATAGCAACCACCGGATTGATAAAAGTGTGTGTGGAAATGCGGGTGGCGCTGGTGATGGTCAGGAGCCATGTATATGCAGAAAACGCTAAAATCGAGCCAAACACGACTAGATATACCAACCCCAGCCACGACCGGACGGTTACCTGTGAAAGGGTAAAAGCAGACCATTCACCCAAAAGGAAACTTGCGAGAATTAAAAAAGCACCGCCGAATAGGAGTTGCAAGCCGCCGGTTATCAATGGTGAGCGGGGTAACTTCGCCACGCGTGTGTAAATGGCTCCGCTTGCCCATGAACCTGCGGCCACCAGAATTCCGAATGAACTGAGAAGGTTGGCGTTTTTGAAGTCGAATCCCTGCGGCAATACAAGCACAGCAATGCCGCCCACCCCGATGAGCATGCCCAGCAGCGTGCGTTTCCCGATCCTTCCTTCCCTGGTGAACAAAGGCTCAAACAGGGCGATGATGATGGGTTCGGATGCGACCAGCAAGGCTGCCACGCCAGATGGTACCGTTTTTTGTGCCCAGGCCAGCACCCCATGACCTATCAGAAAGAAGAGAATGCCAATCAAAAATAAAGAGGGAAGTTCCTTCCGGGTAACATTTGCATCGCCGCGTAACCTTCCCCATGTGTAAAGCACCATGCCCGCAGACAGCGACCGCATTCCCATCATCAGGAATGGCGGTATCGTTTCAACTGCATGTTTAATGGCAAGGTAGGTTGTACCCCAAACGATATAGATGGCAAAAAATGCCGCAAAAGTCTGTAACTTGTTATGTTGCCGGCCGATCATGAGAAATTTTTATGCATTATTATGGCAAAAACTGATGGTTGAAATAATTTTCCACCATCAAATATAACAAACAATAGCAAATTGTCTGGGTACAAGCAGGGTATGAAGTCACTTTTAGATTACAGGTATCAAAACTAATTCAGTGACCTGTCACCCTGATTTCCCTTTTTTGTGTCATAATAAAAAGCCATTTTTGTATTAACCCATTATAAATTTATTGTATGAAAAAGTTGTCGCTCCTGTCATTGGCATTTCTGATCCATGTTTCATTGTTTGCCCAGTTCGGCCCCCCGCGCCTCGTCTCGCCCGAGTTGAATGCCGACTCCATCATCTTCCGTTTCCGCGCACCCAAAGCCATCCGGGTGGAACTCAACGGGGATTTCCTTCCCGCCAAAGAAACTAAAACCAATTTCGGCACTTTTATGGTGCCCGCTCCGGTAGAAATGAAGGAAGGAAAGGATGGCGTCTGGGAATACACCGTGCATAAAGTGGCTCCCGATTTTTATGCCGATACCTTCACTGTCGACGGCATCCGTATGCTCGACCCCAACAACCTCCAAATGGTTCGTGATGGTCAGAACTTGACCAACGTGGTGATCATGCCCGGGGAAAAAAGCAAGCTTTACCTGGAAGCGAAAGATAAAAAAGGCACATTGTCAAAAGTCTGGTATCCGTCACCGGCTTTTGGCGCCAATCGCCGAATGTATGTATACACGCCCTATGGCTATGAGACATCTGGTAAAAAATACCCGGTCTTTTACCTGCAACACGGCGGTGGCGGTGATGAAGACGCATGGACCTCGCTTGGCCGCGCCTGCCAGATCCTCGACAACCTGATCGCCCAGGGCAAAGCCGTGCCCATGATCGTTGTAATGCCGAATGCGAGTCCCAACCAGCTTGCTGCGCCTGATGTGATGGCTCCGATCCCGGGACCTTCACTGATGCAGCAGGACAGGACTTCCGAGGCCTTTCATTCGGGTGGACCCTATGTAAAAGGATTGATCGAGGATATTATCCCCTATGTGGAATCGCATTACCGTGTTATTAAAACCAAAGAAGCCCGCGCCCTGGCCGGTCTTTCCATGGGAGGCATTTACACGCTTTATACCACGGCCCGCTATCCCAACCTGTTTGCCTATATCGGCGTGCTCAGCATGGGATTTACAGAGGACCGTGATCCCATCAAAGAACTGACTCCGGTGAAAAATGCAGGTTATAAGTTGTATTGGATAGGCTGCGGGGAATCTGATTTTGCCTATGACAACACGAAACGACTGCTGAAGGGGCTTGACGACCTGGGCATGAAATATACCAATTTCGACAAAGTGGGCGGACATACCTGGGATACCTGGCGAATATGTCTGAAGGAGATTGCCCCGTTGCTTTTTAAATAGTCCAGTCATTTAACATGACTTAAATTATGATGTTTTAAACGTATTTTAAAAACTGTTTTAAATGGATAACATTATGAAAAAATTCGTGAGTTTTTGTGTGGTGGCAGTTCTGGCGCTGTTTGTTACAGCTTCCGCTATTTCCGGGGCAGAAAAGGGAAAAAAACACCTGGGAATCGCTACTTATTCCGTAAAAGGTCTTGAATCCGACATAGAAGGTACTTTCAAGGCGCTTGCTGATGCCGGTTACACGGTAATGGAGATATCCAATTACAATGCCGGAAATGGAACTGTTGCAGGTTACAAGCCTGCGGATTATGCTGCGTTGGCTGAGAAGTATGGTTTGGATATCATCTCAAGTCATGCACGGTCTAAGTTTGATGTGAAAGATGTGGAAGGAACTGTGGCGGCATGGGGAAAGATATTCGACGACCATAAAATCCTGGGTTGCAAGTATGTGATCTTCCCGATGAATATGTGGTCCGGTTCTTTTGAAATTCTGAAACAGGAATGCGAGTTGATGAACAAGATCGGGGAAGAAGCCAACAAAAGAGGCATCAAGTACGGCTACCATAACCATCACATGGAATTTGCAACCATCGCAGGCACCGATCAGATGTACGAGGATTACCTGATCGCCAACACCGATCCCGAAAAGGTCTTCTTTCAAATGGATGTTTACTGGGTTGCACAGGGCGGACAGGATCCGGTTGCATACCTGAAGAAATATCCCAGCCGTTTTAAAGTGCTGCATATCAAGGATGACTATGTGATCGGTGCAAGCGGCAAGATCAATTACAAGGCCATATTCAAACAATTTTACAAAAACGGTCACCAGGACTGGTTTGTGGAAATTGAGGATAACATGACGCCGGAGCAAAGAGTGCAGTCAAAGGCCATGATGGATGGCATGAAGGATATTCAGGCTAAGGGTGGAACCATGGAGGACTTTATGAAGGAAATGATGAAGAACCGTCCTGCCGGCCAGCAAATGCCCGGATTTGGTCCCCAGGATCCGAAACAGGTGGCTGAAAAGCTGAAAGCCTCACTCGAGGCAATAAAACTGAGCGCCGATTATCTCAAATTGTCCAAATTTGTGAAATAGTCAGCTTGGTTTCTTGCCAATCCTGGCTATTTAATTAAAATAAATTGGGCGGAGTTGCAAACTCCGCCCAGCTTCAGAGTGAGAAAAAAAGAGCGAGGTGAGCACGGGGACGCTCACGCTCGCTCTTTTTTTTATGCCGGCATATCCGGTAATTTATACCCGTTGAGGTAGTTGTGTTTCACGAGTGAGGCAACGAATTCTTTGGCATTCACGGCACTCGGGTCCACATAACCCGGCATGCCGGGCATAGATGGCATGGCCGGAGCTGCGCCTTCTTTTGCGCCGCCGGCCGATTTGGCAGCAGCATTGGCGGCAGCCATCATTTTGCCGATGTCAAACATTTCGGACCAGATGGAAATCTTTTCCGTTTCGGGAATGTTTGTGAACTGCATACTGGGACCGTCCCATTCCAGGATCCGGCCGAGTTTTTGCAAACGAACTGCAAGTACCCCCATTAGCACGATTTCGTTAAACGGACCGGCTTCTCCGAAATGCGAAGCAGTCTTGTCACGCAACGCAGGATCTTTGCAAGCTGCCACCCAATCGAGGTAATGGTTGTTGTCGGGTATTACCCTTAGTATCTCAGGTGATTTGGGTGTCCTACCGGAAAGCAGATAAGGAGCGGCGCCATGGCTGCCCAGTATCAGGGTGTCTTTTGTTCCATAGAGGGCGCATCCTTCGCCTTCCCAGGTTTTTCCCTCAGGAAGCACGTCGGGGATCATGGCGTGGAAACCGCCGTCATACCAGGTAACTTTTACCTCGGGCATGGCCATATGGGGAAGATTGGGACGTGCCGGGAAGACCATCTTGACGATCTGGGCATGCGGGCAGGCATCTTTTTTCAGCTGAGTCGACTGTCCCTGAACTTTGGTCGGATACCCCAGTTGCAAAACCTTGAAAACCGGGTGCATGTTGTGACAGGCCATATCGCCGAAAGCACCGGTTCCGAAATCCCACCATCCGCGGAAATTCCAGGGATGGTAAGCGCTGTTATAGGCCCTGAAAGGCATATGGGCTATCCACAGGTTCCAGTCCAGCGTTTTGGGCACTTTCTGAACATCGGTAGGTGTGTCCAATCCCTGTGGCCAGATAGGACGACTCGACCAGACGTCAACCTTGCGGACTTCTCCTATTTCACCGGCCCATGCCCAGGCGCATGCCTGGCGCACACCATCTCCGGATGATCCCTGGTTGCCCATCTGGGTGGCCAGGTTGTGTTTCTTAGCCAGCTTGGTCAGTAACCGCGATTCATAAATGGTATGTGTCAATGGTTTTTCAACATACACATGTTTTCCGAGAGTCATGGAAGTGGCTGCAGGATTGGCATGACTATGGTCAGCGGTGGCAACAACCACGGCATCAATGGATTTTCCCATCTCATCCAGCAGGAGCCTCCAATCCTTGTACCTTTTAGCTCCCGGGTATTTCTGGAAGGTTCCCTGGACGGGTCCGTATCCCCAATCCACATCACATACAGCCACCAGTTTTTCGGTACCTGGTTGAGCTGTCATTGCAAACATACTCTGGGGTGCATCGGCAACTTCCGGTTTACAAATGCTGGTGATATCGCCGGCACCCTGATTACCGGCGCCTATCAGTGCAACATTCAAAGTATCACTGGGAGCCTGATATCCCAGTTTTTTCCCCATCGCAAAACTGGGAATGATTGTAAATACAGCCGATGCGGCCGTAGTCGCTTTAATAAAGCTCCTTCTTGAAAAGGCTTTACCCTTAGCGCCATTTTTACTAAAATCTTCTTTCTCCATTTTTAATTATAGATTTAATGTACCAGGTTAGAATTTAGATCCGAAATCCAAGAAAACACCATAATGAAGTTACTGCATTATTGACAGATTTCAAAATTCCATTTCTGCCATTGACTTTCCATTTTATATATATAATACACCACATTATACATTGAAAATAAACCGAATCCTCACTATTTTTATCATTATACTTCCTTAATAACCTGAATGCAATGAAAAACACTATCGTTTTAGCTTTCCTGCTAGTTAGTGCAGTGTCACCCGGCCTTCAGGCCCAGCAACAGGTGATCCCGCTATGGCCCGGTGCGGCCCCGGGATCGGAGAACTGGACACAAAAAGAAGTCCAGTATTTGAATGATCAGAAACAAAAGATGATCAGGAATGTGGTAATTCCGACACTTACCGTATACAAACCTGATCCTGCAAAGGCCAATGGCACTGCTGTGATCGTTGCACCCGGCGGAGGATTTCTCTTTCTGTCGTGGCAGACAGAAGGCACAGAGGTAGCCGAATGGCTTGCCTCAAAAGGAATTACGGCATTTTTACTGAAATACAGACTGAACAATTCCGGTGAAACCCAGGAAGAGTTTCAAAAGGCCATGATGGCTTTATTTAAGGCCATCAGCGCGGCCAACAATCCTCAGAATGCAGGCAAGCCGGAAGGTGATATCAGCCATCATGAAGCGATGTCGGCGATTACCATGCTGGGCCGGGAAGACGGCAGGCAGGCCATCCGGATAGTGAGAAAGCATGCTGCAGAATGGGGTATTAATCCTGCCAAAATCGGCATTATGGGATTTTCAGCCGGGGGCATGGTCACCCTGGGCCCTGTATTGCAGCATGACCAGGAAAGCAGGCCTGATTTTGCAGCTCCTGTTTACACACCCTGGTCGGATACCCCCGTTCCGGCTGACGCTCCGCCGTTATTCATCCTGGTGGCTGGTGATGACCAGCTGGCCGCACAGGGAAGCATTGCCATGTATACGGCATGGAAAAATGCAAGGAAAGAGGCTGAACTGCATGTGTATGCAAAAGGGGGCCACGGTTTTGGCATGCAGAAGAAAGGACTGCCGGTCGACAGCTGGATAGAACGTTTCTGGGAGTGGATGAAGGCGCAAGGATTTTAGGTAATTTTAAATGATAACGCGAATTATTCAATAAAAAATCAATATATGAAAAAGCTCCTGATCGTATTATGGATCCTGTTGCCCCTGGGCATGTACGCCCAGCTGAACCAGCAGAAACCCCAGGCAAAAACATTGAACGGAATGGTGGAGGGAATTTCAAGCTCGGGTATCAGCATTTTTAAAGGAATACCTTTCGCCGCACCTCCTGTTGGTGATCTTCGATGGAAGGAACCACAGCCGGTGCAAAACTGGGATGGTGTACGTAAAGCTGATCAATTCGGTCCGCGTGCCATGCAGGAATCGATCTTTGGTGATATGAATTTCCGGTCGAACGGAGTCAGTGAGGACTGCCTGTATTTGAATGTATGGACACCTGCAATAACGGCCCAGGAAAGACTACCGGTCCTGGTGTATTTTTATGGCGGCGGTTTCGTGGCCGGTGACGGTTCGGAACCGCGATATGACGGGGAAAGTATGGCAAGGAAGGGCATAGTATCTATATCTGTGAATTACAGGCTCGGTGTTTTTGGTTTCCTGGCTCACCCTGAGCTTTCCAGGGAAGCTCCCTACCATGGTTCGGGCAACTATGGCCTTATGGACCAATGGGCAGCCCTGCGCTGGGTTCAACAAAATATTGCTGCATTCGGAGGTGACCCGAAAAGAGTGACCATAGCGGGTGAATCGGCCGGATCTATTTCCGTGAGCGCACAAATGGCTTCACCGCTGTCCAAAAGTCTTTTTGCGAGGGCAATAGGGGAGAGCGGGGCCATTATCCATCCCACCCTGCCACCGGTAACCCAGTCAGAAGGAGAAGAAACAGGGAAAAAATTTGCAGCATCCGTCGGGGCCAAATCCCTGGCTGACCTGCGCGCCATGCAGGCTGATCAGCTCCTTGCCGCAGCATCGAAATTCAATGTGTGGGCTTTTACTTCCACGGTTGACGGGTATTTTTTTCCTGAATTGCCGGTAAAAATTTTTGCTTCCGGGAAGCAAGCCCATGTGCCCTTGTTACTCGGTTGGAACTCGCAGGAAAACGGTTACCAGTCAATCCTTGGAAACGATGAACCTACGCCCGGGAATTATAAAGCTGCGGTACAAAAATTGTATGGTGACAAAGCAGCGGAAGCCCTGAAATTATACCCTGGTTCCACCCCGGCAGAAGTAATCCTTTCATCCACCCAACTGGCAGGCGATCGCTTTATTTCATACAGCACCTGGAAGTGGTACGATCTGCACATGAGGACCGGCGGCAATCCCGTTCACCGGTATTATTATGAACGTCCGCGACCGGAAATGCGGCCTGAAATGGGCAATGCTACGGCAGGACTGGCAGGAGGCGTAGTTAAGCAAAAAAACCCGCAGGCGCCCAGAGTGCCCGCTGCAACCGGTGCTGTGCATTCTGCTGAAATAGAGTACGCCTTGGGCAATCTTCCTACCAACAGGGTGTACGACTGGCAACCTGATGATTTTAAGGTTTCTGCCATTCTGCAGGAGTACTTTGCCAATTTCATTAAAACCGGAAATCCCAACGGCTCCGGAGTGCCTTTTTGGCCCGCTGCAAACAGCGGTAAAACGAAAAAGGTCATGCATATCGACGTGAATACCCGGGCTGAAGAGGACACAACACGTGAACGGTATGAGTGGCTGGATCAGTTCTATAATCCGGGTATCAAATAAGATTCTGTTCAAGTTATCACATTTTGTATAAAAGAAAGTGCATTTTGTACATTGATATCAACCAGAATGAGTTATATTTTTAATTGTTATTTCAATTCATTATGAATTATTTAAAAATATAATCATGAGATCGGATTTTACGGGTAATGGAAACAGCAGCATATTTGTCTGGTTTATGCTGTTTGTCCTGTGTATAGCACTTGTGCAATGCAAAAGTACTTCCAAAGAAGGCGCCGACCTCGAAGCCGGATTTCTGAACCCGCCTGAAAGCGCCAAACCCCGCGTTTGGTGGCATTGGATGAACGGCAATATTACGAAAGAAGGCATACAAGCCGACCTGGAATGGATGCACCGTACGGGCATCGGCGGATTCCAGAACTTCGATGCCGCCCTGATGACACCGCAGGTTGTTGAAAAGCGACTGGTGTATATGACCCCGGAATGGAAGGATGCCTTCCTGTTTACCACGAAAATGGCGGATTCCCTTGGACTGGAAATGGCCATTGCCGGTTCCCCCGGATGGAGTGAGAGCGGTGGACCCTGGGTGAAACCGGAACAGGCGATGAAGAAATTGGTGTGGAGTGAAATACGGATTGAAGGAGGGAAGGCATTTTCCGGAAAATTGCCTCATCCACCCACTACCACAGGTACGTTCCAGAATATCCCTTTGAGAAATGACGGTGAAGGGGGACAACATATTGAATTTTATAAAGATGCCCTGGTTCTGGCTTTTCGGGTGCCCGAAACGGATATCCCTTTATCCGATTTGAATCCAAAAGTCACCTCCAGCGGCGGCAGGTTCAATGTTGCCCTGCTTACCGATGGCGATTTGAATAATAGTGCGTATTTACCTCCGGCTAAAGTGGGCGAAAAAGCGTGGGTCCAGTATGAATTCTCTTCACCTCAAACCATGCAGGCGCTTACAATCATGGGCGGCGGTTATGCCGGCATGTGGGGAAGGGGAGCCGATCCGGATACCAGGGCACTTGAAGCAAGCGATGACGGTAAAAAATTCCGGAAAGTCACAGATATACCAATAAGCGGAATTGAAGAGAAAACACTCACTTTTGATCCGGTGACTGCCAAATATTTCAGATTTACATTTATTACTGTTGAACAGTCTGCTATGAATTTTTTTGGATTTGATATAGGTGCTGGCGGAGTGAAAGGCACTAACATAGCAGAGCTGGTTTTACATAGTGTGCCCCGGGTTAACAGGTTTCAGGAGAAAGCCGCTTTTTCAACGGCAACTGATCTTTATACTGCGCATACACGCACGGTAAAAGAAGATGAAGTGACTAAGACAGGTGATGTAATGGATCTTACCGACAAAATGCAACCCGATGGGACGCTTGATTGGACCCCTGCTGAGGGGAAATGGATCATAATTCGCTTTGGTTACACACTTACCGGTCATCAAAATGGACCGGCTTCCGCTGAAGCAACAGGACTTGAAGTTGACAAGCTGAGTGCAGAGCATGTAAAGGCTTATTTCAATAACTATCTCGATCAGTATAAGGACGCAACCGGTGGGTTGATGGGAGCAAAAGGGCTGCAGTACGTTATTACCGATAGCTGGGAAGCCGGAGTTCAAAACTGGACCGACAACATGCCGACAGATTTCAAAAGCCGGAGAGGATATGATATGTTACCGTGGCTGCCGGCTCTCACAGGTCATATTGTGGAGAGTGCAGAGGCAAGCGACAAATTCTTATGGGATTTCAGGAAAACCATTGGTGATCTTACCACTGAGAATCATTACGATTTACTGACAGATATTCTAAAAGAAAGGGGCATGGCCCGTTATACCGAATCTCATGAAGGCGGAAGAGCATTCATTGGCGACGGGATGGAAGTAAAGAGGAATGCCGCCATACCCATGAGTGCCACCTGGACTCCGGGACTGGAACCAGGTGCAGAAGTGTCAACAGGCTATAAGGCCGATTTGCGTGAGTCAGCCTCGGTGGCACATATTTACGGGCAAAACCTGGTGGCTGCGGAATCTATGACCGCCATCGGCACCGCGTGGGCATGGTCACCCGAGACCCTGAAACCTACGGCCGACATGGAAATGGCGAATGGATTGAACCGATTCGTTATCCATACTTCGGTGCATCAGCCGGTGAACGATAAAATCCCTGGTCTGGGTCTCGGCCCATTTGGGCAGTGGTTCACCCGACATGAGACCTGGGCTGAACAAGCCGGGCCGTGGATTACTTACCTGGCACGAAGCTCCTACATGCTGCAACAGGGGAAGTTTGTAGCTGATATTCTATACTTCTATGGTGAGGATAATAACATCACAGCTCTTTTTGGCGAGAAACTGCCTGCCATACCCGAAGGCTATAATTATGATTTCGTGAATGCCGATGCCCTGGTCCATGTTCTGGGTGTTGAAAAAGGAAAACTTACCACTCCAAGCGGTATGCGCTACAACCTCCTTGCCCTGGACGCCAACAGTCAGCACATGTCATTACCGGTACTGAGAAAGATCCGTGACCTGGTGAAGGCTGGTGCTGTTGTAGTGGGAAGTAAGCCCAGTGGTACTCCCAGTCTGAGTGATGACCAGGCTGAATTCCAAGCCATCGCCGATGAACTCTGGGCTTCGGAAAAGGGTGAAAATACAGTAGGAAAAGGGAAGGTTTATGGAGGTCTGACTATAGCTGAGGTTTTGGCTGCATTGAAAATAGCTCCTGATTTTATTTATACCAAACCGCAACCCGATACCCGTGTACTGTTTGTCCATCGTAAATTGAATAATGCTGATTTTTATTGGGTCAACAACCGGAATCACAAAGTGGAGAACCTGGATGCAACTTTCCGGGTGAAAGGCAGGGCAGCTGAAATCTGGCATCCTGAGACCGGAAGAATTGAACCGGCTTCTTATGAGATCGTTGGTGAAATGACCAAGGTAAAGCTACGTCTGGAACCTGATGATGCGGTTTTTGTTGTATTCCGGAAAAAAGCTGAAAAAGAATCCATTGGCATTCCCCGTCCGGATGAGAAAAAACTTATTGAGGTGAAAGATCCCTGGAATCTATCTTTCCAGGCTGACCGCGGAGCACCGGCACAGATCAGCCTGACTGAGCTTGCCGCCTGGAATGAAAATACGGATCCAGGCGTCAAATACTTCTCAGGAACAGGAAGTTACGTGACATCCATCCAGGCTCCTGCTGAATGGTTCCAATCCGGAAGTCAGCTTTGGCTTGATCTCGGAAGCGTCAAGAATCTTGCAGAAGTCATTATTAACGGCAAATCACTTGGAATTGTCTGGAAAACGCCTTTCAGGGTGAATGCAACGGATGCACTCCAGGAAGGCGATAACAAAATCGAGATCAGGGTCACCAACTTATGGGTGAACAGGCTCATTGGCGATCAGCAGCCGGGAGTCAAAACGAAGATCACCTATACGACCATGCCTTTTTACAGAGCCGATTCGCCGCTGATGCCGTCGGGATTGCTGGGGCCGGTGGAAGTGGTGAGGGTTGAGGAGAAGTAGTATTTTTAATATCGAACAAGGAACCCCGATTTTTGAATTGCGAAGATTTTACTTTGAAATTCATCATTCGGTGTTCCTTGTTCGGTATTTCTATTGGAATTATTCGACAAACAACTCCGTTCATCTATATAATCCCATTATTGGTATATATTATTTTGTCGGCTGGTATCCCGGTATTATTTTTGACGTATGATTTGTAAGTAGATCATATTAAAAAATGAGTTATGGACAGAAAAGAATTTCTCACAAAAAGTGCCGGACTTGTTATCATAAGCGGGTTATCGGTATTGGGAATTTCAGCGCAAGAGAAAACCAACAAAAAATATACAGTCATAGACAAACGCTGTGACGGATGTGGCCATTGTTTCAGAGCATGCAGAGACAAAGCTCTGACTGCCACCAATGACAGAAAAGCAGTTATCGATTCTCAAAAATGTATAGGATGTGGGGATTGTGTACGTTTCTGCCGGCGCATGGCGATTGTGGAGATCGAGGAGAATCCCAAGGCATAACTAGTTAATAGTAAACGGTAAACGGTAAAAAGTAAACAGTAAACAGTAAACAGTATTAACACCGAACACCGTTTACTTTTTACTTTTTACTTTTTACTGTTCACCGGTTGCTCACCGGCTGTTTACTCGCATTTCAACGCTTCCACCGGATTGATCCTAGCCGCCTTTAGGGATTGGTAAACCACCACAGCAATGGCAATTACCAGTCCGATGCAGGATGATACCAGAAATACCCAAAACTTCATGGTTGTCTGGTAAGCAAAATTCTGCAGCCATTTATTCATGAGATAATATACAACCGGCCAGGCAATCACTGAGGATAATGATATCAGTATGATGATCTCCCTGCTCAAAAGCCTGAGAATACTTGCTATTGAAGCACCGTGTGCCTTCCGGATTCCGATTTCCCTGGTTCGTTTTTCTGCCGCAAATGCACTGAGGCCCAATAATCCCAAACAAGCTATGAATATTGCCAGGATTGCAAACAGTGTAAAAACCGTACCTGCCTGCATTTCCGATTTGTACAGATTGTTCAGGTTTTTATCAACAAAGGTAAATTCAATGGACTGGTGGGGTAAGAAATCATTCCAGACTTTTTCAACCTGTTTTATTGTCTGTAACAGACTCTCTCCCTCAATCCTGATAATGGTATAGGCATTCATTTTGTCTGCATTAAACCCGATCACGGTTGGCTGTATCCTCTCATGAAGTGATTTATAGCATACATCCTTGATGACTCCTATTATTTCCAATATATCCTGGCCACCTTCCCTGTTGGGAGTGGTAAGCCTGGCACCGACAGGTTCCTTTAACCCCAGGTATTGAACGGCACTTTCATTAATGATGACGGACATATTATCGGTGGAATAATCACGAGAGAAATTCCTGCCCCGGACTATTTTCATATTCAAAGTCGGTATAAAATCATAATCCCCCTGGATAATTTCAAAATTTAACAGGCGATTCAATGAATCACCCTGCAACTGATATGAAGTAGCATAATACATGTCACCCGGAAAGGTCCATGAGCGGCTTGCATTCATCACACCGGGAATTTTGAGCAATTGTTCACGAAAGGTCTCAGATTGCTCACCGAGATCACCCGTATTTTTTACAACCAGCAGGTTCTCCTTGTTATAACCCAGGTCTTTGTTTCTGATATACCTGAGTTGGGAAGAAACCACAAACGTACTGATAAGCAGGATTATGGTAATACTGAACTGGATGATCACCAGCACCGATCTGAGTTTGATGTTTCCGGGTCCTTTATTGAACTTTGATTTAAGAATTTCAACCGGATTGAAGGAGGAAAGGTAAAAGGCAGGATAAAGCCCTGATAGCAGTCCAATGAAGAGGGTGAGACCTGCCAGAGCCGGTATTATATACCATTTACTGAAATAGCCCACTTGAAGGTCGGCTTCCGTAAAATTGTTGAAACCGGGCAGGATGAGTTCCACCAGAGTAAGTGCTATGATCATGGATATCAGTGTTATCAGCATGGATTCGGAAAGAAATTGCCTGATCAACTGGGATTTATCCGAGCCCAATACTTTCTTTATGCCTACCTCCTTTGTCCGGTATGAATAACGGGCGGTTGCCAGGTTCATGAAGTTGACGCAGGCGATGAAAAGCAAAAAAATGGCCACCAGGGAAAAGAAGTAGATATATACCTTGTCGGTTGACTTGTCATAGCCAAACAAAAACTGCTTATTAAAACGAAGCTCTTTTAAGGGTTGAAGCAGGAATTTGAAAACATTGCCGGCGGCTTCAAATTCCTTGTAATTATTAACTTTTATCGGAATGAGTTGTTCAAGCTGAGGCAGGACGTATTTGTCCATTAAGGATCCGTATTTTGTTTCGAGTTCTTTGTAGGCATAACCCTCCGGCAGTATTATGAAAGTTTCAAGCATCTGGGAGAGCCAGAACTCGCTCCTGCTTAAATCAAGTGACACAAAAGAAGCCAGGTAATCAAAACGGAAATGGGTGTTCCGGGGAACTTCATTGATCAACCCGGTCACCTGGTAAATTTTATCGTTGTTCAGAACAATGCTTTTCCCAATGACATCCTGGGTTCCAAAAAGTTTATCGGCTATTTCGGAGGTAATTATTACGGAATAAGGTTTTCGAAGCGCCGATCCGGGATCTCCTTTTTCCAGCGGAAAATTAAAAAGCTCAAGGAAGTTTGAATCTGCATAGAAAAAATTCTTTTCATGATAGGTCACCGCTTCTACACTGACCTTTTGATCTGCAGGATGGTAATACCTTGTTGCATCCTCTATTTCCGGATATTCTTCCATAAATGTCCTTGCTTGCGGAGGTGCTGAAACGGCCGCTGACATTTCCCTTCCTTCCAGCTTGGAGTAACTGTTAATGCGATAGATTCTGTCACTTTTTTCATGAAAGCCGTCATAGCTTAATTCATGCCTGACATACAATGTGATAAGTATGCTGCCGGCTATGCCCAAAGTCAAGCCGAGTACATTGAGTATCAGATATACTTTATCCCTGAGGATGTTTCTGAAAGTTACCTGAAAGAAGTTCTTCAACATGGTGATAAGTTTTGCGTTTACGGCTAACAGCCAATAGTCATGCCATTCATTTAAATTGCAGATTATGAGGAAGAAGAGTGCTGGTATGATGGGAAAAGTGTGCAAATCTTTCACAGTTCGGGAGCAGATTTGCACAATATTTAATAGTTTTGTTTGAACTCACTACTCACCCAATGAAGAAAAAAGCCAAAATCCTTATCGTCGATGACAATGAGGAAATCCTGGTTGCCTTAAGACTTCAGCTTTCAGGTTATTTCGAGACGGTAGTTACCGAGAAGAAACCTGATATGATACCCGGCCTTATGTCAAAGGAGAGCTTTGATATCATCATTCTCGATATGAACTTCAAGGCTGGGATTAACACCGGCAATGAAGGCATTTACTGGATGAATAAGATCCTGGCGGTTGATCCTGCCGTTTCGGTAATTTTTATTACCGCCTATGCCGGAATTGAATTGGCAGTCAAGGCTATCCAGCAGGGTGCTGCGGACTTCATTGAAAAACCCTGGGATGATGACAAATTGCTGGCGGCTGTTTTAAGGGCATGGGAATTACATCGTTCAAAGCTGGAAATAAACTCCTTACGTCAGAAACAGAAACACCTCAGTGAGAAGATCGATCACCAGTATGATTTCTTCATGGGCAGTTCACAGGCCATGGAATCTGTCTTCAGAACCATCGACAAAGTGGCATCCACAGATGCCAGTGTTCTGATCCTGGGTGAAAATGGCACGGGCAAGGAAGTGATCGCACGGGAAATTCACAAGCGATCGGCCCGTTCCAGGGAGGTATTTATTAGCGTTGACCTGGGTTCATTAAGCAGCACCTTGTTTGAGAGCGAACTGTTCGGGCATATAAAGGGAGCTTTCACCGATGCAAGAGAAGACCGGCCCGGAAGGTTCGAGATAGCCAGCGGCGGCACCCTTTTCCTGGATGAAATTGGCAATCTTTCTTCCTCGCTTCAGTCGAAGCTGCTGACTACCCTGCAGAGCCGCAAGGTTACCCGCATAGGATCCAACCGGCCCATTGCTGTTGACATCCGTTTGATATCCGCAACAAACCGGCCGGTGTATGAACTTGCTGATCAGGGAGAGTTCAGGGAAGATCTTTTGTACAGGATCAATACCATACAATTGGAAATTCCTCCTCTGCGCGAAAGGCAGGAGGATATTCCTTTGCTGATGAATTTTTTTCTTGAAAAGTATGCCTCAAAATATGGTAAGCCCGTGCCGAAAACCGACAAGGGTGCCATGGATAAACTGATGCAATACAACTGGCCGGGAAATGTCCGTGAATTGCAACATATGGCGGAAAAGGCCGTGATCCTTGGAGAGGGTAAATTACTTCATGTGGAGGATTTTTTTTCCGGAGCGCGTGCACGGTTCAAAGAATCCCTGACAGATATCCTGGATCTTGAAACATTGGAAAAAGAGGCCATCAGAAAAGCCATTGACAGGTACAGGGGCAATATTACAAGAGCTGTGAAGGATCTGGGAATTTCGAGGAGGGCCTTGTATTATAAACTCAGGAAGTATGATATTTAAAAGGTTCCTGATAAGGGTTATCATCCTTGTCATTCTGGTTGCGATTTCCGGAATGCTGGTCGTCTGGTCATTTTCCAGGGAAGGTCTGATGGTGGCAAGGTTCACTTTCGTGCTGATCTGGTTGCTTCTGGTTGCTGCACTTATTTATTATGTTACTAAAACCAACCGTACGCTGGGAACTTTTTTAGAGTCGCTAAGATACCTCGATGCTGTTCGAACCCACAAGGGGAAGGGCAAGTCATTTGAGGATCTTGATCGTCTCTACAACGAAATCATCGGGATCATCCGAAAGGTGGAGGTCGACCGGGAAACGGACCGGCAGTATTTCAGGGGTATTATTGACCACACAGGAGCGGGAATTCTTACATTCAGCGAATCAGGCGACATTGAAATTATAAACGCTGCTTTTAAAAAGCTCCTGGGAATTAAAACCCTGCAGAATATTTCTGCTTTGCAGGTTGTTTCTCCGCAACTGCCGGAACTTCTGCAAAAAATGAAGCCCGGCTATCAGAAACTACTCAGGATTTCCGTGAACAATGAAACCGTTGGACTGTCTTTGAAGGCTGCGGAATTCAGGCTGCAGGGCAAAAGGATCAGGCTCGTTTCGGTTCAGAATATTCAGCATGAACTGGAAGAGGAGGAACTGGATGCCTGGCAGAAATTGATCCGTGTATTGACACATGAAATCATGAATTCGGTGACGCCTGTGAATTCCCTCACCAATACCATCATAAAATTGTTTGAATCAGACGGAAAACAGAGAGATGTAAAGGAGCTGGATGAGACAATCCTTAGGAATGCCCTCGAAGGATTGCATTCCATTGAAAAAAGAAACAAAGGGCTCATTGGTTTTGTGCAATCCTACCGAAGCCTTACGCGGATTCATAAACCGGCATTCACTTACCTTTCGGTTGAGGAGTTGTTTAACCGCATCACCGCGTTAACCGGTCATGAATTGGAAAGTCAGGGCATAAAGCTGATGGTGAACATCCAGGCCGGTTTTGTGAACCTGAATGCGGACGAAAAACTTTTGGAGCAGGTTTTGATCAACCTGGTGAACAATGCTGTATATGCCTTAAAGGATGCCCAGGATCCGAAAATTCAACTGGTGGCCAGAACAGATCATGATGAACGGTTTATTGAAGTGCGCGACAATGGTGCCGGCATTCCTGAGGAGGCCGCCGGAAGCATCTTCGTTCCTTTTTTCACGACGAAAGAAGAGGGTTCAGGCATTGGTCTCAGCCTGAGTCGTCAGATCATGCGGGTGCATGGCGGCAGCATTTCGGTAAGATCCAAACCAGGGGAAACGGTTTTTACATTGCGTTTTCCGAATGCATAATTGATATAAAGTTAGTTCACAACCTCAAATAATTCAACCTCTACAAGGTTGTTAAATTCTATACGCCGTGTTTTCTACAATAATTTACCCTCTACGAGGATATAAAACAGTAATTTATTATCATGATCAACCTTGTAGAGGTTGAATTATTGTAGCAAGGCGTGATCATTCTATTCTCAACCTTGTAGAGGTTGAATTATTGTAGAAGGACGTGATCATAATACTCACAACCTTGTAGAGGTTGAATTATTATTTCAGCAAGAATTCTTTTCTCTATTGAATATCCTTAAGAAACAACGTATGCGGATCGTTGTAGAACTTCAGGAAGTCGGCTTTATACTGTTCATTTTTCCCCGATGGGGTGGAATAGGGGGTGATCTCCGGAACGGCCTTTGGATTATAGGTATTCCTCCAGTTGAGGACATAAGATACAGGATACTTTTTAAGCACATTCAACAGCGATTCCGAATACCATGTAATGTCTGCACCGCCACATTCACTTAAGGCACAGAGTTTGTTCCGGACCTGCGCTGTTCCGGAAATAAATGCTAGGGCGTTATCAAGCTCACCAAAGTACTGGGGCCCCCGGTCATACATATCCAGTGAGAACATATCGATGAATTCATCTCCCGGGTAACCTTCAAGATATTCCTTCACGGTAAGCACACGGTCCGTATTGTAAGCATACAATATGTTGTGCAGTCCCTTACTGCGCAGGTAATTAACGGTGTAATGCCAGAGTTGAATATATTCATCCTCAGTACACAGATTCTTTCCCCACCAGAAAAAACTACCGGAATGCTCATGCCACGGGCGGAAGATAAAGGGGATCAGTACGCCGTTGTCGTCTTTAAGTGTCAGGAAGTAGGATGCCAGGCGGTCCATCCAGGTATTGAACAGTGCGTGTTTTTCGCCGCCGGGAAGAATTGATTTTACTACCAATTTCGAACTAACGTCCCAGGCGGATTTACCGGTCAGGGGATTATCAAGATGCCAGCTGATGGTGATAACACCATTTCGCTTGTGGAAAATCCTGATTTGTTCCCTGATCTGGTCAAAGGAAACAGAATCGAGACTGCGTTCGAGACCCAGTTCCAGGTGACCGAGTTCAAATCCAGCCACCGCGGGATAATCTCCCGTGAGGTCTTTGATATCGGAACGGTCTTTCTCATACCACCATGTATAACCGTACATCAGGTCATCCTGGTGTCCGTACATAACGCCTTTCTTCTGCAGGTCCATCAAACGCTGGAAAAGTTTAATGGCTTCGGGTGTAGCTTGGGGATCTGCGGGTGAGGAGATCCCGGCTTGAACATGGCAGGTAAGTATACAGACAAATATCAGGGTTGAAAGAAATGCTTTCATTGGATCAGGTTTTAAATAGTATGTCAGTCGAGTAAGCGTAAAAAATACACTCAGGATCCCTTTAAAAGTTGCCCGATAACCGGAACCCATAAATAAAACAGTGCAGCCAGTAAACCTCCGATGGTGGGACCTGCAATAGGAACCCATGCGTAATTGAGATCAAAACCGGCTTTGGGTTTAATGGGCAGGAGGAAATGAACAATTCGGGGACCCAGATCACGTGCGGGATTAATGGCATAACCGGTGGGACCTCCCATGGAAAGGCCCAGACCCAGTACTACCAGGGCAACAGGCAATGCATTCAGTGCTCCCAGTCCCACATCGGGTGCAGCCATGTAAAGTACGGCCAGCGTGAGCACGAAAGTTCCGATCACCTCGGTCAGCACATTATCAAAATAACTTCTGATATTGGGTGCAGTGCAGAAAACAGCCTGCATGGCACCGGCATCGTCAGTCGCTTCGAAATGCTTGCGATAGCCTATCCAAACAAGTAAAGATCCAAACATGGCCCCTAATAATTGCGCCAGTATATAGGATGCAACCTTGGAAGCCGGGAACTTGCCAACTACCGCCAGGGCAATGGTAATCGCAGGATTCAAATGTGCACCGCTGTACTGGGCTGAGATCAGCACACCGGTATAGACGCCCACGGCCCATCCGAAGGTGATCACAATCCAGCCGCTGCTATTTCCCTTGGTTTTGTTCAACAATACATTGGCCACCACGCCTCCTCCAAAAACGAGGATAATGGCGGTACCGATCAGTTCTGCTATAAATGGAGTCATAAATGAAATTATGAATTATGAATTAGGTATTATGAATTGTGAATGTCGTCGGAAGCCCAGGCAATTGCTGCTTTCACCGCCCTGTTCCAGCCGTGAACCAGACTGTGGATTTGCTCCTGGGTCATTTGCGGTTTGAAATCACGGTCGAGTTGCCACTGGTGCTCCATATCAGCGATATTTTGCCAGTACCCAACAGCCAGTCCGGCCAGGTATGCCGCTCCCAACGCAGTGGTTTCAGTGATTTTAGGACGGACAAGACGGGTGCCGATGAGATCACACTGGAATTGCATGAGCAGATTGTTAACCGTGGCTCCGCCATCAACCCGAAGCTCTTTTATTTTTATTCCGGAATCAGCCTCCATAGCTTGCAATACTTCCAGAGTCTGAAAAGCTATACTGTCGAGTGCGGCACGCGCAATATGCGCAGCAGTAGATCCGCGGGTAAGCCCTACCAGCGTGCCCCTGGCATGCTGATTCCAGTGTGGTGCCCCCAGGCCGGCAAAGGCTGGTATGAAATAAACTCCTTCACTGTCCTTCACCTTGGCGGCAAGTTTTTCAATGTCAGAAGATTTCCGGATGATGCCCAGACTGTCACGCAGCCACTGCACAACGGCACCTGCGATGAAAATACTTCCCTCCAGGGCATAACTGACCTGGTTATTGACTTTCCAGGCAATGGTAGTCAGCAGGTTATTGCCGGATACGATGGGCTTATCCCCCGTATTCATCACCATAAAACACCCGGTTCCATACGTATTTTTAACCATACCCGGATTGATGCAGAGCTGACCGAACAAGGCAGCCTGCTGATCACCCGCAATGCCTGCTATGGGTATGGGAGATGAAAACAAGCCTGAAGTCTTGCCGAAAACCTCACTCGAGGATCTGACTTCCGGTAAAATGCTATGCGGGATGTCAAACAGCTCAAGTAGCTCCTTATCCCACTCCAGGGTATGGATATTGAACAGCATGGTCCGGGAAGCATTGGATACGTCTGTGATATGCAGTTTGCCCTGGCTCAGGTTCCATATCAGCCAGGTGTCAATGGTCCCGAAAGCCAGGTGTCCTTCTTTGGCAAGCTGCCGGGCTCCCTCAACGTGATCCAGGATCCAGTTTATTTTGGTGGCGGAGAAATAGGCATCAATGATGAGACCGGTTTTCTGTTGAATGCGCGTACCGCGACCGGCCTGCTTCATGTGGTCGCAATACGCGGATGTACGGCGGTCCTGCCATACAATGGCATTGTAAACCGGTTTCCCGGTCAGCTTATTCCATACAACAGTAGTTTCGCGCTGGTTGGTAATTCCTATGGCGGCAATTTGCGAACTGTCAATGCCTGCCCTGGTAATGGCCTCCTGCGCCACACCGGCCTGTGTTGACCATATCTCACCCGCATCATGCTCAACCCAGCCGGGCTGCGGGTAAATCTGCGTGAATTCTTTCTGGGCTGTTGCCACCGGAATCCCCTGATGGTTGAAAACAATGGCACGGGAACTGGTAGTGCCCTGATCTAAGGCGAGGATATATTCTTCCATGTATTAGGTTATTAGGCTTTTCGGTAATTAGGTAATTAGGTAATTAGGTGATGAGGTGATGAGGTTATTAGGCTTGCAGGTTATCAGCATATATATTTCTCTACTAAAGCATTGTACTCCTCGATCTGTTGCTTGGCCCATGCCTCATCCAACTCTAACTCTTTCGCCATAATCGCTGCCACATCAGGAGCGATGTCTTTACTGGCCCTGGCGTCCAAAAGCAGGGCCCGCGTTCTTCTTGCCAGGACATCCTCCAGCTTTCGGGGCATTTCATTCCTACATATCCAGATGATCTCCGCCCGGTTGTAAGGTAAATCCGGATGCATGGCTTTGCCCATATCAGGATCCTGATGAACCAGTGTTTTGATCTCATCAGCATGAATACCGTATATATGATAACGATCTTTCTTGAGATAACCATCCCCAATGCCATATACGGGAAGGTTTGAGGTGACACAGTCTTTCTTCTCGAGCATTCCGGCCTTCATGACTTTATCAATGGCATCCTGCGCCATGCGTCTGTAAGTGGTCCATTTTCCACCTTCAACGGTAACCAGACCGGAATGCGCAATACTGATCTTATGCCGGCGTGAAATTTCACGCGTGGCTGTGGGATCATTCGGATGGGCAGCCAGCGGACGCAAACCTGCATAGACGGAAAGAATGTCCTTTCTCTGGGGGGCAACAACCAGGTATCTGCCGGCAGTACGAAGAATAAAGTTGATTTCCTCTTCCAGGGCTGTCGGTTCCAGGCTGATCGTATCAATAGGCGTATCTGTTGTGCCTACCACCACTTTATCATACCATGGAATGGCAAACAGAACGCGGCCATCATCTGTCTTCGGTATCATGATGGCTGATTTCCCCTGCAGGAATCTTTGGTCAAGCACAACATGCACACCCTGACTGGGCCGGATGGTGCGCTCCATAACTGACTGGTCCATTCTGAGGATATCGTCGGTAAAAACTCCTGTGGCATTGATAACTACCCTGCTATTGATCCTGAGTTTCTGGCCTGTTTCAATATCCCTGGCGGTTACACCGCTGACTTTGCCGTCTTCGCTTTTCAATAATCCACTCACTTTACAATAGTTCAAAGCCACTCCGCCTTTTTCCAGTACTGTCCTGATCAGGGTGATCAACAACCTGGAATCATCAAACTGTCCATCGTGGTATACGATTCCGCCTTTGAGTCCCCTTGCCTGTAAATTGGGCAAACGTTTCAGGGTTTCTTCCCGGCCTATATATCTTGATTTTCCCAGACTTAACCTGCCTGCAAGCAGGTCATAAAACTTCAATCCCACGGCATACATCAGCACTTCCCACCAGGTATAGACAGGTATAACAAACTCCTGGTTGAAGGTGAGATGCGGAGCGTTTTTCAAGATCAATCCCCTTTCTTTCAGCGCTTCAATAACCAGAACGAGATCACCCTGGGCCAGGTACCTGACGCCACCATGAATTAACTTGGTGCTTCTGCTGGAAGTTCCTTTGCCAAAATCCTCCTGTTCCAGAAGGAGTGTGTTGAAACCACGCGAAGCAGCATCAAGTGCTATGCCTGCACCCGTTGCCCCGCCGCCAATAACAACAATATCCCAGGTTTTTTGGGTATAATTGCGTACCAGGGATACTAAGGCGTTACGATTCATGAACCTTTTCTGATTTTACCGGATTAAACTTACAATTCTTAACCCAATTAACAAATGATAATATCGTTTTTATTGGGGCATTTATAAAAAAATAACCGCAAAGAAAAGGATCTTTGCGGTCAGGATAAAGGATGTTTTTGCATTCACAAAAGCTGAAATCAGAAAGCTTTTACGTTGTTCAACTTATCGGTGAACTTTTGCACAACGCCTTCCTGCTGTGCTATTTTCCCTCTCAAGGTTTCCTGTTCCGATTCATTTTCGGGGATATCCCTGTCACAATCATTAATTTCATTGTTGGCCTTCGAGATCTTATTTTCGGATGATTCGATATCGTTCAGCAACTTTTTCTTGCGTTTTTCAAGATCCTTGATGTATGCTGCCTTCTCTTCCCTGGCAGCTCCTTCTTCCATGGCTGTCAGTTGATTGTTCTGCTCTACCAGTTCTGCGGTCACTTTGGTGACTTCGTTGTTCTGAAGAACGATATTATCCTTTTCAGTAGTGATCGTGGTTCTGCTGGTTTGTATCGATTTCTGCATGCGTGATTTATCATTCTGGAGTTTATTGAGCTCATTGTTGAGGTCTTTCAGCTTTCTGTCCTCGACCTGAAGTTCATCTTTTACAAAATCGATATACTGATCTTTGGCAAAATCCTTCAGAAACGCCTTTGCAGCAGTAAGTTCAGCATCGCCGGAACCCCGGCTGATGTATTGGTCTTTCTTGAGTTCCAGGCTGACCAGCAAGCGAAGTAAAGAATCCTGGTTCATCAACTTGCTGTAAATGTTAATCGGGTTGGGCGAAATATCCTTGATATTGGCACCAAAAATCGTCATTTCACCACCCTCGTCCACAACTTTGGATTTGGTACCGGATTGCAATTCTTTGAGCCAGTTTTTTTGTGTTTTGTCATAATTAACCTGTGGAATGGTAACAGCCAGTCCCGGTAATTTTGATACGCCAAAAAGTATACTGTCCTCAGAAACCGTTATGGGTTTCTGGGCAAAAATGAAAGAGCTTGAGGCCATCGCGGCCAGCACAAGAATGGATTTAATTGGTTTCATAGCACGGTAATTTTACTAAATGTAGCATTTTTTTTTCATTAATAATAGAAAAATTGTCAGGACGGGTATATCATAAAGCGTGCCACAAAAGTAGACGGAGATCGGAGGTGTTTATCCTGAAATTTAATGGGTTGGTCGAAAAACTGGCTGATAAAACCTGATTTTCATTTTACGTGCGAATTGGTTGGCGTACTTTTTATACATTTGAATAACAGAACCTGGAGTTTAATCCTAACCATAATATCATGAAAAAATCCTTAATTTATTTTGTGCTCGCTGTGCTGGTAGTACTTCCTCTAAACAGCTGCAAAAAGTGGAGTGAAACTGCCAATGGCAGCCTGATGACCGTATCCAATAAAGATGGTCAGACTCTCGGCTATGATACCGCTTCGGGTGTGAAGCTGATCTTTAATAGAGGGTTTGCTTTCAAAGATCTCAACAAGGACGGCAAACTTGACAAATACGAAGACTGGAGGCTGACTGCCGATGAGCGTGCGAAGGATCTGGCTTCCAAACTCAGCGTAGAACAGATCGCCGGTCTGATGCTTTATAGCGCTCATCAATCGATTCCTGCCGGCAGAACACGGTTCGGGGGCGGTACCTACGGCGAAAAACCTTTTGATGAAAGCGACGCAAAACCCTCGGATCTGAGTGATCAGCAGGTAAAGTTTTTGACAGAGGATAATTTGAGGCATGTTCTGGTAACCCGGGTTCAAAGTCCCGAAGTGGCGGCTACCTGGAATAATAATGTACAGGCACTTTGCGAAGGCATCGGTTTCGGAATACCGGCTAATAACAGTTCCGACCCCAGGCACCAGGCTACTTCAACTGCCGAATACAATGTGGGTTCTGAAGGACAGATCTCCCTTTGGCCAGGTTCACTGGGCATGGCAGCCACCTTTGATCCGGAAATGGTGAAGCAGTTCGGCGACGTCGCATCCAGGGAATACCGCGCTTTGGGAATAGCAACTGCTTTATCACCCCAGATTGACCTGGCTACTGAACCCCGATGGGCACGCTTCAGCGGCACGTTCGGGGAAAGTCCCCAACTCGATACTGACATGGCCAGGGCCTATGTGGACGGTTTTCAGACGTCATCAGGTGATAAGGAAATTGCAGGCGGATGGGGTTACACCAGCGTCAATGCCATGATAAAGCACTGGCCGGGCGGCGGACCCGAAGAGGGAGGACGCGATGCCCATTTCTCCTATGGAAAATATGCTGTATATCCCGGTAACAATGTGGCTGATCACCTGTTACCTTTCACCCAGGGAGCGCTTAAGCTTCAGGGCTCCACGCAAATGGCTTCGGCTGTCATGCCCTATTATACCATTTCTTATGGCCTGGATACGGTAAACAACGAAAATGTCGGGAATGCTTACAGTGCCTACCTGATCAATGATCTTTTACGCGGAACCTATGGTTACGAGGGTGTAGTTTGCACCGACTGGGGCGTGACCAATGATAACCCGGCCGTCAACAGCTTTGGAACTACCTGCTGGGGTGTGGAAACCCTGACCGTTGCTGAACGGCATTACAAAGCCATTATGGCGGGAACGGACCAGTTTGGCGGGAATAATGACAAGGGACCTGTTCTGGAAGCCTATAATATGGGAGTTAAGGAGCATGGCGAGGAATTCATGCGAAAACGCATGGAAGAATCTGCAGTTCGGTTGTTGAAGAACATCTTCAGGGTTGGCCTTTTTGAAAATCCTTACCTGAATGTGGAAGATACCAAAAAAACAGTCGGGAATGCTGAATTTATGAAAGCCGGATATGATGCGCAGCTGAAATCGATCGTAATGGTGAAAAACAAAGATAAAGCCTTACCCCTTAAGAAGGACCTTACCGTATACATACCCAAGAAATTCACGCCTGCCGGACGCAATTTCTTTGGCATGGAAACCCCTTCATCCCTTAATTACCCTGTAAGCCTGGATGTAGCGAAGAAATATTTTAGAGTAACCGATAATCCCGCTGAGGCTGATCTGGCTCTGGTGTTTATAGCCAGTCCCAATTCCGGCAGCGGTTACGATCCCGAAGATGTTAAGAAAGGCGGGAATGGCTATGTTCCCATCAGCCTGCAGTATAGCCCTTATAAGGCAACAGATGCCCGCGATCCCAGTATTGCAGGCGGTGATCCGCTGGAAAAATTTACAAACCGGACTTACAAAAACAAAACGGTGACTGCAGTCAACGCAACTGATCTCAAAATGGTGCTCGATGCCAGAAAAGCCCTGAAAGACAAACCGGTCATTGTGGTTGTGGATGTATCCAAGTCCATGGTATTCAGTGAATTCGAAAAGGAAGCCCAGGCTATTCTGCTTACATTTGGTGTTCAGGACCAGGCTGTTCTGGATATCCTTACAGGAGCAACAGAGCCTTCAGCTTTACTTCCGTTCCAGATGCCCGTGGACATGAAAACAGTGGAACTTCAGAAAGAGGACGTGCCGTTTGATATGAACTGCCATGTTGATTCTGAAGGTAATTCCTATGACTTCGGATTCGGACTCAACTGGAGCGGGGTCATCAGCGACGCCAGAACGGCAAAGTACCAGAAGACTGTGAAATAAACCTGGCCAGGCCAGTATAAACCTGAAATTAAACACAATTGCACCCTTCAAGCGGTCTAAAGACCCTTGAAGGGTGATTTTTTTTGGTAAATATCTAAAAAATCAATACTTTGTAACTCCTAAAAATTAGAAACATGAAACTCCTTCTCCCCCTCCTTGCAATCGTTCTGCTGATTTCCTGCAAATCCTCCAATACAAACTCAGACCTGCTAATCATCAACGACCAGAACTATTTTGAACTCCCCGGTCTGAATGTTATGGTTTTTGAGGATATCTACCCCGAAGGCCACCAGGGTGGCGTAGGCATCATCCAGCACGGCATCCGGGTAGCCACCAACGGTGATGTCAGACTTGAAGCCACGCCTGGTCAGTGGCAACCCATTCCCAAAGTCGGGAAACGGACTGTCGATAAAGAAAACAATGAAATCTCGGTGAAACTGTGGTATCCCGACAGCGCCATCAACCGGAAGGGCTTTAATCCCGTAATCTATCCTGACCTGGTATTCACCTACCAGGTGAGGGTAGTGGGAGAGAAAGACTACTTCAGGATCATCGTGGATCTGGATCAGCCGTTGCCGGAGGAATGGATAGGCAAAGCAGGATTTAACCTGGAATTATATCCGGCAACCTTGTTCGGAAAAACCTGGATGATGGACGGCAAAACCGGGTTCTTTACGCGGCAGGCCAATGGTCCTGTTGCACTTGATGAAAATAACGAAAACCAATCCGTCCCCCTTGCCACTGGCAGGAAGCTTATTATAGCCCCGGAAACCGATGAGCAGCGGATCTCCATCGAAAGCACCACATCAGATCTGGAGTTATTGGATGGCCGAATCCGGCATACCAACGGCTGGTTCGTGGTACGGTCAGCCATTCCGTCAGGCGCTGCCAAGGGGGCCATTGAATGGACCGTCAGGGCCAACCATATACCTGGATGGATCTCTCCGGCAGTGGTGCATGTCTCCCAGGTTGGTTATCATCCGCAGCAAACTAAGACGGCCGTCATTGAAACCGATGTTTCGGAACGCAAAGTGCAGAAAGCCAGTTTGGTAAAAATCACTTCAAGTGGCAGTGATTCTGTTGTAAAAACAATAAAACCTGATTCATGGGGGAAGTTCCTGAGGTACAACTATCTGCTGTTTGATTTTACCGACGTGAAGGAAGGAGGAACCTATCTGGTCCAATATGACGATGCGCGCTCAAATACCTTTATGATCTCATCCGATGTATATTCCCGCCACGTCTGGCAACCCACCCTCGAATACTTCCTGCCCGTTCAGATGTGTCATATGCGGGTTACCGATGCGTATAAGGTCTGGCACAATACCTGTCACCTCGACGATGCCCTGATGGCCCCCACCGATACCATTCTTTTCGATGGTTACCGACAGGGACCTTCCACACTAACCCGGTATAAGCCGGGGGATCGGGTGCCCGGGCTCGACAGGGGCGGCTGGCACGATGCCGGCGATGACGATCTCAGGGTTGAATCACAGGCGGGAACAGTGCAACTTCTTTCGCTGGCCTGGGAAGAATTCAGGCCCGACCTGGATGCAACAACGATTGATCAGGCTGCCAGAAATGTGGTCATTCACGTTCCCGACGGCAGGCCCGATGTGCTGCAGCAAATTGAACATGGCGTACTCACAATTCTGGGCGGTTATGAGAATATGGGGCGCGTGTACCGCGGGATTATCAGTCCCACCATTCCGCAATACACCCTGGTTGGCGATGTTTCATCACAGACCGATAATCTGCCCTATAACAGATCGGTGAAATACAATAACAACTACGAAACCAGGCAGGGAATCAAGGATGACCGTATGGTATTCACCGAAGAAAATCCGGGTCATGAATTCAGTGCCATACAGGGGCTTGCAGCCGCAGCACGGGTACTACGCGATTATGATGACGGGCTTGCGGATCGTTGCCTCAACGCTGCCACCGGTCTGTGGCATATGAAGAGAGATGTTTCCGGTCGGGAGATTTCAGAGCAGATCAATGCGGCCTCGGAGTTGCTCATAACAACCGGCAACAGGGAATACAGCGATTTTTTAGTGCGGATGTCCGATTCCATCCCAAAACGAATTTCCAGTGTGGGTTGGGTAGTGGTAAGAGCACTGTCACTGGTGGATGATGCAACTTACAAAGGAAAAGTGGAGCAGGCGCTTGCAGGTCTTTCAGAGGAAATTGAAAACCAGGGCAAAGAAACTCCTTTTGGTGTACCTTACCGGCCACATATATGGGGCGCAGGCTGGAACATCCAGGAATTCGGTGTACAACAGTATTACCTTTCGAAGTTCTTTCCAAAGCTGTTCAGTCTGGATTACATGTATAATGCATTAAACTTCGTGCTGGGATGCCATCCGGGTGAGAACACCGCCTCTTTCGCATCAGGAGTGGGTTCACGTTCCATGACCATCGCGTATGGTTATAACAGGGCCGACTGGTCTTACATACCCGGAGGCGTGGTTTCGGGAACTTCCCTGATCCGGCCTGACTTCCCGGAACTCAAGGATTTTCCATTCCTATGGCAACAGGCAGAGTATGTCATAGGCGGAGGTGAAATGAATTATATGTTTTTGGTGCTGGCGGCAGAGGAGGTGTTGAGTAGGGAGTAGGGAGTATGGAGTGGGGAGAAGTAGCAGCAGCAGCGGCAGTATTGATGTATTTTTAATCAAGCTATAAAAAAACCTGAATCAAATGAACAAAATATCTCGCAAGGATTTTATCTGTTTATCCATGGCCTCTTCCCTGGCCATACCCTTTATTGGATGTGCCGGAAAATCAACCGGAGCAGGGAAATCGGAAGATCAACAATCAAAAGCGCCAACCTATGCAGATACCATCGGTCTTCAGGTTTTTGCATTCAGGGATATGCTGGTAAATGATGCTCCGAATCTGTTTAAATCATTTGCATCGGCCGGCGTCAAATCCATTGAGTTCTTTAATCCGGCCACCTTGAATGAATATGTTCCCATTGTTAAGGATTGCGGAATGCTTCCCCTGAGCACGCACTTTATGCCCGGATATGTTACCGGAAACTGGAGAATGGCCAGGAGCATGAACATGGCGCCTCCGGACAATTACCACTATGAGAACATCATTGAGGACTGTGTCAGGAACGGCATAAAGTACATGGGCATCGCCATCCTGCTTGAGGAAGACAGGCCAACCCTGGACGACTACAAACGGTTTGCTGAGAAATTCAATGCATGCGGTGAAAAAAGCAAAGCAGCGGGCATTCAGCTTTTTTATCATAATCATTCCTTTGAATTTGAGCCTGTGCAGGGAACTACACCCTATGACGAAATGCTGAAGATCTTCGGCAAAGAACTTATCAAACTTGAGCTGGACGTCTTTTGGGTCACCGTGGGTGGACAGGATCCTCTGCTTTGGCTTCAGAAAACAGGGGACAGGCTTTTATTTCTTCACATGAAGGACCTGAAGAAAGAATCACAAACAGGTATTTTTAACTTCAATATCCCTGAGGATAGCTACACAGAGCTGGGTACCGGAATGCTTGATTATATGGCTATACTGCAATTAACACGCAAGCTGGGGATTCAATATGCTATTGTGGATCAGGACAACACCCAAATGACGGATAAGATAGCCAGTGTAAGGCAGAATTGTGAGTATATTAAATCTCTGGGAATATGAAGCGCTATATTTCATCTGCTGTTTTGACTTTTCTTTTGTCTTTCAGCGTTGCTTCCCAGGTCAGTTGGGTATCAACCACAAATGAGCATCGATGGGTACAGTATCAGGCAAAGCTTACCCGATTATCGAAAACACCTGCCGATGTGACAATACTGGCTGATAAGCCGGAACAGACGATCGATGGTTTCGGTGCGTGTTTCAACGAATTAGGATGGACGGCTCTGTCAGTCCTTGATGAACAGGAGCGTGAAGGCATTCTTAAAAACCTTTTTGATCCGAATGAGGGTCTGAAACTCAATATTTGCCGGATGCCCATCGGCGCCAATGACTATGCCCGGAATTACTATTCGTTAAATGACTCGGTCAATGATTTTGAAATGAAGCATTTCAATATTGAGCGTGACAGGACAATATTGATTCCATATATAAAGGCAGCCATGAAATACAGGCCTGATCTTAAGGTATGGGGTTCCCCCTGGTGTCCTCCGTCCTGGATGAAGACCAACAACCATTATGCCTGCCGGCCTGGTTCAGATAATGGACTTCTTCCACAGCAGGAGGGGAAGGAAGGTATTACGCAATTCCGCATGGAACCTGCCTTTCTGAATGCCTATGCCCTGTATTTTGAAAAATATTTCAAGGCTTATCGGAACGAGGGAATTCACCTCACCGGCATTCATGTTCAAAATGAAATGAATTCCTGCCAGAACTTCCCTTCATGTATCTGGACTGCCACTGATCTGGGACTTTTTATAAGCAAATACCTGGGTCCTGGGTTAAAAACCAGTTTTCCCGATGCGGAAATTTGGTATGGGACGTATGAGAGACCTTCGGTGGAAAATATTGATACTATCATGCAAAATCCTCAAATAGCCAAATACATTACCGGTGTCAGTTTCCAATGGGCCGGCAAGCAGGCCATACCGGGAGTGCATGCAAAATATCCCGATCTTAAGCTTATGCAGTCTGAAACCGAATGCGGCAACGGAACCAACGACTGGAAAGCTGCAGAATACACCTTCTCGTTGATGAAACATTATTTTGAACACGGCATAAGCGTGTATTCATTCTGGAACAGCATACTGGATGAAACAGGTAAAAGCATGTGGGGCTGGAAGCAGAATTCCATGATTACCATCGACAGTGAAACCAGAGTAGTGAAATATAATCCTGAATTCTACCTGCTGAAACACTTCAGTTATTTTATTCAACCTGGAGCAAGAAAGCTGAAAACCACCGGCAGGAATGATGAATTGCTTGCATTTTTAAATCCGGATAACAACCTTATCGTGATTATGGAGAATAAGGAGGATGTTAGCAAAGAAACACACATTAAAATTGGCAAAAAAACCCTGCATGTTATTCTGGAACCTCATTCATTCAACACTTTCAGGTTGAAGGTTATAAAATAATACATCCAACCGGCATTTCACCTCACTATGGTGACATTTCCCATAAAACTACCCCCGTCGGCATACCGGATCCCGAACTGATAGATGCCCATGGGCAGAGCTTGCCCTGATATGGTTGTACCGCTCCAGGTTACAGGCTCGCTGCCGGTAAATCTTGCTGAATAAACCATTGTGCCGGCTTTGTTAAAGATAGTAAGTGTTCCGCTGCGGTCCGGTTCAACGGGTATGGTCCATATTTCTCCTCTTAACGGTGCAAATACCGCCTGGTAGATGTTTACGCAATCAACAGAACGGATCAGCGCTAAGCCGATTCTGCCGATGCAATTGTTGGCGTCCCTGGCATACAGGGCATAACTGCCCGGATACAAACCGGAAAAGATCAAGGTATCCCTGAAATTGGCCTGGTTCAGGGAGAAGGTATAAGGAGCCTGGCCACCGGTCACGGTTTGCCTGTCGATTACAATGCTTCCGGTTGGCTTGTCATTGCAGCTTTCAGATTCAAGGTAACTGCCTTCAATTTTTACCTTGCGGCAATCCGGTTTACCAGTTGCTTCCGGTTTTACCGGAATCGGTTTGTTTTCAGAAACGGGCTCAGAAACCTGCTTTTCAGTTTGGAGTACCTCGTTTTTAACCGGTTCAGCGGATTGGATCTCTTCCTTTGCCGGGACTGTATCAACCTGAAACGTTCTTTCCGGAATTCTATCCTCCGGGGGATTCTGATCAGCTGAAGGCGCCCTCAAACTTTTGATGCCGGTGGTTTCCTGTTTTCTTTTAGATAACGGAGTCTCCGGATAGGTAACAGCCGTAGTATCCTCACGCACAGATATGGGTTGTTCATTGCTGTTTTTTTCTCTGTTCAGCCAGCCTGGCTGCATCCAAAGTAATATTACCCCAATCATCAGTCCACCCATACCAAAACCTGTTATTCGTTTTAACCTCTTTGTAATTATTTTCTTTTCCAGGTGAATTGATTTCAGGTTACTTTTTATGTTCAGGTATGCCCCGTCAGTGATAACATCACGCAATTGTCTGTGCATTTCAACTTCATGGGCAAAAGCCAGATCATCTTCCATCTTCTTCCGGAAGCTTGCCCTTTCATCCGCCGGCAGATCGCCGTTCAGAAAGCTCTCAATCCATTCGCTTATTTCAATTTCCTGCTTCATAGTTTCTGCAAGGCGTTTTTTAATCCCGGCCTTTCTTCAATATAAGTGATCAGTTTTTGCATGCACTTGTATTTTCGCGTTTTAACGGCATTTTCTGTGCTGAATCCCATCTTTTCACAGATCTCTGTATTTTTCATCCTGTAAAAGATGGAATATCTCAACAACTCTTCGCACCGTTCCCCCAACTTTGTAAGTACTTCTGATACGGCTTCCTCTCTTTCCCTGGTGATGATATGATCCATGATATTCCCGCCGGTATCGGAGAAATCGACATATTCCGGAAGTACAACCTCGCGGCTTTCTTTGCGCAACCTGTTAAGCCAAAGATTCTTGCTGACTGCGAAGATAAATGCGCCGATATCGTATTTCGGATCAAATTTGTCCTCCTTCACATATCTGTAAAAAACCATGATGCTGTCCTGAAAAATATCAAATGCGGCATCCTGATCTCCTGAATTATGCTTTATGTATCTGTTCACCTTCGGGAAGTGAGTATTATAGATAAATTTTAAAACCTCCCTGTCATGACCGGACTTTAAAGCTTGCAATATTTCATCATCAGAATACTTCATGGATCATGAAGGGAGTTTGCAGTATCTACAAATTGGAGAATAAAAAGTAACCTCTTTTTGAAAAATACTTACTTTTAATCTTTCTTGGGTAAGTTAGTAATTTGTAAATGTCTTTGCCAAAAATAGTCAATACTTCAAATGAAATCCAATACCGGATTTTTGTTTTGAGCAGATCAATCCCGGCAGGCATTGTTCTTTTGTTCCTGTTTTTTGCCTGTCATGGCCAGGAAACCAATAAAAACTACCCTGTACAGTCGAGCCAGTTCATGTATGCTTATTCGCTCATCAATCCATCAAGCATAGGTATTAACTCCGATTATGAGGTTCTATTGGGATATCAGCGACCTGTTTCCGGTTTCACAGGCTTATCAACGTATTATTGCAACCTTAGTTTTGTACCCTATAAAATAAGGGCTTCGGCCAAAAGCAAAAATATTGCCGGTCTCCGGTTTTTTAACGACAATGAAGGAGCCTATATCAACAGAATGCGGTTTTATGGTATGTATGCTTTCCATACCCGGATCAACAGCCGACTCAGTTTCGCGGGCGGCATTGAGTTTGGGGGAATGAATTTCTCGGTAAAGGCTACGCCCACCACCGAAGGGGCATCTGTATTTAAGGCAGATGCCAATACCGGCATTTGGGTTTACAATGAAAAATTTCATGTTGGATTTTCCGTGAATCAGCTTTTCAACAGTGTTTTTCAGCCTATCGATGAAAGGACGGTGCTTCCCACGCATCTCAACCTGACGGGTTCATACGTGATAGTAAGAAACGATATTGTGGAATTGAGACCTCATCTGCTGATAACTTATCCCTATTATTCAACAACCGACGTTCAGGCTGGTCTTCACGGGTTATTCCTCGAAAAAATCATTGCTTCAGTAAGCTGGAATCATAAAACCAGCGTATCGGCCATGCTGGGGGTGAATGATCTGAACATTTATAAAAGCGATCTGAATATCATTCTTTCCTATGTTACCAATACAGGGAAGGCCGCACTCGGGATCAACAAGCTGGAGATATCCATTTTATATTCTTTCCGATGAACAAGGGGTTACTTTTCAATTTCTGTTGTGAAGTTCAGGTGTAATCAATAAACTAACTTCATATGAAAAAGGCAAATTTGAAATTCCTGTTATTCGTGTCGTTGCTTTCTCTTGCTATAGCATGCGAGAAGGAAAACCTGACAGAAAATGAAAACCCGCAGCCCGAAGATTCATTTCTTAAATCACTGGAAGGAGATACTTCGATTTCAGATGTCCCGGATGTTATGGTGGATGACACCATACTCATGGCCCAGGCTTTGGTGTCGCAAAATCATGAAAACCTGCTGACATATACCTATGACCGGTCAGGCAGGCTGGATTACATCAGCTATATCCGGAAATGTGCTATTACTCCTGCCTCCGATGTCAATCTTGTGCCCAGGTACGCATACATGCGTGACAGGTTTGTTTATGGAAATTCAGGCCAGCTCGCTGAGCTGCAAAGATATACCCTGACTGAAAAGCCGCAGGAGACAAGCCTGAACCTGGTAAAATACTTTAAGTACAACTCCATCGGGCAGTTGGAGCAGATCATTACGAGAAGGCCGGATGTATCCTACAAGTGGGATAAGTTTGAATACCTGTTTTATGACCCATCCGGGAACATGATCCGGAAACTTGTAAGGGAACCCGATCAGCCGACGCATTACTTCAGTTATTCCTACGACAAATCAAACAGACTGGTCAGGGTAACGGGTTATACCAATGAGATTAACCGCTTGCGGTTCGTCTGTGACTTGTTTTACGATAGCTTTGATAATATTGAACGCAAAGAGTTTTATTACCCGGTGATGACGAATGCCACAAGTACGAATGATGTGGTAAGGAAATGGGTTGTGTATTACAAGTATGACAATTACAGCAACCCGTTTAAAGATCTTAAACTCCCGGTTGCATCCCTCTTCGAGTGGATGGACGTGGTATCAACGAATAATATCAGGGCGATTTTATTTGACAATGGTTCATTGGACAGAATGGTATATTACAAATACCGCTATAACAATGCGGGATACCCGGTGATGCGTTTCAGAATAAGCCCACTGACAATGGATGAGTAAATGGAATAATTCGTAAATTTGAATGAAGTAAAACCTGCAATGGTATCCTTTCTCAGGCATATTATCCCGGCTTTTTGCCTTTTTGGTCTGATTAATCTGTCAGCCCAGGATGTTCCATGGCTCTTACCCTCAGTATCTCTGAATGCAGTGCCACTGACGATCAATTGCATTCCCCAAGCAGATGGCCAGTTCCTGCGTGAAGGTGATTACATTGGGATATTCAATGAGCAGAACAGATGCTTTGGACTTGCCCGGTGGAAGGATACCATTGATTTTAAAATTATAGTCTATGGATCTGATGGTACAATAGATGGTTTTAATGCCGGGGAGAAGCTTGCATTGAAAATCTGGCTCCGCGATGAGGATTGCATCCTGGAAAAAATATCCCAGGTAGCTTCCGATAATCCGCTGGTTTTCTCCAACGCAGTAACCAACCGGATCAATGTACTTGATTTTGAGCGGCTGTCTGTTTCCTATCCTGCGGAAGGCCATTGTATGAATGAAGGGATCCTTTTACCTGTTATGAATTATACGGCGGATGATTTGCATTTTACTTCAACATCAGGCATAAACCTGGATCTTACCTCAGGAGCCATAGATCCATTGAGAAGTTCACCTGGCACATTCGCGATCGAAATGAATTCAGGAACCTGTTTAACCAATAATAAGTTGACCCTGACATTGAAAGATTTTCCGAGATTGTCGTCTCCTCTGCCGGATACGGTAATGTGCGGGGAAGAACCTCTGGAGATATCCCTGGCCGATCAGTTTACTTCCGTTCAATGGTCAACCGGCGCAACCACACCCCGGGTAGAACTGGATAAACCGGCAACCGTGTGGTATCGCGTTACAAATAGCGTAGGTTGCGGCAACGCCGATACGTTCGATATCAGACAAATTGCCATTAAAAAACTGGAATACATCGTGGACAAGGCGGATTGTTACCGGAAGGGAAGGATCACGATCGGTGAAAGTTATATTGAAAATGGAAGGGCACCTTATACTTACCTGTTGAGCAGTCAACTTGAAAATCTTGAACAGGATGAACTGAGTGAAGTTGCGGAGGGTGTGTACACGATGAAAGTGGTGAATGCCAACGGATGTATTCTCCGGCACTCACAAAAGATCATCGTTGAAAAGGATTGTCTGAATGATGTCCCCGTGTTTACACCCAATGATGACGGTCAGGATGACAGGTATTTCGTCAACCTGGAAGGGAAAATCAGAATTTTTGACAGGAATGGCGCACTCAAGCGAAGATTAACTGCTCCATGTTATTTCGATGGCAATGATGAATCAGGCAGTCCGCTTCCCATGGGCGTTTACATGGTAATCTCTGAAAAGGGAGAGAAAGTGGAATTGACCATTATCAGGTAATTCAGCATCAGTCTCTCCCGTATTTATCAATGGTTAATCAGGGTTTTACAAATATAGCTTCGTCAACCGGTACATTAACCTCAACTTTGGTAACGGTCATTGACATGGCAAACTGTCCGCCGGCCATATCCATCTCCATTTTATGAGGGGCTGTATAACCGTTGGTTTCCTGGTAATCGGAGAATGTAATCACATTTTCGATCATCTGACCTTGCATTTCTGTTTGTTGAATGCTTTTGATAAGAAGAAATGTAGTCGGGTCAAAGAAATAAAGGGCTGATGTACTGTCGGGAAGCGTCATTTTTACTTTGAAAGCATTGACATCACCTACAGCTTCACTACCTATTAATTCTGCCTTGTATCCGAGCTCTGTATAGTTGGTGAAAGGTCCTCCAATAAAAATATTATCCTTTCCCTGGTTGTATTGCGCTTCGGGCATAGGCTCCGCAGTTGTGCTTCCGGCCATGGGATTGATGGTCCATCCACCCTGATCGGTATAACAGGTAGAAATGATATTTCCCATGATGTCCATCTCCTGTTTCATGCCTTTGCCATTCAGGGTTGTGGATTTGACAAGTCCCTGCATGCCCATAATCTCCAGCGTGCTTTCGGTATAAAGGGAAGTGATTTTGCTCAGCTGATCTTTCCCGCCAATTGCCTGAACGTATTTGGCAAGTATTTCATCGGCGGTTTGCGCTGAAAGAAAGGAGGCACCAATGAGTGCCAGAACAGAAAGTGCAAGTATTCTTTTGTTTTTCATATTGTTGAAGATTTAGTTGAACCTACCGCAAGTTAGAAAAGTATTTTAGTATTAAAAGAATTTATCCTGGATATTTTATTTCTTAGCTATACCTGACAATCAGATGCGATACACAAAGTTTACCCTTCTATCCATAAAAGTGTTCCCTTTGCCGATTTCATTTTCACAAGCCCTGCCGGTTTCTGAACTTAGCATGGTATTAATTTCTAAATCTTAAACAAACATAGTGTATGAAAAAGACATTGTTTTTAACATTCGCAGCATGGTTTGCCCTGGCTTTGGCAATGAATGCACAGCCGGGTGGCGGACCGCCTTCCCCCGATGAAATGGCCAAAATGGAGACGGAACAGATGAAATCGGGTTTGAACCTCACAGCCGATCAGTTGACCAAAGTGGAGGCCATTAACCTGAAATATGCCCAGAAAATGGGTGAAATGTTCCAGGCAGGTCCTCCCTCTGATTTTGCAGAAATGCAGAAGAATATGGAGGAAATCCAGAAAGCCAAAAGGGCTGATCTCGAAAAAGTGCTGACGGCCGATCAGCTGAAAAAGTACGATCAGATGATGGAAGAACGGCGCCGGAATAGGCCGGGACCGCCGATGTAGCAGCGAGTAAACAGTAAACGGTAAACGGTAATCGGTGCTCGCAGCTGGGCGTAGTTTGTAACTACGCCCTTTTGGTTTTAATCTTTTAAAGTGACTATTTCCACCGTTGCCTCCGTCAATCCATCCGATTTCGCAGTAAGCACGATCTTTCCTGCTTTTCCTTTCGGCTGAACAATAGCCAGGCACCTTCCCTGCCATGTCTTCTTCCGGGGCTGTTGCATGCTCGTCAGATCAACCGGATTGCCATTGCCAACTCCAGCAATTTTGCCGTTACCGCTTATTTCAAAATTAATCATCGTATCATCGGCATATGGGATGATATTGCCTTCAGCATCGGTAACTTCCACCATTATGTAAGAGAGGTCATTCCGGTTGGCTTTAATGGTTGATCGGTCGGCTGTAAGCTTAATAACTGCAGGTTTGCCGACAGTCCTGATGGTCTCTGACGCCGTTTCAACTCCGTTGTCGAAACAACGGGCTGTCAATGTTCCCGGTTGATAGGGAACCTCAAAGGTGGCAGTAATGGATTTGGTGTCATCAACGACCTGTTCACCAAGGACTTTACCGTTCACTTCAAGTTTTACCAGTTTGCTTCGGGTATATACATGAACCTGCATTTTCTCGCCTTCATGGCCTTCCCAGTTCCAACATTTCAGTTCATCCGGAAATCCCCACATACTTGTGAGTTCCTGCATACCCTCTGGAATAGGTCTGTGCACAAACATCGAAACTTTTTTATTGCCCCAGACCACATGCTGAAAATAGGATGGAGGTTTTGGATTGCCTATCAAATCCAGATCACCTAAAAATGCATTATAAATGGGCCAGGAATCCGGGTTCATGAAAACCATAAAGGCTGCCATTCCCATTTCCTTGCCGGCCTTTGTATCTTCTGGCATCAACCGTGCATAACCAAAGCCGGATTCCCCCATGTAATCCATGGCGGTCCATTTAAAATTGCCAATGACATGAGATAGCTTTTCGTTCATTTGCCAATCCTCCAGGGAACGGGGAGGAAATGTTTCAGATCCATAAATTATCCGGTCAGGATACTTTACATGATCCTGTTCATATGACATATAACTGTAGTTGTATCCTGCAATATCCAGTAAAGCCATATGGGAAGCCTGTTTATCCCAGCCGCTTTTCCCGGTCAAAATACTCATAAAATCAACATGCGCCTCTGTTATCGCACGGGTCGGATCAAACTTGCGCACTTCTTTTGAAAGATTTGAAGCTATTCTTAAGCCGGAAGTATCTGCGGCTTCCGGTATCTCATTCCCGATACTCCACATAATAATGGAAGGATGATTGCGATCGCGAACCACGAAATCCTGAACGTCCTTTTGCCACGATTGCTTAAAAAACTTAGAATAATCATCTGCAGCTACCTTTGATTTTCCCTGATTATTGGACATCTGATCGATGGATGCGATCTTTGGCTTTTCCCACATGTCATATAATTCATCGATTACCAGCATTCCCATCCGGTCGCATACATCCAGCAGGTAAGGTGAAGGCGGATTGTGACTGCATCGTATCGCATTGAATCCCGCATTTTTCAGCAATTCAATCTTACGTTCCTCGGCACGGTCAATTGCCACAGATCCGAGGGGCCCATTATCATGGTGGAAGCACCCTCCTTTCAGTTCCATACTTTTGCCGTTCAGGGTGAAACCGTTCACGGCATCAAAGCGAACGCTCCGGATGCCGAAAGTAGTCTTCAGTTTATCAATGGTTTTATTATTGACAAATACGGATAATTCCGCCAGATAAAGATTGGGATTTTCGGTCGACCAGAGCGACGGATTTTCAAAGGAAATCCTTTGGGTAAAATTGGAGGAAGAACCCGGTGCCAGTGTAATTTTGTTATGGGTGCTTCCTACTGATTTACCTGAAGGATCGATGATCTGCACTTGCAAGGTTACAGGGGCGTCTGCCTCGTATTTATTTGTAAGGGTCGTGGTAATGTCAATATCCGCTGACTTTTCAGAAACATCAGGTGTCGTAACATAAACACCCCACATACCGATATGGGTCGGATTCACCAGCGTAAGCCAGGTGCGCCGATAAATGCCGGAACCAGAGTACCAGCGTGAGTTCCTGCCTTCATTTTTTACCTGAACGGCCACTACATTGGGTTGTCCGGCCGGATTAAGATAGGAGGTAATATCATACCAGAAAGAAGTATAACCGTGCGGATGATTACCCACATGCTTTCCGTTAACCCAGACATCTGAATTCATGTAAATGCCATCAAATTGAAGGTATGCGACTTTTTTCCTGTCCGCTTTATCGATAGTGAAACTCTTCCGGTACCAGGCTGTACCGCCCACTGTAAAACCGGTACCCAGGCTTCCCACGGCAGATCTGGAAAATGGCCCCACGACACTGTCCTCTTTTTGATCGGGTAAATCCTCTATGCTCCAGTCGTGCGGAAGATCCACGGTTCTCCACTGTGAATCATCGAATGCCGGATTTTCTGCTCCTGTCGGGTTGTCTTTGATAAAACGCCAGCCTTCATCAAATAAGCTGGTGCGCTGATTTCTGTCTGCTTTCCCCTGTGTACCGCAGGAGGATTGCAGGGTGAACACGGAAATCAGCAGGATAAATGCGAAATAAGATGCGCTTTTCATAATGGTTATGGTATTTTTTTAGTCAGTATTTGAATCACTTTACTGTCATCTTCAGGGTGAAGGCCGCAAAAATGACACAGCACATAAGCCAGTCCTTTTTTGTCAAGTGCCTGAGCAAATTCCTCATCACCAGGAGATAAATTCCCGTTTTCATCCCTGCCCCTGAAACTCAAACCATAGGCAAAGGTCAGCACGATCTTGCTCACTGGTGCTTTCATCTCCATGCCATCGATCAGTGGACTCAGGATCCTGTCATTGCGGTGCAGTTTTCGCTGCAGATCACAGCCTACCCTGAAAACGGTATCTCCGAGTGCACGATTGCTAAAACGAAACAGCAGATCATCCACATGATCCGTAAGATCTGCGGGGGTAAACTCGCCGGGGTATTTTCTCATCAGCACCTCAGCACTTTGCAGCATGGCACTCCGGGCGAATTTTTTCACTGCTTTGTTTTTTAGTACATCGGCCAGGTAAATAGCATGTGGTTCTGCCAGGAATCCTGCAAAGGCTGCCGCAGCATGGCCAAAATTATGAATATGCGATTTACGATCTACCCAGGCTTTCATATTGTCCTTCGGAGCAAGTCCTGCGACATCAGGGATCGGATTTTTAATAGCTTTTTTGTCGAGTATCAGTGTATTGTAAGGTTCCGCATATACCAGCAGGCAATCTTTTTCCTGGATTTCATTCGGCATAATCGGCACCATTTTGCCAATACTTGTTTCCACCAGACCCACCAATTCATTTAAAGGAAATTCTTTTCCCAGGATCTTTTGTAAAATGCCTTTCACATACTGATCGGCATCGCGCAGGTTTTCCGCCAAGATAATGTCAAGTGGTTTTTTACCATATATTTTCCACCGAAGCTTCAGACCTTCGGCCAGTGTGGCAATAGCCTGCGGAAGCCCCTTCTGACCGACTGAAACGGCTGCAATATCGCAATCCGTTATTTCATTTACTACTTTGTCCGCTTGAGTACCGATGATACCACGAACATTCCTAACCTCCATGATCTCATCAGCTCCTTCACTTTTAATAACCACCTGGTAGGATTTCCGTCTGTTCAATTCCCGGATGACCTGCTCGGCAATATCCACAAAAACGACTTCATATCCCGAACGGGCAAAAAGTTGACCGATAAAGGAACGTCCGATCTTACCAGCGCCAAAGAGAACCAGTTTCTTCATATATAGGTACTAAATCAGATATATTCGTTAACCAGGACTTCAATCACATTGCTTGTACTTTCTCCCGGCTGCAGCATGGGTAAGTTGTTCTCGTCGCGGAGCGCTTTCCGTGATTTGCAAAGCACATTACAGGGTTCGATCCCCAATACGTATTCACCATATCCCATCATTTTCCACTCCGTTATATAGGGAAGCTGGTTTACATTGAAGATCATGCTTACAGCTACTCCGGCCTGCTTGTTTTGCAGGGTGACTGTGGTTTCTCCCCGGGCATTGCCTTTCATGGTATGAAAGAAAACCTGTTCCTTGTAGGACTGCTGGGGCTTTATGAAATTTCTGAATTCCTTTATCCCGGGAACAGCATTTGCGTCGCGGGGTGAAGAGTCCAGGGGATCGATCACCAGTTCGGCATCCTCGGTCAGCAGGGGGTAACCAAAGTTCATATGATAAAGAATGGTATATGGACTTGGGGCACTCCCGAAATTGGTGATCCTGTCTGTAATACGGATCATGTTCTGGCCGCAGACAGAAGATATGTCACGTTCCATCCTCAGCTTGTTACCGAAAATATATCCCTCTTCGAGGATTCCGCTTACCCGGCAGATGTAGTCATTGCCGTTCCAACCCGACAGGTCGGAAAATTGTCTGGCAGGGAGTGTGGAAAACCTCCCATGCAATCCGAGTTGCTCGCCACCATCCTCACAGGGAGGGCCAAGGTAGGTTAGTCCGCAGGTAGTGAGCAGACCGGCGGCAAATGTGCGCAACCAACCAATCCCTTCCGGTTCATAATATGCCGGGTTAGTTTCGCCATTGCAGGTAAGGTAAACCAGGTTCATTCCCTTGAAACTTGCCAGTGAAATATCCATTCCACGGTCCGGCAGGACTGTGTATTGCAGTCCGCTCCCGGTATTTATATCAGTAGCCCTCAGTCCTCGTCCCCAGCCGTCGTTTAGTGTATAATGACGACAACCACCCTGCTGAGAAAGGTTTCCGATGTATTTTAATTTTTCCGATTTATCCATGACATTACATGTAAAGTTTACAGAAAGATACAGATTTAATCTGTTTGTTTTTCTGACCAGAATTGTTTCAGAACAGGATAAAGCTGTTTGTAGGTAATGAATTTCTTATCATATATTTTTGCATTTTCAGGATTAGGTGTGAATTCTTCCGTTTTTGAAGTATTATCCCTGAGTAATTCCACAACAGGTATGTTTTCTGTAGCGCTCTGAGCGAGCAGTGCTGCGCCAAAACATCCTGCTTCGCTGATGTCACGTACGATGATCTTCTTGTTCAACACATCTGCCTTGAGTTGTGTCCATTTGGGATTACGGGTTCCTCCTCCGGTAGCAATAAGCGTGTTGATTTTCATTCCTGATTTCTCCATCAGCTGAAGATTCAATTTCATTTCAAGGGCCACACCTTCGAGCAATGCCCTGGTTATTTCGCCTTTTGTGGTTGACAGCTGAAGTCCTATTATCGCTCCCTTGGCCCTGGTATCAAAATAGGGTGTCCCTGTTGCAGAAAAATAGGGCAGTACAAGCAGATCGGAAGGCCGGGAGGGCATGGTATCCAAAAGAAGGGCATAGGCATTTTGCCCGGATCTTGCGGATATGGCTTTCTCAGATTGTCCCAATTCATCACGCATCCACCGCAGTATATTGCCTCCTGTTAAACTGTAGGCAACACTGGTGTACTTTCCCCTGACGGTATAATCATAGCAGCAGAGGTTATTCCGTTGCAACTCTTCTGAGAAGCTTGGTTTATCAAGAATGGGACAAAAGCATTCCACGGAACCGGTGGCATACATGCACATACCTGTCTCAATCACCCCTGCTCCCAATGCCGCACAGGTTTGATCATGGCCACCGGCTACCAAAGTAACCCCATTTTTAAAACCCAATTTAAGACCGTTTTCCGGCTTGATGATTCCGGTTATTTCGCCTGATAATGAGGGTATTGCCAGCCTTTCAGGCAGCAAACCAACAGCCTCGAGAATTTCTTTGCTCCATTGATGGTGAAGAACGTCAAATAGCATTGTCCTTCCGGCCAGGGGCCAGCTGATCTTTGGTTCAAGTCCCATCCTGTAATGGAATAAATCTTCGAAGCATAAGAAATATCTGGTATTATTCCATACATCCGGTTGGTTTTCTTTAATCCAGAGTATTTTAAACAAAGTAAATAAGGGATGCGGTGTATGTCCTGTAATGTGATAGATTTTCTCATTTCCGAAACTGCTGCTCCAGCGGGTTGCAATATCCCTTGCCCTGGAATCCGAAGAGACCATCGCATTCCCCAGTATTTTTCCGTCACCGCCGACGGGCGCAAATGCTTCTCCCTGGCTTGAGATACTCATTGCTGTTACAGGATCGGAAACACTTGCATTTACCTCTGTTATCACTTCAAAACATTGGGTGATCACTTCTTCCGGATTGAGTTCCGCCCAGTCGGGATAAGGATGTAAAACAGCATATTCCCTGAAAGAAGAAGCCAGTTCCTTCCCATTGCTGTCAAATACAACCGCCTTGCATCCTCCGGTACCTATGTCCAAGCCCAGGTAACTCAAGATATTGTGTTTTAAATTTCAGTGATTTCGTAACCCAGGTAACGGGTGCAGGCTTCCCGCAATGCCTGAGAGAAAAGTCCGGGCGTCACGCTCACATGATGCCGGTATCCGTTGTAACCGATTTTATATAGTTTTTCCTGCAGGTTATCGATCTGCGCAACTCCTCCGCAACCGAAAAAGCCTTCCTGTATTGGATCTTTGGTAAACTTACCTTCGCCCATATACACAAAAAGTTTCCCGTCCTGTGTTTTTGAGCTGGCAAAGGTGATCGGGTTGGGCGCGATGCGACCCACATTGCAGCCAAAGCCACAGCCTGCACCAAATGACTTGGCAAACATGGGATGTTCAATAACTTCTCCTTTGGCGGTCATAAGACTTTGGGGTACAGGTCCGCAATGGAAGAGTATGCATTTATCGGGCTCATCACCGTAATTGTTGTTCCAATCGAGACAGGTTGCCGGTTTCCCCGATGCCAGGTTCAGTGCATACATGGTGATGGCATTGCAGATATCCAGTTCACAGGCTGCCGGTATACCACGATCGTTGATTTCACTAAGAAGAACACAGGGAGCTACGCCAAAATCCTTTTCCATTTCGATCCAGCAACGCAAGGCGAGAGTATCCATCCTATATTCATCAATGATCTCGTCGATCACGACACCAAATCGTACCAGGTTTTCAAATGCTTTTTCAGGAACTTTTTTAAAGTTGGTATAGTTTTTCAGTCTGTTTGCTTTTTCTTTCGATGCCTTGGTAGTTATGTCCAGCTTGCGTACCCTGCTGAAAACTTCTGACAAATCGAGGGCTTCAGTTGTTATCCCGTATTTCTGCAGAGCCAGTTCGTCAAAACGAACCGTTTTAAATGCTGTGGTCCTTGCCCCGATAGCTCCTACGGTCATCCTTTTCATGCCTTTAACGATTTTGCATACCTTATCAAATGCGTCAATTTGCTGTTTGAACTCTTTTGAAGATGGATGCAGGGTGTGAGGAGGGAAAACAGTATAGGGTAGCCGGTACTGGTAAAACACATCCATGATGGAGAATTTCCCGCAGAAAGCGTCACGGCGCTGCTGAAAATCCATTTTATCCAGTTCATCCGGATAAGCGAGGATATAAATGGGCACACCTGCATCCTGTAAAGCGGCAGCTGCACCGTTTTCATCTCCGAAGTTTGGAAGTACCAGGATGACACCATCGAATTTACCCCGGTTGTCCTGCAGGAATTTAGCATATTTCCTGCCTTCTTCAGTAGTTTCAATGGCTCCGTAGCGGGTCAGGTGGCTGTCCATCATCAGGATGCCGTGCCCCAGTTTTTTAAGTGTCTCGCTGACTTCCTTGCGGGCTATGGCAATCAATGATTCAGGAAAGAATCCCCTGTTGCCAAAATACAATGCGAATGTTGCTTTTTGATCTTTCATAGGATTAGTATTATATATTACTGTCGTCAAATATGCGGTTTGCGGATCCGGCAATTTCAAGCTGTTTCCGGATGATATCCAGCATCTCATTATAAACAGCATCCTGAGCCGCTTTTACGGAGCTGTTCATTAATTTCTCATAGGGTTGCCGGATGGCCGTTGCAATATTGATCTTGGCTATACCCTGTTTGAAGGATTGCATCAGGTATTCCTTGGCAATTCCCGTACCTCCGTGTAATACAAGCGGAATGTGAAGTGTATTGTTAATTTTCTCAAGGTGGGGAATGGCCAGCCGGGCTTCAATCTTTTTTTCAGTACGTGCCGCAGTAGATATGGCCCCGTGAACATTGCCTATGGCAACGGATAACCAGTCGGTTTGCGTTTCCTTAACAAATTTCAGGGCCTCTTCCAGGGAAGTGAATCCCTTACCGGTGGCAAACAGCTCCTCATAGGGTGGTAACGGTCCCGATTCATGGCCCATCACGGCACCCAGTTCGGCCTCCACAGGGATTCCGGCACTGTGTGCGAGAGCTGTAATTTTCCGGGTGCTTTTGATATTGTCCTCCAGTGAAAGCCTTGATCCGTCGATCATAACCGAATCATATCCCAGTCCAATCGCTTCAGAGATGATGGTTTCAAAATCAGTGAGCAGGTTATCCTCATCAATGACCGGCACATGATCGAGGTGAAGCCGGGTAAAACGCAGATCCTTCTGCTTTTCATATTCATCACGGATACTTTTCATGCTGCCGGATTTGAATTTGATCCATTCCAGCCTCGCCACCATGATCAGTCCGAATGTGCCGGTGTCCCGCAGCGCCCTGACGACCGGCTCCATCATCGGAAGGTACGGGATGTTAAACCCGGGAACTACAATTCCTTTTTTCCATGCCTGGAGTATAATTTCACTTGTGCCAAAGGGCTTGATTTTCATTTTACTGTATATTGGTTTTGATACGTAACGAATTTACAACCTTAAAATCCTGAAATGTAGCAACTGATTTGCCATATCTTGTACTATATTTACATTACTGTTCTTTATTAAACCAATTACTGTTAATATTATGCAGATTTCATATGAAAAACTGATAGTGGATGAGAACAGCTTATTCCATCACCAGGAGTTTATTCAAACCCGTTTCACATCCCCTTTTCACCTGCACGATGAGTTCGAACTGATCCTTATTAAAAAAAGTAATGGTAAGCTTTATGTAGGCAACACTGTGACCAATTTTAGTGATGGGGATATTTTTCTTTTTGCTCCGGGGCTGCCACATTGTTTTTACAATAACCGTGGTTATGAAAAGGGAAACATACTGGCTCATGCTGTGGTAGTTCTTTTCAGACGCGACTTCCTTGGTATTAATTTCTTCAGTAAAACTGAAGTTTCACAACTTAACAGGCTTATTAAAAAAGCTGAACTTGGCGTACAGATATTGAATCCATCAAAAGCCCTAATCGATAGAATGTTGGAACTAAATCATAAAAAAAACCTGGAGAGACTGGGGGATTTCTTGTTGATCCTTAATGAACTGGCAGGAAAGCGAAATACAAAACTTCTGAGTGCCGGGAATAACCTGAGTGCTGAAAGTCTTAGTGAATCCAAGGTAATTAATGATGTATACAAATACGTGGCTGAAAATTTCCAGAAAGAAATTACATTCGGGATAGCAGCTTCGGTCGCTAACATGCAAAGGGCCGCATTTTGCAGGTACTTTAAGCGCAAAACCAAAAAGAAATTCACGGAATTCGTGAATGAAACACGAATCATGCATGCCAGGAAATTATTGTCCGAAACTGATAAAGCCATCAGTGAAGTGGCTTTCGAGTGCGGATATGAAAATATCTCCTATTTCAACCGGCAGTTCAGGTTGTACTGCAATACCTCCCCCGGAATCTTTCGCGATCAGATGAAGTAGAGACGCATTGCATACATATTGTGACCCAAAGCAATGCGTCTCTTCGTGCGTATAAAACAGGCTAATTAACAGAAAGGGGGTTTCCATTCTTGGACGGCAGAAAACAGTTGTTTGTCGATTGAATTTCAAAAATCAACGGAATTGCATTTACTTTGCATTTATTTTATAAATATGCATATTAGGAGCAATTGGTCTTTCATATATATCCTTTTATTCCAGGTATTAAGTGTTACCCTTTCGGCTGCTGAACCCGTAAAAATATACCATCTCCTGGAGAATATCGAGTTTGATGGACTACCCTTCGAAGATGCATGGACCGACGCGGAAATGTTCCCTCTCGTAATGCACAGACCCAATTACGGCGCTGAACCTTCGGAAAAAAGTGAGGTGATGATTGCCTATGACAAAGACTTTTTATGGGTTGGGGCAAGATTATTTACGAAAGATCCATCCACAATAAAATCAACAAGCAAAAAGAGAGATGAGCAATCGAGGAATTCCGATGCATTTACCATAATCCTCGATACTTTTAATGACAATGAAAATGCCATGGGTTTCGGAACCATGCCCTCGGGATTAAGGATTGATTATACGGTTTCAAGCGATGCGAATATGTCCAGCGGTGGCCAGATGGGAGCTCCCGGCGGAGGAACGATAAACCTCAGCTGGAATACTTTTTGGGATGTGAAAACCTCCCGCGACGACAAAGGCTGGTATGTTGAGATGAGAATCCCTTTTTCAAGCCTGCGGTTTCAGGCCCAGGGTGAGTCGGTATCCATGGGACTCATCGTGCAAAGGTCCATCAGTTCCAGGAATGAAGTGGATACCTATCCGGCAATTGATCCGAAATATGGAATGATGGCGCCCATAAAACCGTCCCAGGCTGCAGATGTTTCATTCACGGGTATTAAATCAAGCAGGCCGGTTTATGTATCTCCCTATGCAATTGGTGGTTATGGCCGTCATTACGACCTGAATGACGAGGAAACCCTGTATTTGAAAGAAAATGAGCCGAAAATAGATGTAGGTCTTGATGTGAAATACAGCCTGACCAGCAACATGACCATGGATGTAACCCTGAATACCGATTTTGCCCAGGTGGAAGCGGATGATCAGCAGGTTAACCTGACGAGGTATTCATTGTACTTTCCGGAAAAGCGCTTGTTCTTCCAGGAACGGTCCAGCATTTTCAGCTACAAGCTTGGCGGAACCTCAGATATGTTTTACAGCCGCCGGATCGGTATTGAAGAGGAAGAACGGACAAGGATTTTCGGTGGTGTCAAACTCATTGGCCGGGCCGGAAAATGGGATATCGGTTTCCTCGACATGCAAACCCAGAAACTGGATACCATTCCTTCCAACAATTTCGGCGTGGCCCGCTTGAGAAGGCAGGTATTCAACCCTAACAGCTATGTGGGAGGATTGGTAACCACCAAGATTGGAGCTGATGGTACCTACGATGTGGCCTATGGATTAGATGGACTGGTGCGCGTTTTCGGTGATGATTATGTGGATCTGAAACTGGCACAAAACCAGAACAAGGAAGTTGGAGCCGATGCCATGTCGATGAAACCCACCATGATCAGGGCCAATTGGGAACGGAGGTCCGATAAGGGATTTGCTTACAACCTGACTTATGCTTATTTCGGTGACCATTTTGATCCGCAGGTGGGATTTATGAAGTACATTGGTTCGCAAGGATTTGAAGGAGAAATGAGGTACGGTTGGCTTCCGGGATCAGAATCAAAAATATTCAGCACTGCAGCAGGTGTTCGCGTGGAAAGGATGACAAGAACCACAGGCGGAGATATTGAAACCTTCATGGTGGCACCAGGTTTTGAAGTATTTGGAAAGAGTGGTCTGGGGGGTATGTTTAGCCTGATGTATAAACAGGAAGGCGTGGATGAAGCTTTTGATCTTTCTGATGATGTTGGCGTACCGGTTGGCCATTATAAATTTTACGGAGCCGAGGCCGTGGTGTTTACCCCGATGTCGAAACCTTATAACGCCATGATCATGATCAACGGCGGGGAGTATTATGACGGAAAAAATTTCAGCATCATGATCATGCCCACCATGAGCATTTCCCAAAGTTTGCAGGTGAAAGGATCATACCAGTTCAATTATGTGAATTTTCCGGGTCGCGACAAATTCTTCAGAAGTCATGTCGCCAATGTGAGCATGCTGTATATGTTCAACATCAAATTGTCGACCAGCCTGCTGGTTCAATACAACAGCTTTACAGGCGATTTTGTCGGGAATTTCAGATTGCGCTTCAATCCCAAAGAGGGCAATGATTTTTACCTGGTTATCGATGAAAACGAATACATCGGCAATGTTCACCCCGATCCTGATCCACCGGTATTTTACAACAGGGCGGTGATGGTGAAGTATACGCATACGTTCAGGCTATAAAAGTCGTGCAGTCGTGCAGTCGTGCAGTCGTGCAGTCATGCAGTCTTGCAGTTGTGCAGTCGAAGCATTTATCTGCAGATTTTAACAGCAATCATCTATAAAAAATACCAGTTTGTCTATTTTATTTACCTCCACCCGGTAAATTACTACCTTTATCTGATAGGGCTCCAAAAAAATGGGGACGGAATCATGAATTTTAAATATGGGAAATGATATGAAAAATGTAAGGAATTCTGTATTGATCATAACACTTGGCTTGTGTTATCTGTCTGCTTTATCTTTAAAGGCACAGGCGCCTCAGGCTCCTCAATTGGGGAAGGCTTCCGTAAAACAGGTCATTGCAGCTATGACGCTGGAAGAAAAGGCAAAATTAGTAGTTGGTACCGGCATGAATATACCAGGTATGCCAGCAGGTGGTCCGGTAGTCGGAGAAACCAAATCTCTGGTGGATGGCGCTTCCGGAACCACGTTGGGTATTCCCAGGCTTGGCATAACTCCTTCGGTAGTGGCTGATGGCCCTGCCGGCGTGCGCATCAGCCCGACACGCGATAAGGATAACAATACCTATTATTGTACTGCATTCCCGATTGGAACCCTGTTGGCTTCCACCTGGAATACGGACCTGGTACATCAGGTAGGACAGGCCATGGGGAATGAAGTGCTGGAATATTGCATTGATGTGCTTTTGGGACCGGGTTTGAATATTCAGCGCAATCCGCTTTGCGGAAGGAACTTTGAATATTACTCCGAAGATCCTTACATTTCAGGGAAGATAGCTGCTGCCATGATAAACGGTGTGGAATCAAACGGCGTTGGTACTTCTGTCAAGCATTTCGCAGCCAATAATGCTGAAACGAACCGAAATTCGCTGAATGTCATCGCCAGTGAAAGAGCCTTGCGCGAGATTTACCTCGAAGGTTTCAGGATCGCTGTTCAGGAAGCTCAACCCTGGACTGTCATGTCATCCTACAATTACATAAATGGCCTGTATGCTTCGGAAAGCCATGATCTGCTGACAAAAGTTCTCAGGAACGACTGGGGCTTTAAAGGCTATGTGATGACCGACTGGTTTGGCGGAAAGGATGCTGCTGCCCAGGTTGCTGCAGGGAATGATTTGCTGATGCCCGGAAATCAAAACCAGACACAGGCTATTATTAAAGCTGTTCAGGAAGGTAAGCTCGATGTCCGGTTACTGGATCAGAATATTGAAAGAATTTTGAACATTATCCTGCAGGGCCCCCGGTATAAAGGCTATAATTATTCCAACAAACCTGATCTGCAAGCCCACGCCCGGGTTACGCGTCAGGCTGCCACAGAGGGCATGGTATTGCTTAAAAACAAAGATTCGGCTCTTCCACTGGCTTCCACTGTAAAGAAACTGGCTGTTTTCGGGACTACATCCTATGATATTATCACAGGGGGAACAGGCAGCGGTGATGTCAATGAAGCCTACAGCGTTTCACTGGTCGAAGGACTTCAAGGCGCAGGATACACCATTCATGAAAACCTGCAGGCCATGTACAAAGCATACGGGAATGCAGTTAAAGAGGGCAGACCCAAAAGAGAGGGCTTTATGGCCATGATGATGGGGTCGGAACCTACTCCTGAGTTTGCCGTTAATGAAGGTCTGGCTACCAGCCTGGCAGGAACATCAGATGCAGCCATTATTACCATTGGCAGAAATTCAGGCGAAGGCCGTGATCGATCCAGCGATGAGGGGGACTTTCAGCTTACCGCTACTGAGAAGGAACTGATCAAAAATGTATCTGCAGCTTTTCAGGCAAAGGGAAAAAAGACAATTGTCATTCTGAATGTGGGCGGCGTTGTTGAAACAGCCAGCTGGAAAGACATACCTGATGCAATATTGCTGGCATGGCAGGCCGGACAGGAAACGGGCAATTCAATAGCAGACCTGCTCAGCGGCAAGGAAAATCCTTCGGGAAAACTGGCTGTGACATTTCCTGCCCGTTATGAAGATGTTCCGTCTTCGGCAACATTTCCGGGCAAAGAGCTTCCCTCCAATGAACCCAAGGATAGCAGGCCCGGAGGATTCATGCGCGGAAGACCTGCCGAGGATACTTATACCGAGGGAATATATGTTGGTTACCGGTATTATGAAACCTTTGGTGTGAAACCGTCCTATGAATTCGGTCATGGACTTTCCTATACTGAATTTGGTTACAGCAACCTGAAATTAAGCTCGGAAAAATTCAACAGTAAAATGACAATCACTGTTGATGTTAAAAACACCGGGAAGGCAGCGGGAAAAGAGGTGGCTCAGCTATACCTGAGTGCCCCTTCCAAAAAGCTTGATAAACCTGCACTGGAATTGAAAGGATTCGCCAAAACCCGTTTATTGCAGCCCGGTGAAACACAAACACTGACTTTTATGATCGATGCTCATAACCTGGCCTCATTCGATGCATCCGGATCTTCATGGATCGCTGATGCAGGGGCTTATATGGTGAAGCTGGGTTCTTCTTCCAGGGATATCAGGCAAAGCGCCTCCTTTATGCTGGTAAAAGACCTGACTGTGAAGAAAGAATCGGTTGCCCTGGTTCCCCAACAAAATATCAGTGAATTAAAACCTGCAAAATAATACTGCCATGAAACATACGGTAATTCTGTTAACTGTCATTATGCTGACTGCCTGTTCCTCAGCGCCGAAAAGCAAGAGCAGCATGATCATTGATATCAATGCCGTGAAAACAGAAGCCGGGCTTGTTTCAGGAGTGCCTGGAGGGGATGGTACTGTTAAAATATTCAGGGGCATCCCCTTCGCGGCGCCTCCCTTGGGTGATTTGCGGTGGAAAGCACCGGCTCCGTTACCCCACTGGGAGGGCATTCGCAAATGTGACGTTTTTCCACCCAGTGCCATGCAATCCAAACCTACGCCATTTGCCATGTGGAGCAAAGAGTTCATGGCGCCCGAAGAGCCCCTGAGCGAGGATTGTCTTTACCTGAACCTCTGGACGGCTGCCAAAACATCGGATGAGAGACGTCCTGTCATCGTTTGGATCCATGGTGGTGCTTTCACAAGCGGATCTGGTTCTGTGCCCCTTTATGACGGCGAGGAAATGGCCAAAAAGGGTGTTGTGTTCATCACCATCAATTACCGGCTTGGACTTTTAGGTTTTCTGGCTCACCCCGAATTATCTCAGGAATCGCCAAATAAGGTTTCCGGCAATTACGGAATCCTCGATCAGATCGCTGCCCTGTTATGGGTGAAAAGCAATGTCGTAGCTTTCGGGGGGGACCCCGACAGGGTGACGATTGCCGGGCAATCAGCAGGATCATTCAGTGTGAACGCATTGGTGATCTCTCCGCTGGCAAAGGGATTGTTTCATCGCGCCATAGCGCAGAGCGGTTCGATGTTCAGCAGTGACAGGCTCGGCGGATCGGGACTGACCGATATGGAAAAGCAGGGTGTTGGATTGCTGAAGAGACTCAACATTCCAGGTATCGCCGAATTGCGTACAAAACCTGCTGATGAGCTTATCAAGGCCGGTGCGTTCCTTGGATTGACGATAGACGACTATGTGCTGATTAACCCTTCGGCAGCATATGCTGCAGGAAAACAAAATGATGTTCCGCTGCTTACCGGCTGGAATGCGGGTGACAATCTTTCATTCGCATCACCTTTAAAAGCAGCTGATTTTATTGCCAATGCTGAGAAAAAGTACGGTGAGCGAGCAGATGAGTTTCTAAGACTTTTTCCTGCAGGTACTGATGAAGAAGCCAAAAATTCACAGGAGGTGCTGGGTATGTTGTCCTTCGGGGGAACAAATTACACATGGGCCAGGGTTCAATGTGCAAATGGAAAGAATCCGGTTTATCTGTACTTTTTCAGCCATGTTCCACCCGGACTGCCAAATTACGGAGCCTTCCATTCTGCTGAATTTGGCTACGCGCTAAAAACCCTGAAATATTGGGACAGACCGTTTACTGACTATGACCACCAGCTGTCAGAAACTATGTCGTCGTTCTGGGTGAATTTTGCAGTCAGCGGCAATCCAAACGGGAAGGGTCTTCCCGAATGGACCACCTTTGATCCGGGCAGTCCTCGGGTTATGGAATTTGGCGATAGGACCGAAGTGATAGACCTTCCTTTTCAAGCCCAGTTGAACTTTTTAAACCAATTTTAAACAGCAAAACTGAAAATTGATTGTTAACTGCAGGGTCCCCGTCGAATGGACCTGTTATCCCGCGTTTTCTTTGTCCCTGCGGGCATCCAGTTCTTTTTTGATCAAATCAGTTGTACTGGCATCGATATTATAGAAATACATAAAAATGGCACAAGACATATACAGAACACCAGGGATAACAGAAACAAGCAGTTTTATACCGGTTATCGAAGTATCGGTTTGGACTTCATTGGCAACATAATTGAACATGGATAGAATAACGCCAACCAAGGCGGCCCCAATTCCCCATCCAGCTTTTTGAGCAAATACGGCTGCTGAGAAATAAAGTCCAGTTGCCCTGCGTCCGGTTTTCCATTCACCGTAATCAGCCGAATCGGCTATCATTGTCCATAATAAAGGAACTGCCGGGGCATAGGCCATTTTAGCCAAAATATTTAAAATATAAATAGTAACAGTATTATGCGCATTTGGCAAATAAATGGCAATAAAGAATATGCCTGAAATAATTGAACTGGCTATAAAAATATTCCTGTTACCGAATCTTTTGGCCAAAGGCTTTGAAAAAGGCAGGGCAACAATCAAAGCCACTGTTCCGATTACATTAAATAACTGCACATTTTCCTCATTACCAATATAGTATTTAAAGTAATAAACTACAGCTGCATTTTGAATGGCAAACATTACAAAAGATACTATGCCTACAATGGCCAATATAATCCAGGCCCTGTTGGTAAAGAGATTTTTAAAATCAGCACCAAGGGAATTAACCTGTGATTTCGGGGGATGAACTTTCTCCTTTGTGGCCTTAAAAGTAATGAAGAAGAATACCAGACTCAGGGCGGCAAATAATACCACCGTATATTGAAAACCCTGAGCTTTGTCGCCACCTCCAAAGAATTTTGCCATAGTAAGAGCGAGCCCCGTTACAATAAACTGTCCGGCAAAACCTGCAATAAATCTGTATGTATTTAATCCGGCCCGTTCGTATGAATCGTTTGTCATTACTGCGCCTAATGCGGAATAGGGCAGGTTGACCGAAGCATAGGCAGTCATTAACAGAATATAGGTTGCTCCGGCATAAATGATCTTTCCTGTTTCACCAAAATTTGGTGTTGTGAAAGTCAAAACAGCTAAAACCGCATAGGGTAATGCTCCAAATAAGATATATGGCCTGAATTTTCCCCACTTTGTATTGGTACGGTCTGAGACAATACCAATAACAGGATCGATAGCCATATCCCAGAAACGGGCTATGAGCATAATTGTCCCGGCAGCAATAGCTGAAATTCCATAAACATCGGTATAGAAAAACATGAGCCAGAAACCCACCATATCCCATACAAAATGAGATGCAGTGTCTCCCAAACCATATCCTAATTTTTCTTTGAATGTCAATGACGAATTACTCCTGTTCATACCATCGGGGGGTGTTAAAATGGTTTAATAATACTGACAATTGCAATTATATTTTTTGCATTAATAGGGCTAATTGCACAGCAATATACATAAATATCCCGAAAAGAAATTGCTCTTCAACATAAATTCTATACTTGAGAATAAACTTCTGATCCGGATATTTTTAATAAATTGCTATCCCTAATTAATTTTTTTACTCCTAAAATTGATGTAAAATGAAGAAGCATAATGTTTTTATAATTCTGATTTCCTTAATCGTAGCTCTCGGAGGGTTTCTCCTGGGTTTTGACAGCGCAGTGATTTCCGGGGCGGTCCCTTTTTACAGGAATGTGTTTGGATTGGAAAACGGATCACTATTGCTGGGTCTCTCGGTTTCTGCCATCATTTTTGGAGCTATCGGCGGTAACTTTATCGGGGGTATTCTGGCAGATATTTTCGGACGTAAGTTGGTGCTTATTATGACTGCCGCTCTTTTTACATTTTGTGCCCTGGCCACTTCCCTTACCAGTAATCTTACTTTTTTTATCATTGCCAGGATGATTGGCGGCCTGGGGGTTGGAATGTCAATACTGGTTGCACCCATGTATATTGCTGAAATTGCGCCCCGGGAAAAAAGAGGAACTTTAGTATCCATCAATCAACTAAATATTGTATTGGGAATTTCGGCCGCTTATTTTACCAATTATTTTATTCTGCAAAAAGTTACCGATCCCAGTCTTAACTGGAGATGGATGTTGGGAATCGGCGCTATTCCGGCTGTACTCTATTTTCTGTTGTTGTATATTATTCCACAAAGTCCCAGGTGGCTGGCATTGAAAAACAGGGATAAAGAGGCAAAGGAGACCCTGGTCAAAATAGGTGGTGCAGAATATGCAAACCAGGTGTTTAAGGAAATCAAGGAAAATATCGGAAAATCCGAAGGACGTTCCGGCATCAGCTTTCGCCAGGTTTTTCAGAAGAAAATGACCCTCATATTGATCATTGGTCTTGGTATTGCATTTTTTCAGCAAATTACCGGTATCAATGCAATTTTCTATTATGCTCCCATGATATTCGGGATGGCCGGTGGCGGTCAGGATGCTGCATTTGCCCAGGCCATTATCCTGGGATTGACGAATGTTGCATTCACGGTTGTAGCCATGTTCCTGATCGACAGGTTGGGTAGAAAACCCCTTTTGATTATTGGGTCGATTGGGATTATGGTATCACTCTCAATGGCCGGTTTTGCATTTAAGGCGGCCAAATATAATCTTTCCGACCAGTCGCTTGTTAAAGTCCTGCAGGAGGCTGCAAAAAATGAGGCAAGTTCTGCATCGGATCTGGCGGTATTGGAAAGTGGTTTACGGAATCTGGCCAATACAGAATACGACAATGAAATAACATTTTTTAAGGAAGCCAAAAGGCAGATTGGCCCAGAGAATTATAACAATTTTAAATCTTTGATTCTTGAAAACTCGATCTCTATGAATGCAGTATTGGTATTAATAGGATTGATCCTGTATGTTGCCTCGTTTGCCATATCTCTCGGACCGGTGATGTGGGCGCTTCTTTCGGAAATCTTCCCCAACAAAATGAGAGGTGTAATGATCTCCATTGTGGGTACCTGGAATTCGGTGGTGAGTTTCTCGGTTGCCACAATATTCCCCACAGAACTGGAAGTTATCGGTTCAAGTCTTACCTTCCTTATTTTTGCTTTTTTGGGGTTTCTGACCCTGTTATTCGTTTTGAAATTTGTGCCTGAAACAAAGGGTAAGTCATTGGAGGAACTGGAGACAATTTTGGTGAAAAATTAAAATGCTGAGCTGCCGGTATAAGTTTCCACATTGATATGCAATAATAGCAAACAGAACTATGGCAATCGTTTTGGAAAATAGTATGCTGCAGCTGACCATCGAAGAACCGGGTAAGGTTTATGAAGGCTCGCGGTTCGACTGGACAGGCAATATTTCTCAGATTCTGCTGGAGAAAAAAAATAGTTTCTGTTCCCGGGAGAAATACCAGGATTTTGATCCAAAGCAGCATGGTCAGGGTTTATATAATGAATTTGGAATAACGAAACCAGTAGGCTATGATGATTGCGCTTTGGGCAGGAAATTCCCTAAAATCGGTGTCGGACTGCTTACCAGAAAGAGTAACAGTGCCTATGAGTTTTATACGGCATACGAGATTGATCCTTTCGATATTCAAATGGAAAGGGGTGAGGAATGGGTTAAGTTTACCTCCCTTCCAAAAGATTGCAGGGGATATAGTGCGAAACTAATCAAGAAGGTCGAACTCTCGGGTAATGCGTTTACTATCGATTATGAGCTGGAAAACACTGGGAAAAAGAAAATACAAACGAATGAATACTGTCATAATTTTGTTGCCTTTAACAAGTCGGAAGTGGATGAGCGCTATACCCTCAGGTTACCCTGTAAAATAGTTGATCCGTCATGGATGACCGAGTCGGTAAACCCTGAGAATGCCGTGATACTGAATGCAAATTCGTTGAATTTTAAAGGCACACCCAAAGAGGAATTCTTCTTTAGCCCTTTAACTGAATTTCAATCGGCAAATGGGGAATGGGAAATTACCCACGATGGCATGTGTATCGGGATGAAAGAAAGTACCGATTTCGTGCCCGAAATGATGAATGTCTGGGGATGTAAACACGTGCTCAGTCCGGAATTGTTCGTGGAAATAGATCTGGATCCCGGACAAAAACTAAAATGGCGGAGAGTCTTCAAGTTCTTTCATTTAATACCGGATGCGCAACTGTGAAATTATTAACCAATAATACATAACCTGATGGCTGAAAATGAATTATTGATCGGTAAGAATGTATTCCAGACATGGGAGAAAGAAGTTAAAGGTAAATTTGTGACAATGGATGGGGAAGATTTCTATGAAATCAGGAATTTCGATTCGATGTTGCCGTTTTTTATGAGTCTTGCCAGTGATTCTGACCACTGGATGTTTATTGCCAGCACCGGTGGTTTGTCAGCAGGCAGGATCAACCCCGAAAGCGCCTTATTCCCATATTATACAGATGATAAACTTCAGGAATCAGCAGAGATAACCGGGAGTAAATCAATTTTCAGGGTATCGTCAAAAGGCAAAAAATATTTGTGGGAGCCTTTTTCCGATAGGTATGAAGGTGTGTACAAAACCGAAAGGAACCTGTACAAAAATACTTGTGGCAATAAGCTCATTTTCGAAGAAAACAACCTCGATTTGGGATTGTCCTTTCGGTATGGCTGGATGAATTCTGATCATTTCGGTTGGATCAGGAAAAGTATCCTGGTGAACACATCACTGGAATCAGTGAGGGTAGAAATGATCGATGGCCTGCAAAACCTGTTACCTTATGGAGTTGAGAGGTTTATGCAAAACCAGTTTTCCACCTTGCTCGACGGTTATAAAAAATCCGAGCTTGTGAAAGAATATTCGCTGGGATTATTCCGCCTCGAATCTATTCCAGTTGATAAAGCCGAACCAAGTGAGGCGCTCAAAGTTACAACGGTATGGACTTGCGGGCTCGAAAATAATATTTTTCTGTTAAGTTCAAGACAACTGGTACCATTCAGAAAGGGAAAAGAAGTTGTTGAAGAGCTGGAATCAAAAGGAGTAAAAGGGGCATTCTTTGCAAACGCCAACATTGCACTCAATGCCGGCGAAAGCAAGACATGGTATTTTGCTGCCGAGGTCAACCAGGATTCGGTGAAAGTGAATAACCTTATTGATTTTTTGTCAGGGACCAAGGATAAAATTGGCGAGCTTGAAAAAAACATTCAGGAGGGCACCCTTAACCTGAAAGCTATTGTTGCCGATGCAGATGGTATTCAGGATTCATCCGACAAGCTTGTGGTCTCAAGGCACTTTTCGAATGTTCTGTTCAATGTGATGCGGGGGGGCATATTCAGCGAGGGATATTCTATTGATAAAGGTGATTTCATCAAACATATCAAGCACTTTAATAAACAATTGCTGGAAAGACACCTGAAACTCTTCGATCAGTTACCTGCCAGTCTCAAATATGAAGAGCTCGATACAATAATAACCAAAGAGGGTGATGAAGATCTATATCGACTGTTTCTTGAATATCTGCCGCTTACCTTCAGCCGGAGGCATGGCGATCCAAGCCGCCCATGGAACCTTTTTTCGATAAACATTAAAGATGCAGGCGGCAATAAGTTGCTATATTACCAGGGTAATTGGCGCGATATTTTCCAGAATTGGGAGGCATTGGCATTGTCTTATCCCGGTTATGTAAACGGTATGATCGCCAAGTTCGTGAATGCTTCATCGGCCGATGGATACAATCCGTATCGTGTAACCCGCGATGGCATAGACTGGGAAGTTCCTGAACCCGGTAATCCGTTCTCGAATATCGGCTATTGGGGTGATCACCAGATAATTTATCTGCTAAAATTGATGGAGGTATCGGAAAAATATTTTCCGGGACATCTGAATTCATGGCTGGTCAAGGATATGTTTGCATATGCCAATATTCCTTACCGGATTAAATCTTATCAGGAGATTGTTGATAACCCGCATGATTCTATTGTCTTCGATTTTGATGCCCATCAAAAAATAGATGAAATTGTGGCCCGGATGGGAGCAGATGGCAAATTGCTGCTTGATGAATCGGGTTTGGTATTCAAGGTTAATCTTACCGAAAAAATTCTGGCCCCGCTGTTATCCAAGCTTAGCAATTTTATCCCCGAGGCGGGCATCTGGATGAATACCTTGCGTCCCGAATGGAACGATGCCAACAATGCGCTGGTCGGGTATGGCGTATCCATGGTTACGCTCTATTATATGAGGCGGTTCATTCATTTTATGACCGGGTTGTTTTCGACATTTTCTCATACAAGCCTTGAGATTACAGAAGAAATGGCAGACTTCCTTTCTGCAATTGATGATGCCCTGAAAGAGAATGAATCATTGCTCAAAGATGGATTCAACGACACGCAGCGTAAGCTTCTGGCAGACCAACTTGGCAATGTGGGAAGCGATTTCAGAGCTAAAGCATACAAAGGATTTTCCGGTAAAAGGACTTCTGTAAAGAAGCAGTACCTCATTGAATTTCTCAAAACAGCTCAAGCTTTTATAGACCAGAGTATTGTTGCAAACAAAAGAACAGATAAACTCTACAATGCTTATAATCTATTAACTATCGGTGACGACGGCTTTTCAATCAGGCATTTGTATGAGATGCTTGAAGGACAGGTTTCAGTGCTCAGTTCCGGCAAACTTTCACCCGAAGAGGCACTGGAAGTGCTCGATACCATGAGAAATAGCAAGTTGTACCGTGCGGATCAGGAAAGCTATATTCTCTATCCGGACAAGAGATTGCCCTGGTTTCTTGAAAAGAATATTGTGCCCCCTGAAGATGTTAAGAGAATTCCACTGTTGTCGAAATTGATTGAAATGGGCGATACAAGTATAATTGCCAGAGATACCAGAGGTCAGTACCATTTTAATGGTACATTCAATAATGCAGGTTTTCTGAAAAAAGCACTGCAGAAGCTTGCTGATACAGCAGTTGCAAAAGTTATGCCGGAGGAGATCAAATCGGTAATGGCGGTATATGAGAAAATATTTGATCATCAATCGTTTACTGGTAGATCAGGTACTTTCTATAAGTATGAAGGGCTGGGTTCAATATACTGGCATATGGTTTCCAAACTGTTGCTCGCGATTGGCGAAAACATTGAACAAGCCAGAAATAATGGTGCCTTCAAAGATACCCTTCTCAGGCTTGCGGAACATTATACCGAGGTAAAGGAAGGCATAGGAGTTCATAAAACGCCTGATAAATACGGGGCCTTCCCGATTGATCCATACTCCCATACACCCCGGATGGCTGGGGTGCAGCAACCGGGTATGACCGGTCAGGTGAAGGAAGATGTTATAAGCCGGTTCTTTGAGCTTGGCCTGATTGTACATAACGGACAAATATCCTTTAATCCTGTCGTTTTGAAAAAGGATGAATTTATTCTCCCGGGAACAAAAAATTCCCATGGCCATTCGGTGCCGCATCTTTATTTTACTTACTGCAAAGTTCAGGTAATTTACCTGCTTGACGGTAAAAAAGGAATAGACCTGATCTTGAACAACGGGAATTCTCTGAATATCCAGGGATCTGCTATTGACAAAGTAAACAGCCATTCTATTTTCAATAGGGAAGGAAAAATAAGCAAAATATATGTTCATCTGACCCTTGAATGATAGGATAATAATGGATACCGAGAATATAACATATACCGTAAGGGGACGTATCTGGATAGAGATTCACCATAAAACCCTGTTGGGGGAGGGCAAGGTACATTTGCTGAAGAAAACATCCGAACTCGGCTCCCTGCGAAAAGCAGCAAAAGAAATGAATCTTTCCTACAGAAAAGCCTGGTATAGCCTGAACCAGATGAATAAAGCCGCCGGAACGCCGCTGATTGTTCTTAAACGGGGAGGCAGACAAGGCGGCATTGCCCAGATCACCCCGTTTGGGAAGGAAATTCTTGGAAAATTTGAAAAAACGGAAGAGGAATTCATTGTTTTTTTGGATGCGCAGACCAGGTGTCTGAATTTATAACTCTTTTGGGGTAACCAAAGATTTTGTTGTCTTGGAAGGAATTTATATCTTCACCACCGTTATTCCTTAATCGAATAACGCAATATCCTATTCTTCCATAATGACAATCAGAATGAACAGAATTCCATTGCTATTCCTGTTTTTTACCCTGACTTTAAATTGCCTCTCGCAGCGTGAAACAGACACGGCAGCCTATCCGGTGAAACCCTTCCAACTGGGAGAAGTCATTATAACCGGGACCATTGACAGGGAAATGATAGGGACGAATGAGCTGCACAGATACAATGCCCAAGATGTAAGTTCTTCACTTGGCATACTGCCTTCCATTACGCTTAGCAACCTGGGTCCGCGTAACGAAAGCGCCGTTTACCTGAGAGGTTTTGACATTCGCAGTATACCTGTGTTTGTGGATGGCATACCTGTGTATGTGCCTTACGATGGTTATATGGACCTGGCCCGCTTTACCACCTACGACGTGTCCAAAATAGATGTTTCCAAGGGATTTTCTTCCATGATGTACGGTGCCAATACCCTCGGAGGGGCCATCAACCTGGTCGGCATGAAACCATCCTATCCATTGGAGATCAGCGCCAAAACCGGTATCATGAGCGGCAATGGTTATGATGCCCGGCTCAACCTGGGCAGCAAAATGGGGAAAGTTTATATTCAGGCAGGTTTCTCCGTATTGAACCGGGAGTTTGTTCCCATGTCGGCGGGTTTTGACACTTCGGCGCTTGAAAATAACCACAGACGCGACAATTCTTACCGCAAAGATGTTAAAGGAAGCCTGAAAATTGGATATGCATCCAATAGTACGGATGAATACACTATTAACTATATTATTTCCCACGGGAGCAAAGGAAATCCGGTTTATCTCGGGGATGACAACACGGTCAGGGTCCGCTATTGGGACTGGCCATACTGGGATAAACAAAGCGTTTATTTTATTTCAAAGACAGCCATCGGGCAGAAATCCTTTCTGAAAGCACGTTTGTTCTTTGATGAATTTAAAAATAAGCTCAGGAGTTATGATGATAATAGCTACACTACGCAAATCAAAGGATATTCCTTTAACAGCTACTTCAAGGATTATACGCTGGGCGGCAACCTTGAATTTTCAAGAGATGCAGGTAAAAATAACACCCTCAGATTCTCGGCACACCTGAAAAATGACAACCACAGCGAGCACAATGAAGGTGAACCTGCCATACACATTGCCGACAACACAGTTTCAATCAGCTTTGAAAGTGTTTACAAACCGGTCAGTAAACTTACCCTGATACCTGGTGTGGGATACAATGTCAGATACAGCTTAGAAGCTGAGAATTATAATTCTGCTGATCAGACCATAACTGATATGCCCGGTAATTCAAATGATGCATTCAATGCGCAACTGGCTGCCTATTATCAGTTTTCGAATGCCTTTTCAACAAATTTCAATGTCGCCTATAAAAACCGTTTTGCTACCATGAAAGACCGGTATTCATACCGCCTTGGCGTAGCCATTCCGAATCCCGATCTGACATCAGAATCAGCGCTTAACCTTGAACTGGCGGCCAACCTGACGGTGGCTGAAAAACTTAAACTGCGGCCTGAATTGTTTTACAGCCGCCTCTATAACACCATTCAACCGGTGGACAATGTGCTGGATGACCTGTCACAGATGCAGAACACCGGTTCATCGCGATTTACTGGTGCTGATCTCAGTCTGATTTACCAGCCGTATAAGAGTTTCAGGCTCTATGCTGTTTATTCTTACATTCAACGTGATAACCTGAGCAATCCGGAACTTTTATTTACGGATGTTCCGGAAAACAAAGTATTTGTTTCCGCAGAATTCACTTTTGCCGAAAAACTTACGGTCCAATTATCCGGTGAATATAATTCAGAACGCTTCAATGCCAGTGATGGTTCAAGAATTTCACCTGCCTTTGCCATTGCCAATGCGGAAATTTCGTATCGTTTTGCCGGATTTATGGATGCAGAATTCGGTGTAAACAATCTGCTTGATAATAACTATACCCTGGATGAAGGCTACCCCGAGATGGGCCGAAATCTTTATGCGGCATTGCATTTTAATTTTCATAAATGAACGACAGGCATGTACTCAGCGATGTCTGGTTGAAGGCATCCATTTTGGGTGCCATCTGGGCAGCATCCGAAATCATTCTGGGCAGTTTTCTGCACAACCTGAATATTCCTTTCAAAGGAAATATCCTGACTGCAATCGGACTGATACTGATGATCTCGGTAGCCTATAAATGGAAAGACAGGGGACTGTTCTGGCGCAGCGGACTGATATGCGCCGTGATGAAAACCATGTCGCCAAGCGCTGTTCTTTTGGGACCCATGGTGGCCATTGTTATGGAGGCTTTATTGCTTGATATTTCCGTTAGATTGTTGGGAAGAAACCTGGCCGGCTTTTTTTTGGGTTCTGCCCTGGCCATGTCATGGATTCTGACGCAGAAAATCATCAACTACATTATCTACTACGGAAACAATATCGTTGAAATATATGCAAACGTTCTGAATTATGCCGAACAACAACTAAACCTGCAATTCGATATTTTTTGGCTACCGGTACTGATTTTACTGGCCGTTTATATACTTTTCGGCCTGTTTGCTGCAGCGGCTGGAGTAAAGATGGCGAGGAGCATAGCCGGCAATCAGGATATCAGGGGACAGGTATGCCCACGACAGCCTGTTGCGTTGCAGAACAACCGGGATGTTCATTTTCCCTATTCAACAAGCTGGCTCATACTGAGCTTTGCAGGTCTTGTTATGACTTTCATTCTGATTAATAAAAGTCCGATATACATATGGATACCTGTGTCGGTGCTTTTGATCACTTTATGGGTGTCACGTTATAAGCGGGCAATGCGTCAGCTTTCACGCCCCAGGTTCTGGATCTTCTTTGTGGTGATTACTGTTTTATCCGCCGTATTAATATCATCCCTGAATGGCAGCCAGAGTCGTTGGACTGACGGACTGATCATCGGTCTGCAGATGAATTTCAGAGCAGCCGTTGTCATCGTTGGCTTTTCGGCCCTGGGAACGGAATTGTACAATCCCGGTATCAGGAATTTTTTAGCGAAATCAACATTCAAACAGCTTCCGGCTGCCCTTGAACTGGCATTTGAATCACTCCCGTTTGTGGTTGCCAACCTGCCGGATGCAAAGACCTTCATTAAGAAACCGGCTGATGTGATGGCACTTTTAATAAGTTATACGGAAGACCGTTTCAACGCACTGAAAAAGCAGCAGCAGGCACCGGTTTTTATCATTACCGGTGATGTTTCCGAAGGGAAAACAGGTTTTTTGGTCGGGCTTCTCCAGAGGTTAAGGGACAAAGATTTGTTGATCGGGGGCTTTTATGCGCCCCGTATTATGCAGGATGGTAAAACACTGGGTTATGACCTGGTTTTTGTTGAGACTGATAATAAATTGAGTTTTTTGAGAATTAAGCAAAATGGAATACCCGGTGGTATTGGAAAATATGAAATCAATGCAGAGACCCTGGAACAGGGCAAAAGTATTCTGTCTGCTGAGAACTCCAGGAATAAAGATGTTGTAATCATCGATGAGATTGGCAGGCTGGAACTGCAGGGGCATGGTTGGAGCAGCTGTCTTGAAAACCTGCTTGCCAAACCGGCTTTGTGCCTGATCCTATCCATAAGGAAAGACATACTGAACCTGGTTCTTGAAAAGTTTGAAATCAGAAATCCCTCCATTTATAGTGTTTCTGAAGAAAATATGCACAAGGCGGAAACATCGATTTTGAACAACATATTTCACAAAGAGGAAAAGCAACCCCCGGTCTTAAAAGGCTTGGTGATATAACATAAAATCATTAATTTGCATCTGACATCTGAATTAACATTTATCGCCATAATGATCCAACCAGGCATGATGTAAGAATTTATGGAAAGAAATAAGGGTGACCAGAATGCGCATTGGAAGAAAAAAATCCTTGAACTTGAAAAGCATATCAGGGAACTGACATCTGAACATAAACAGACTGAAGAAAAGTTATTGAAGAAAAACAAGGACCTTGCCAGACTTTTCAATATGAGTCTTCATCTCCTTGAATCATTAGACAGTAAGGAAGTGCTGCTAAAGATTGTTGAAAATGCAGCAAATCTGGTTGGTACAGATACAAGTGCCATTTACTTTGTCAAGGGAAAAGACCTGTTCCTCGAAGCCACATTCCCCCCGCTTCCGGCAGAATACCCTGAAGAATTCAGGTATGCAAAATTGGAAAACCATCCCTATATAAAGGCTGTCATTGAATCCCCGACGACAATTATCGTCAACGATGTATCGAAGGCTATATTAACAGAGGAAGAGCGACTGATTACAAAAATTAGAAATCTGGGATCACTCGTCTATATCCCTTTGCTGGTTCAAAAGAAAGTGGAAGGAGTAATCATTATGGGGACGATCGGACGAAAACATGAATTTGAACAGGAAGAAATCGATCTGTTCAGCACCTTCTCAAACATCACTTCTCTGGCGCTGGAAAATTCTTATTTATTCGGGAATTTAAAAATTGCCATGGAGAAAGCTGAAGAGAGCAGCCAGCTCAAAACCGCTTTTCTGCATAATATTTCTCATGAAATAAGGACACCTCTGAATGCCATCATCGGCTTTTCAGGATTTCTCGTACAGGAAGGAATCTCGCCCAAATTGAAAAGGGATTACATGGACATCATATCGCAAAGCAACAATCAGTTGCTTTCCATAATCGATGATATACTTAAGATATCCCAGATCGAAGCTGGCCAGGTCATTATCAACGAAACTACTGCGGATCTGAATGTTATTCTGAATAACCTGTACCGTCAATATCTTCCGCTGGCCACGAAAAAAAAGCTTGGATTCAGTGTGAACAATACTTTTCCGGTTCGCAAAGGCAGTGTGAGGATTGATGAAAACAAAGTGATCGGTATCATTTCCAACCTCCTGAACAACGCCTTTAAATTTACGTACAAGGGTTCGGTCGAGATGGGATGTACAATGCAGGATGACTGGATTGAATTTTATGTCTCGGACACCGGGATTGGCATTCCCGAGAATGAACATGCCAGAATTTTTGACCGGTTTTACCAGATCGATAAATCCGATATGGGAACTTATGGCGGTATGGGTCTGGGACTTTCAATCAGCGCGGCCTATGTGGATATGCTTGGCGGGAAGTTCCTGCTTGATTCCGTCCCCGGGAAAGGATCCAGATTTGCTTTCCGGTTGCCCCTCAGCAAAAACCCCGCATTGCTGCAGGGTTTTTGAAAAGTAAATACAGGTTTAATTTCTACCTGATCTTCGACCCCTTCACGGCAAAGAAGGTGATATAAGCATAATAGATAAACAGGCAACAGATTGCCACAACCAATCCGATTCCTTTTTGAATGCCACCCATCATGATGGGCAAAATGGCTGCCCCGATGACGGAAGTGGCAATTACGCCGGATCCCACCTTGGAATGCGGGCCGAGATCCTCAAGCGCCAGGTTGTATATGCAGGGCCACATGATGGAGTGCATCAAACCGGTTCCCAGGAAAAGCACCAGCGAAACCGTAGCCATATTCATGTTGCCCAATACAAGCGAAAAGAGCAGCATTGTTGCACCTGCTATGGCACAGAAACTCAGGATCTGGCTGGCTGAGTATTTACGAAGGATGAAAATCCCCAAAATACGGCCAATCATCAGTCCCAGCCAATAGTAGGCCAGCAGCTTGGTTCGCATTTCGCCGTCAAAGGTAAAGCCCAGTTTGGCCGAATAATCAGCGAAGAAACTGGGAATCCCGATCTCAACGCCCATATATACGAAGATTGCCAGTGAACCCAGCCACATATGCGGGTACTTGTAGGCGCTTGACTTAAACTTTTTCGCTACTCCTTCGGAGGATTCATCACCCTTAATCTCAGGAAGGTGAAGGAAAAACATGACGACTACAATGACCAGGGTCGCAATGCCGATACCGGCAAAGGGACCTTGCACGGTTTTCGGATCGGTGGCACCGGGTGTATTGGAGGATACAATCAGCATCGAAACAAATATGGGAGCAATCACCGTCGCCAGTGAGTTAAGCGCGTTGGTTAGTGTCAGTCGGCTGGCGGCTGTTTCCGGCTTGCCAAGTGCATTTACATAAGGATTGGCAGCCACCTGCAGCAGAACAACGCCAATGGCAAATACCGATACGGCGCTCAGAAATCCATAGTATCCTGCGGCAACGCCCGGGATGCACAGGAAAAAACCGGCACTGACAAGGGCCAGGCCCGCCAGCACACCATTTTTATAACCTATTCTGTTCAGCAGGTATCCGACCGGGATGGATAAAATGTAGGCACCGTAAAAAAATGTATTGGGCAACTGTTTTTCGACTTCATTGAGATTGAATGCATCTTTCAGGTAATCGATCAACGAATTGTTCATGGTAGTGATGAAGCCAAAAAGGAAAAACAGGGAGGCCATCACGATCAATGGGAACAGGAATTTTGAGTTTTCTTTTTGCATGGTAAATAATGTTTAGAGTTTATTTCGTCAAGAATTTATGCACGCAACTATGCCTGTAATCCTCTCCGGGATTGAGTATGGTTGAAGGGAAATGAGGTTGGTTAATGCCATCGGGGAAGTGCTGTGTTTCGAGACAAAATGCCCATCTCCTGCCGTATTTCTTCCCGCCCTTGCCTTTCTCACCATCTATCCAGTTGGCGGTGTAAAGCTGAACCCCGGGCTGGGTTGTATATACCTCCATCACCCTCCCTGATACCGGATCATGGGCAACAGCAGCAAGTCCCAGGGTGCCGGAGCGATGCCGCAAAACCCAGTTTTGATCGTACCCTGCTCCGAATGTCAGCTGATCGTATTCCTGGTCAATATCCCTGCCTATTTTTTTTGCCACTGTAAAATCCAGCGGAGTTCCGCTCACACTTCTGATCTCACCGGTTGGAACTGATGCTTCATCGGTAGGCGTGAAAAGGGAGCCATTGATCATCAATTCCTGGTTATAAATACTGCCGGAACCTTCACCTGCCAGGTTGAAATAGGAATGACTGGCCAGGGCTATAATCGTGGTTTTATCAGTTGTTGCCAGGTAGTCCAGCCGCAGTTCATTGTCGCCGGTAAGTGTATAGGTGACTGAAACCTTGAGATTTCCGGGATATCCTTCCTCCATATCCCGGGATGCATACTCCAGTTGTACCTGGTCTGGTGAAACCTTTATCACATCCCACACTACTCTGCTGAAGCCGGTAATCCCGCCGTGCAAATGATTGGGCCCATTGTTTGTCGCCAGGGTATACTGTTTGCCTGCCAGGGTGAACTTTCCTTTTGCAATGCGATTGGCGCATCTTCCGCATAAGGCGCCCATATAAGGTTCGTTGCCCTGTATGTATTCCTGGATGGTATCATATCCCTGAACAATGTCGGCCAGATTTCCGTTTCGGTCGGGAACATATATGCTGACAATGATGGCGCCGTAGTTTGTGATCTGGGCTATGAGACCGTTTTTGTTTTTTAATGTGTAAAGTCCGGTTGGTTTGCCGTCATGCATGCCTTTGAAGGATGCTTCCTGAATTATATTCATATTGGATTTTCTATAAAGAACCTAAAAATGCTGTTTACCCTTACAGGGATTGATTAATTATTTATCACCCTTCAAGGGTCTGGGACCGCTTGAAGGGTCCGGGACCGCTTGAAGGGTTTGCCCTCCGTACGGACAGGTCGCGACCTGTCCCTACTATATTTCTACTCTTCCCGCTCCGGTCTGCCTGATGAACAACTTGTGACAGGATCCCTGACCATAGACATGTTCCAGCGTTGTGACATACTTATCAAGCAATTTATTGGGAACAAACGCCTGGATGGTGCCTGCAAATCCGCCGCCGTGAACCCGCCATGCACCTTCGCCTTTCAGCACCAGGTCACTCAGTGCCAGCGCCAGGGAAACACCCTGTTCTTTCACATTGTTGACTGGGAAGATATTCTGATTGTACATGTAGGAGCTGTAACCTGAATCAATTACCAGGTTGAGGAATGATTTGAAATCATTTCTTTCGAGTGCGGCAACCTGGTCGACGACCCGCTGGTTATCTCCCTGAAAATGAATGGCTCTGAGGATTGCCCTATCGCCCACCTTTTCACGGATTTTTGGTGCTATTTGCAAAACCTGATCCAGGCTGACCTGACGCAACACCTTGGCTCCCAGCTCAGCCGCAACTGCTTTCATATCCGTGGGAAGAGAAGCGTATTCGTCATTCAGATCTGCGTGATTTCCACCGGTATCAGTAATAACCAGGGCAAAGCCTGTTGACACGAAATCGAAATTCACCTTTTTTACGATGGGATTGGCCGGATCCTTGAAATCGATGGTGATCAGGCCTCCCATGGCACAGGCTGTCTGGTCCATGAGCCCGCAGGGCTTGCCGAAATAATTGTTTTCGGCATATTGTCCGATAATGGCATTCTGAATAGGATCAACCTTTCCGTTGTTAAATAATTCACTGACCATTGCCCCGATGAGCACCTCAAAGGAAGCAGATGAGCTGAGGCCCGAACCTTTGGGAACGCCACCGTCGATGCAGGCATCAAAACCACCAATGACAAACCCCGTCTCCTTCAGGCGCGAGCAAATTCCGCGCACCAGGGCTGCTGATGTAAACTGCTCGTTTTTCTCCGGTTTAAGTGAGGACAGGTTGACTTCGAACCTGGGATATCCGGCTGATTCTATGCGAATCACATCCGTATTGTTTTTGGCCGCTATTGATACATTATCAAGGTTCACCGCTCCGGCAAGCACACGGCCGTAATTATGATCGGTATGGTTACCTCCTATTTCGGTTCTGCCTGGCGAGCTGAAAAACTTGATTTCCTTACTGCCAAAAGCTGTTTCGAACTGTTTCAAAAGATCCGTATACCTTATGGATTGTCTCCCCAGTTCAGTGGTATCTTCTCCGTATAGTTTTCTGAAGGCACTGTTATTGCCGTTATTGATTTTTTGGATGAGGGTTTCTGATAATGACATAGGAATGTTTTTTTTGGATGAAATGTTATCGTGTAAATATAACATTAAGTTGGAAAAAGTATAAAGAGCAGACAGGAAATGTGAAAAACTCGAAGAGACGCAAAATTTTGCGTCTCTACAGATGGTTTATAATAAAAATATATTGTTTTTCCTGCATTCTTCCAGCAATTCCGGTGGCCACACACTCGCCTGCACCTCGCCGATATGCGCTTTACGAAGGTAGAACATGCAAATTCTCGATTGTCCGATACCTCCTCCAATGGAAAGCGGAAGATCTCCACTGATCAGCCTTTTATGGAACTGCATTTCAGCGCGTTCAGGGACACCGACGATCTCCAGTTGTTTCAGCAAGGCATCCCTGTCCACCCGGATGCCCATGGATGAAACTTCAAAGGCGCATTCAAGCAGAGGGTTCCAAAGGATAATATCGCCGTTAAGTCCCCTGTATCCATTTACTGTGGGTGTGGTCCAGTCGTCGTAGTCGGGTGCGCGCCCGTCATGCAGTTCACCATTGGCCAGCATACCGCCGATGCCGACTACAAATATGGCTCCGTATTTCCGGGCTGCTTCAAATTCCCGCTCACGCGCCGTGAGATGCGGATAATCCGCAAGCAATTCCTCGGCATGCAAAAAGGTTATTTCATGGGGCAATATGGGTTTGATGGTGGTATAGTTTTCATAAACAACATATTCAGTACGTTTCAGGGCTTCATAGATCTTCCGGACGATGTATCTGAGAAACTCGAGGTTACGGTCCTTTTGCGCAATTACCCTCTCCCAGTCCCACTGATCCACATAAAGCGAATGAATGTTGCTGAACTCCTCATCAGGTCTGATGGCATTCATATCGGTGTAAATGCCGTTTCCGTGCGGAATACAGTAATCAGCCAGCGCCATCCGTTTCCATTTGGCCAGTGAGTTTACGACCTCGGCAACGGATTCACCCATGTCTTTTACCGGAAAACTGACCTTGCGTTCAATCCCATTCAGATCATCATTAATTCCAGTTCCCCGGAGTACAAAGAGGGGAGCGGTCACCCTGCGAAGATTGAGTTCGGCGGATAACTGCTGCTGAAAGGTGTCCTTGACAAGTTTAATGGCTTTTTCAGTCTGGTTCAGATCGAGCTGACTTTTGTAATTGGAAGGCACTAATAAGGGCTTACTCATAGATCAATGGTTTAATTAATTTTTCTGAAATTCAATTGTCAATGCTTAATTGCAATGCAAAACATACAAAAAGTATTAAATTGCAATCATGAATGCAAAAGTAATTTTAATTTAAATTTACACACCCGATTATCTGTTACTATGACACAAAAATTTCAAACTTGCTTACAAAGATAGGTTTATCAAATATCCAGTGTTAATAAATGCAATTAAATCCCGCATAAATTGAAAAACAGCTTTCAAATTGACAGTCTGGACAGGAAAATTCTTTCTATCCTGACAAAAAATGCCCGCGCGTCTTTTCTCGAAGTAGCCAGGGCATGCAATATTTCGGGAGCAGCTGTTCATCAGCGTGTTCAGCGACTGATCCGCCTGGGAATAATCAGCGGTTCGCAATTCAATGTTGATCCCAAAAAACTGGGCTATAAAACCTGCGCTTTCATTGGCATCTTTCTTGACAATGCAGCACTATTCAACAACGTCTCTGAAAAGCTTATAAGAATTCCGGAAATCACGCAATGCCATTATACCACCGGGGAATATGCCATGTTTGTGGAGGTGTACACCCGCGACAACGAACACCTGCGTGCCGTTCTGGCGGATAAAATACAATCCATCAAGGGTGTATCGAGAACCGAAACATTTATTTCACTTGATATATTGATAGATAGACAATTACCTGTATTAGAGGAGAACAATACACAATGAACATAATCGAACAAATCGCAATTACTGACTTCCGGGGAGGACTGAACTGTTCACAGGCCGTATTAACTGCCTTTGCAGACGATCTGCAATTGGATAAAAACCTTGCATTAAGCATTGCTTGCGGATTTGGGGGTGGAATGGGCCGGCTGCAGGAAACCTGCGGCGCAGTGACCGGGTCCTTTATGGTTATGGGGGTCCACAACTGCAGGAAATACACCGATAACAGGGAAAGGAAGGAAAAAACCTATGCCATGGTGCAGGAATTCAGCAGGAGGTTTAAATCAATCCACGGCACGCTTGACTGTATCGATCTTTTGCACGCGGACCTGAAAACTAATGAAGGTAAACAGTATATTAAAGACAACAACCTGTATGAAGTGGTGTGTGAAAAATGCATTACGGATGCGATCCATATCCTTGGGGATGTCATAACCGTTTAGCGGTCTTTTCAACTTCCCTGAAAACCCGGAGGAAGTTTCCACCCCAGATTTTGGCTATATCTTTTTGCGAATAACCGCGTTTTACCAGCTCAGCCGTGATCCGGGGATAATCAGCCACACTGGTGCAATCGGACAAACCTCCTCCACCGTCAAAATCACTTCCGATACCCACATGATCAACGCCAGCAAGTTTCACAACATGGTCGATGTGGTCCACTGCCTGGGCAATGGAAGGTAAATCCGGAGGATATTGTTTCTCAATGGAATCCCATTCACTCCAGGCTGCCTTGCGTTCCTCGTCATTTTTATATTGGAAATCATGGTATTTGATCCGGAGCTCTTTGTTTTTGAGATAATTAACGGATGTTGTATCTTCAGGAACAATGTATGCGCCGAGAATGCAGATCTGAATAACACCGTCCTTTGCTGCCAGCGCCCTGATCATATCATCACTCAAATTGCGGGGATGGTCGCACAATGATCGGACACTTGAATGGGACGCAATTACAGGAGCTTTGGAAACCGCCAAAACGTCATAGAACGATTTGTCGGAGATATGTGAGACATCCACGATCATTCCCATCCTGTTCATTTCGGCTACAACTTCCTTTCCGAAACTGCTTAAGCCATTGTTCTCAGCACCCTTCGGATCGGTGGAGGAATCGCAGATATCATTGTTGTAACTGTGACAAAGGGTGATGTACCGCACACCCCTGTTGTAGAATTCCTTGATCCTGGTAATGTCTTTTGCCAGAGGAAATCCGTTTTCCATTCCCAGACAGATGGCGCTTTTATTGTTTTTTGCTGCTTCGGTGATCTCATTTACACTTGCAGCAATGGTCACGGTTTTACCGTTCCTTTTCACCGCGGCAAGAGTTGAATCCAGCATGCTTCCTGCCATCTCATAGGCCTGTGCATAATTTTCGGGAATTCTTTCACACTGATTGGTGAAGATCGCAAAAAAGACAGCATCTACATCGCCCTCGCGCAAACGGGGAAAGTCCACCCTGGATTCAGGCGCTTCATGCCGCTCAGCGGGATCAAAGTCACCTTTTATCAGCTTCATGGGGGTGTCGGTATGGGTATCGATCACAAGGGCTTTGTGATGAACCCGATTGGTCCTTACGTCTGGGATTTGGGCCTGGCAAGAACGAATGGATGCTTCTAATGTAATGAGAATTAGCGCAGTGGCGTATAAGTGGAACGATTTCATGTTCATGTAAGGTGAAGATATTTAGGGTCTAAAGTAATGATTTTATGTATAGCTTGTCGCTGTGCGTTCATCGATTCGTACCGCGACTCACCCTTAATCTTATGTCATTCACCGATTAATTGCTTAACCGTGCTTTAAATATGCTATTTTTATACAATGATTTGAAATAGGATATAAGGACCGAAGCATAAACTAAAAACCAGCATAACCAGTCAAAATTCTTATATTTTTGCAATAATTCTTTACATTTTTCATTAACCTACAAACCAATTCAAGAAAATGTCTGAAAAAGATAAGGGTTTTAAATTCAAGCGACTTTTTTTCCGGGATGCAGAACAGGATGCACCAGAAATAAAGCAGGACCAGAACACACCACCGGCAGGTAGTCCAATGCAGACGGATTATATAACAGGCTCTAAACTGCAGGTGCCTGAAGGAGTTCAGGGACAGCAGCTTGTGGAGGATTTTGTTCAGCGGCTTCAAAACCTGATCAATCAGAATAACCAAACCGGTTTTGATTTCCTGGAATTCACGGAATCTCTTTTTGAAGAAAAGCAAAATCCCAATGCTGAAATTTATAAAACAGTATTCAGGATTGCGCAAAAGATGGACAAATCATTAACGCCATCCCGGTTAATCGATAGCGCTATGTATTATAAAGATCTGGTTCAGCGGACTGCGGATTCTGAGATTCACAAGGGAGAGTCCAAGAAGCAGGAATTGCAGGCTGAAAAGGACAATGAAAAAAACAACCTCGACAGCAGTCTTAAAAACACAAGGACAAAGATACAGCAGCTGACTAAACAGATCCAGGAACTCCAGAACCAGGAAGTAGCCTTGAACAACCAGCTCATGGCCATTGATCAGAATTACCAGGGCAAGTTCATAGATATCGACAGGAAAATAAATGCCATTCGTAATGCCAAGGAGCAGGTCATTGTTAGCATTGTTGACATTGAAGCCGGAATTAAATCGAACCTTACTTCAAATAAATAAAGTAATACCATGCAAACAGAAACCAAAACAATTACCCAGCTGCCAATTATGAAATACTTCGATGATGCCAAGCTGGTTGAAAAAGGTAAAGAAACACTCGCCAAATGGCGCAAGGGCGAAAAGCCCATTGCTTCCATTATTGGATTAATACTGATCGGGATTGTTGGATACGGTGTATTCAAATGGGTAATCCCGGCGGTTTTCGGAGCTTTAAGCCAGGTTCTTGCAGTTATTGTCTCCGTCCTGGCAGTGGTTCTCGTCATTTTTCTCCTGCCTGCGATTTTTAAGCTTTTCCGGAGAATAGTGCGCTGGTTCCACAAAGCCATCATTCGCTGGAACCCTTTCGATGAGCTTGAAGAGCAAAAGCAGAAAATGTGGGAAACACACGATTTATTCCTGAAACACAAATCCAAAATTAAACAGCTGCGCACCGACTTTGAGCAAATGTCAAATGATACCCGCAAGGTAGCTGATAACTCCAAAACTGAAGTTCAGCGGCAGACCAAAAAAGCCGGTGAAATAAAACAAAAGATGGATCAGCTGATTGCTGAAAAAGGTGAAGGCATTAAGGAAACCGACGATTATGTTGACCTGCAGCAACAATTCATCAATGCCACTTCCGCGGGAACGCGTGCAAATACAACCCTCGAGAAAAATATAGAATGGACAACCAAGTATGCGGCGCGTTCGAATATTTTCGCCAATCTCGACCGTAAACTGGCCATTGGTGCAACACTCCTTGAAAATAAAATCAAGGATTTTGAGGAAAGTATTAACATCATGAAAAAGGATTGGGAAATGGCAGCTGCATCCCGTGGCGCAACGGCTATACTGAAGGAAATCCTTGGCCCGGGAGGACAAAACTGGAAGCTGGAATATGCCGTAGAGTTTGTTGCCGGACGTATTTCGGAGGACCTTGCCACAACGGCACAGAACCTTGAGGATCTTGAAAAAAATACCTCTGAGTTTAATTTCGACAGTGATGAAGCCTACGAAAAGCTTCTTGCCATTGGCAATAAGTTGGATGCCGGACAGCTGGAAGTTCCGAATCCCTCGAAAATTTCAAATCCCAATCACAAACTGACACGTGAGGAAAAAAACGCTGCCGGTCCGCTTGGTGATATTTTCTAAACCTAAATTTTGTTATCAAACTTTAAATTCAAATAAAAATGGCAACTGATTATCAAGACAAACCAGGAAGAACAATTCCGGGATTTCCTAAAAAGTGGACTTTTGGATTTCAATTGATAGTGCTCCTGCTTATCATTGGCCTGATTGCTGCAGGTGTTTATTTTGGCTATCCTTATCTGAATAAGGCATCCAAAGGAAACACAGCAGATCTGCGCGCCGGATTTAACAATTTCGTTGGCTTTGCCCCGGGGATCCACATGAATGGCGGAGCTGCTCCCAATAAGGAATCGAGGATGTACAAGGAGTTTGGCATTGCCTTCGAAGCCATCAGGATGGATGATATGCAAAAGCTCAATGATGCTTTGAAAAATGGAGACCTTGACTTTATTTTTACAACCACCGATATTTCTCCTATTGGAATGGACCGGACCAGCGACCTGGCCAAAATGTCGGTCGTGCAATTTTTAAAAATAGATGATTCACGGGGAGCCGATGTTTTCATCGTTGATGCATCCATCAATTCAGTCGCTGATCTTAAAGGCAAAAAGATCGCCTGCGCGCTGGGATGGCCAAGCAATACATTGCTTCATGCTACTCTTGAGGCCGGAGGTCTTACTGAGCAGGATGTCCAGATTTTACCCATGGGTGATCCCTTTGCCGCGAAAACTGCATTTACTACCGGAAATGCCGATGCTACCGTGGTTTGGTCGCCTGATGATGAGGAATGCCTGAAATCAAGGGCCTCCAAAGTTCTAACGAGTACTGATTTACTGCCAAATATCATCATGGATGGATTTATCGCCCGGAAGGAGGTCCTTGAAAAGAAAAAAGACCTTTTTGTTAAACTATCCAGGGCCTGGCTGGTGGCCAATTCGGAAATGAATGATCCGGAAAAAATGGCAGCAGCCGCACAAACCTATAAGGTAGCATTCGAAGTTCCTGATGATGTGAGCATTATCCTGGACGGAATGAAAAAAATCCATTTTGCAACCTATGGTGATAATATAAACTTTTTTGGGTTGAGCACGGATTACACGGGTATTACCGGACAACAGCTTTATACAAAAATGGCACGTGTTTATAAAACCGGTTATGGCAACAATTTAACAAACATAGTACCCTGGACTGAGGCTTCTTATCCCGGTGTCGTGCAGGCAATTAATGATCTGCAGGGTGATGCGCATGCAGCAGAAGGCCTGATCCGGTTTGAATCCCCCACGGAAGCGGATGCTGCACTACCTGCTGTTGCGATAAAACCAATTATTATCAATTTCGCAACGGCTTCATGGGCACTTACACCTGATATGAAGGAAAAAATCGAAAACGAGCTCGGACAATTATCGGTTGAGTTCGCCGGCATGAAAGTCCGTATTGAAGGAAACACAGACAATGTGGGTGGGGCAGCTATGAACAGGGAACTCTCATACAAGCGGGCCAAATCCGTTGCTGATTACCTGGTAAAAACCTATAATTTTGATCCAAACAGGTTTGTAATTGTTGGAAACGGACCCGATAAACCGGTCGCAGATAATAATTCAGAAGATGGCAGAGCTGCAAACCGGCGGACGGAGTTTCAGCTCCTGGGGAAATAACATGTATATAAAACTTTGAAATCAAGCGTAGTTGCAAACTACGCTTAGCGAAACATACAGATAACCATATTATTAGGCTAAGCGTAGTTGCCAACTACGCTTTTCTTTCAATATTTTAATACAACCGCTTGTTTTACTATAAGGAGAAAAAGAAATATGGACTTGATCAAAAAGCTTTTCAAATTCGCCGGTGAAGTTGACAGAAAAACTGAATTGGCTTTGAATATTCTGGGATGGATCCTGCTGATTTTTTTCTGGTGGCTGGTAACGGCGCTCGGATGGATTAAATCCACCATTCTTCCGTCGCCTATTGATGTCATCCAATGTTACAAAACCCTTTTTGTGGAGCGTAACCTTTTATTTAATACGGGATATTCCATTTTTATTAACCTGGGCGGTTATCTGCAGGCCATTGTTATTGCAATTCCACTTGGTTTGGTGGTTGGACTTATCCCTTTTTTCAGACACCTTGTCAGCAAACAGATTGAAGCAATCAGGTTTACACCGCTACCGGCAACAACGGGAATATTTATGGCTCTGTTCGGATTGGGACTGGGAGTTAAAGTTGAATTCCTGGCCTTTGGTATTTTTGTATACCTTCTTCCGGCCATTACGCAAAGAATTAAGGATATTGAAACCGACGATCATCTGAAAGCGCTCAAGCAAACCATGTGGACTTTGAATGCCAGCCCCTGGATGACGCTGAAGCATTTCTATATTCCCTCTGTCCTCAGCAGGTTTTCGATGGATGTTATTAACCTGGTAGCCGTCAGCTGGACATACATCGTAATTGCCGAGATGGTTAACGCTCAGGGCGGTCTGGGCTCGATGATTTACATGGCTACGTCACGTGGCTCTCATGTCGACCAGCTTTATGCGGTATTGTTGCTTATCATCTTTATTGGTTTTGTCCAGGACAAATTGCTTAAACTGCTCGATAGAAAACTATTTAACTTTAAATACGCCTGAACATGAAGCGGAATATTTTTCAAAAACAGGATGACAGTGAGATTTCCAAGCCTGTCGGACCTGAAACAGTTGCTGATGAAAGCGATAAGACGACTTCAGTTCATGTGGATTCAGATAAGGCGTCAGATATCATAAATCTTGTCAATATCAGCCAGGTATACACAGATCATAGTCCTCCCAACATCGTTTTTAAAGATTTCAACCTGGATATAAAGGACATTAAAACCCGGGGGCAGTTTATTACAATCATGGGCAAATCGGGTTGCGGAAAATCCACTTTGCTACGCTATATTTCGGGGCTGCAGGAACCGACTTCGGGAGATGTATATATTTATGGAAAGAAGCGGACGGATAGGGATAGAATTCCCATGGTTTTTCAGCAATATACCTCATTTGAATGGAAAACGGTGCTGCAAAACGTTGCTTTGCCGCTGATTTTGAAGGGTGTGTCCAGGGAGGAAGCCCATGAAAAGGCCATGAACATGATAGAAATTGTTGGATTGGCCGGGCATGAAAACAAATGGGCCAAGTATCCGATCCTTTCCGGGGGACAATTGCAAAGGGTCGCTATTGCCCGTAACCTCGTCGTAAATCCGCAGATCTTATTAATGGACGAACCTTTTGGAGCATTAGATACTGTGACCCGAAAACAAATTCAGGTTTTTCTGCGTTCCATATTCGAAAGCGCCAAAATTGATCCGACCGTAATCTTTGTAACTCACTCCGAAAGTGAGGCTGTTTTTCTATCCACGGATATTTTCATTCTCGATTCAGGTCCTGCTACCGTCAGACACCATTTTAAAATTGATTTGCCACAAAACCGTGATGATTCAATAAGGTATTCCACCGGGTTTACAGATTATGTAAACAAACTGGGATCGCTCCTGGAAGATCTGAAAAAGGAAACAAATCATCGCTGAAAGAATGAACCGAAAGAACTTTCCTCTTGCAATAACGTATTATTTTATCTAATTTCAAACGGGACCTTAACGATTATAATACTAGGGGGAAAACATTTAAATCATGCAATTATGGAAATAGTTTTCGAGAATGAGTTTTCAAGACTTAGTTATGAAGAGGATCTGAAGATCCTGACCATTACATGGAAAAATAAGAAACTGAGCCTGGAAGAGTATCAAAGGCCATTTAAACTTGCCCTGGAATTCATGACCAAAAAGCCTGTGGATAATTATATCTCTGATATCCGGGATCAGGGAATCGTTTCACCAGATTTCAGGAAATGGCTGCAGGAAGTAGCTATGCCTGAGGCCGCCAAGGCTGGCTTGAAACGTGTTGTAGGTGTAGCCAATGTGAATGTTTTTAAACAGTATTATATTAATCATGTTTTTCAGTCTGCAAAAAAATTCGGACTTCCGTTCAAGATGTTTAATACCATTGAGGAGGCAAAAAAATGGTTTGGTGAATTTTAGCCTTTTTCCTGTCAGGATGGGGATTTGCGTTATAGTTGTCGATAATACAGAGCCCTTATGAATATCCACAAATATTTGACTCGTTTAATCAATTTTATTTCTGAACATCTGAATCACAGACAGCAAATGTATGTGTTCAGTTTGTTCGTTGGCATAGTTAGCGGCCTGGCAGCCATACTATTAAAAAGTGCCGTTCATTTTACGCATCAGTTTATTTTAAAACAGGGCAGTTTATACAGTATCAACTTTCTTTACCTGGCTTTTCCCATGCTGGGGATACTCCTTACCATCCTCTATGTCAGGTTTTTTGTCAAGGATGAAATGGGACACGGCATCACCAAGGTTTTATATGCCATTTCCAAGAAAGGTGGATATTTGCGGCCACATAACAGTTATTCCTCCATCATTGCGTCAACGCTTACAGTCGGATTTGGCGGTTCAGTTGGATTGGAATCCCCCGTTGTAGTTACGGGATCCTCAATGGGTTCCACCCTGGGCCGGTTGTTTGGTATGAATTATAAATCCGTTATCACCCTGATAGGTTGTGGCGCTGCAGGTGCCATTGCTGGTATTTTCAAGGCTCCGGTGGCAGGAGTAATTTTTGCACTCGAAGTGTTTATGCTGGATATCGCGGTTGGCTCCATTATTCCTTTATTGATTTCCGCTGTGACAGGAGCCACCATATCCTATCTCTTTCTCGATCCCGGTGTCAGCCTGTATTACCCGATCAACGGAACTTTCAATCTGAAGAATATTCCGTGGTATATGGTGTTGGGTATTATTACCGGAATGGTATCCCTTTATTTTACGAAAATCACCCTGTGGATTGAAACGCTTTTTGGAAATATAAAGCAGCCATCGATCAGGCTGATTACCGGCGGGTTGATAGTGGGTATATTGATTCTGTTTTTTCCGTTGCTATACGGTGAAGGTTATGACATATTAAATATAGTGCTTGCAGGTGATATTGCCGAAGTAGCCCGGGACAGCATGTTTTATGGTCATACGGATAACCTGCTGGTCTTCCTGTTATTCATCGTTTTGGTACTCCTGTTCAAACCGGTTGCCATGACGGCAACCACGGGGGGTGGAGGAGTAGGCGGAATATTCGCCCCTACCATGTTTATGGGTGGTTTTACGGGCTACCTGGCGGCCCGGATTCTGAATCTATTTGACTTTGTCCAGGTGCCGGAAAAAAACTTTGTATTAACCGGGATGGCCGGTCTGATGGCCGGGGTCATGCATGCCCCCCTGTTTGCCATTTTTCTTATCGCCGAAATTACAGGAGGCTATGTTCTCTTTATCCCGCTGATGATCACTTCGACAATTGCATTTATTACGAACCGCTATTTTCAACCACATTCCATATATACGCACAGGCTGGCCAAACGGGGAGAACTGATCACCCATAACAAGGACAAGGCCATACTGACTTTGCTTGAAATGGGTGCTCTGATTGAAAAAGACTTTACCCCGGTTTCCCCGGAGGATTCCCTGGGCAAACTCGTCAAATCCATTGCCAGGTCAAAACGCAACCTGTTCCCGGTTGTCACCAGTCAGAATATGCTGATCGGGGTGGTGCTGCTCGACAGCATCCGGCATATCATTTTCAACACGGACATGTATGACCGGGTATTTGTACGCGATCTCATGCAACCTCCTCCCATGCATATCTCTCCCGGTGATTCCATGGAAAGCGTGATGAAGAAATTTGAGGAAAATGATGCCTGGAACCTGCCTGTGATCAATAATGGAGAGTACATCGGCTTCATTTCAAAATCAAAATTGTTTTCCTTCTACCGGAATTGGCTGATTGAGATTTCGGATGAATGAGGCCTAAAAAAAACTGATAAACTATTCTTCAATAATTTTTTTCCTCCTGATTAAACTATTATTTTTGAGTCAAATCAAACCATCGCATTATGGAAAGGGATTCTCTCATATTCGACCTGATTCAAAAAGAAAACGATCGCCAGTTGCACGGTATTGAACTGATTGCATCTGAGAACTTTGTGTCTGACCAGGTACTGCAGGCCATGGGCTCATGCCTTACCAATAAATATGCTGAGGGGCTGCCCGGTAAGCGTTATTATGGTGGATGTCAGGTTGTTGATGAGGTGGAAGAACTTGCCATCCAGCGAATCAAAACCCTGTTCAATGCAAGCTGGGCCAATGTTCAGCCCCATTCCGGGGCTCAGGCCAATGCCGCCGTTATGCTGGCTGTATTGAACCCGGGCGATAAATTCATGGGCCTCGATCTGTCGCATGGTGGTCACCTGTCACACGGTTCTCCCGTGAATTCATCCGGAATACTGTATCACCCGGTTGCATACATGCTGAATCCGGATACTGGCAGGGTAGAATATGATAAAATGGAGGAAACGGCATTACAGGAAAAGCCCAAACTGATTATTGCCGGGGCATCGGCATACTCGCGCGACTGGGACTATGCCCGGATGAGGGCCATTGCCGATAAGGTAGGCGCATTGCTGATGGCTGATATTGCACATCCGGCGGGACTGATAGCCAAAGGCTTGCTGAATCATCCTTTCCCACATTGTCATATTGTCACCACCACAACACACAAAACATTACGTGGCCCAAGGGGCGGATTGATCATGATCGGTGAAGATTTTCCCAATCCCTGGGGCTATACCACTCCCAAGGGTGAGATCAAAATGATGTCAAATCTCCTGGACCTTGCCGTATTCCCGGGTACACAGGGAGGACCACTGGAACATGTCATAGCCTCCAAAGCTGTGGCTTTTGGTGAAGCGCTTACCGATTCTTACCGTGATTATGTAATACAGGTCAAAAAAAATGCCGCTGTCATGGCCCGATGCTTTATCGACAAGGGCTATAAAATTGTTTCCAACGGAACTGACAATCATTCCATGCTGATTGATCTGCGTACCAAAGTACCTGATGTTACCGGCAAAATGGCAGAGAATGTCCTGGTGAAAGCCGATATTACACTCAATAAAAACATGGTCCCCTTTGATTCAAGAACTCCTTTTACTACTTCGGGTGTAAGGGTTGGCACACCGGCCATCACTACAAGAGGAGCCAGGGAAGATCTTATCGAAACCGTGGTTGAGCTCATTGATGAGGTCATCATGCACATCGAAGATGAAAAGGTGATCAGTTCAGTAAAAGCAAAGGTGAATAAACTGATGAAGGACTATCCCCTGTTCGCCTGGTAAATACAAGAACCTGACAGCATGGATTTTGTCAACCTGGAATGGTACCAGTATCTGCTGATTGTAGGAGCCGGCCTGATCGCCGGCTTTATTAATACGCTTGCCGGAAGCGGATCTTTGCTCACCCTTCCCCTGTTAATCTTTATCGGCCTTCCTCCGAATGTGGCTAACGGAACTAACCGCATAGCCATCATGTTGCAGAGCCTGGTAGGATCAGTGGGCTTCAGAAAGCAGGGATCCCTAGACCTGAGAGCAGGTCTACTGCTGGGTATACCTTCTGTTGCCGGATCTGTCGTTGGAGCATTGATAGCCCTGGCCATTAACAACAAGATGATGGAAAGGGTGGTGGGGATCTTGCTGGTTGTTATGTTTTTTGTTGTTTTACTGAAACCTGAAGCCTGGCTGAAAGGTAAAACTGAAAAAGGAATTGGCGGATCACTGTGGATTAATATACTTGTATTCTTTGTGATCGGCGTATACGGAGGATTTATCCAGGCCGGCGTGGGTTTTTTCCTGTTGGCCGGGTTGGTTTTGGGAGCCGGACTTAACGTTGTAAGGGCAAATGCCATCAAGAACTTTTTGGTATTCCTGTATACACCCTTTGCCCTGGCAGTATTTATGATCGGACAACAGGTTGATTACAGGGCCGGTCTGATTTTATCCATCGGCAGCATGACAGGAGCCTGGCTGGGAACCAGATCAGCTGTAAGCTGGGGACCAACATTCGTGCGCTATGTTTTACTGGTGGCTGTGCTTGTATCTGCAGTGCAGTTGATATTTTTCTGATCTACTGCAGTTTGAAATGATATGTAATGGTGCCCACCTGTCGTTCCTGAGCATCATTCTTCAGGTTGAATTTTGATTCAAGAGCTGCTTTTTTGGCGGCAGCCCATAACGTATTATCTACCAGCGTAGATCCTTTAACACCGGGGGTGGCACTGATGACCTTGCCTGAACGGTCCACTGTAATTTCGACTTTCACAATCCCTTCCTTCTGAATATTGAATTCCGGTTTCTGCAGATGCAAAGGACTTCTGCCGTTTAGATCGAATGCAATACCACCACCTCCAAGTCCCTTTGAATAATTGTCAGATTCCGGCGTGCCTGTGGGATCTCCCATGTTGCCCGATCCTTTGTAGATTCCCTCTGATGTGCCTGTTTCGGTGGTGGACTGCCCCTTTGTGCCCTGGCTTGAATAGAGCGCCTTTTTATTGACAGTAGGTTTGGCCGGTTCTGCAGTAGTTGTTTGAACGGGTTTTTTAACAGGCTTGGTAACCGGCTTTGTCTCGGGCTTTTTTTCAGTCTTTTTGGCCTCAGCCGGTTTCTTTACTGCCGGAGCTTCCTCAAAATCCTGGGTCAGCATGCCGTCTTCGGCTTTGGGTTGACTGGCAGAAGGTGCAGGGGCAGCAGCTGATGATAAATCATTCATGGCCGGTTCTTCAGGTCCCCCGGCACTTTCCATATCCCCAAAATTAATCAGAATGCCACCTTCGGAGGGTGAGGGTTTTGTCAGGGTGATGTAGGTAAACAGCAGGATCAGCACAATAATATTGTGTATGATAAATGTCCCCAATATGCCATAATGCTTTTCCGTCATCTGCCTTATCTTTTAAGTTCAGGGCTGGTAGCCAGAATAACCTTGTAGTTATTTTTTTTGGCTATGTTCATGACTTCAACAATATATTCAATGGGAACAGACCTTTCAGCGTGAATGGCAATGGTAGGATCCTCGGTTTTTCCGACCTTTCGCTGAAGCAGGAATTCAAGCTGGGATATGTCTACCGGTGTTTTTTCAACAAAAAAAGAGATATCCTTAGTAATGGATACCGTGGTGATCGGCCTGCTGGTTGTCTGACTGTTGCTTCGCGGAAGAAGAAGCTTGATCGCATTGGGTGAAACGAGAGTGGAGGTAAGCATAAAGAAAAGCAGGAGCAGGAAAATAATATCCGTCATTCCTGCAACGCTATAGCTTACATCAATTTTATTTCTTGATCGCAGTGCCATAAATCAGGTATCAGATAAATCAACTATTTTTTTACAGGCTCATTCAAAAGGTCCATGAATTCCATGGAATATGCCTCAAGCCTGTTTACTAACTCTTCAACGCGGGCAACCAGGTAATTGTATGCGAAAAACGCAGGAATACCTACAAGCAAACCGCCTACTGTCGTGATCAATGCAATATAAATACCATTGGAAAGTATCCCGATATCCAGGCTGGTCCCGGCATTTGCCATGTCCATGAATGTTTTCACCATACCCAGAACGGTGCCGAAAAATCCCAGCATGGGAGCTCCCCCGGCGCATGAAGCCAGGATCGCCAACCCCTTTTCGAGTTTATATACTTCCACCTGGCCGATGTTCTGAATTGCCGTATTGATATCGTTCAGCGGTCGTCCAATGCGGCTGACACCTTTTTCGATCATGCGGGCCAGGGGATTGTTGGTCGACTGACAGAGGGCCATGGCCGAATCAACTTTTCCGTCATGGATATAGTCCTTAATCCTGTTCATGAAATTCTGGTCTATTTTTCCTGCATTCCGGATGGCCATAAACCGTTCTATGAAAATGTAAATCGCAATAACGGAAAGAATGGCAATGGGAACCATTACCCATCCGCCCTTTACGGCCAGTTCAAAATAAGACACCGGGGTAATATTGGCAGCAGCGCTGGCAGCAAGACTGTCAGCATTGCTGCTCACAACATTCTGTAATAGTACAAGCAACATATACGATTTTTTAATGATTCGCTAAAATTATATAAACGGTGAATACAGGTGTTTATTTTTGTAACCAAGTTATTAACCACCCGGGTTCGGTTCTTCGGATACTGCAGGCTGCTCCTCTTTTTTCCCGAATATGGATCTTAAATACCTCTTCCAGAGTTCACCTACAGTATTGAACTCCTCTTTGTAAAACACCCCGAATCCCTGGGTATAGGGATTATCATAAAGCATGTCGTTGTTGATGTGATTGTAGGTCTTTAGCCTGAATTTGCCGTTTGGGACAAGCTTATAATCAATGTCAAATTCACCGACAATATTGTCAGAAGCACTGGCTGCAGCATTGGTGGCCACATCAACACTTCCGTTGATGGTGAGCCGGTCATTGAACAACTGCGTGGATAGTGCCACCTGGACCTCGTCGCTCTTCATTTCACGGTTTGTCCGGTAATTCACGCCGACATCCACATCGCTGTTGATCTGTGATAACCAGTTGCTCAATTGATTGGAAAGGAATTCACTGGCATTTACTCCCGCGGCATTGGAGTATGGCGAAGCCGTGCCGCCGGGTTGGGACTGCAATCCTGACCTGTTTGTACTCAGAACAAACCGGTTAAGGGTCAACAGTGAAATAAACTGCTTGTTCAATTCCTCGCTTGAGCCGATAGCACTGGATACCATCAACCGGGTTGATTCATCGGCATTCGGAAGATAGATATCATATTTTACATTCGGTGACATCAACTTGCCCGTCATCGTCACACGGTCATGCACATTGATTTTCCTGTCATCGGTAGTACCCAGTAAATCTTTCAGGGAAGCTTTGGTAGCGTAATTGGCAACAATATCAATAGTGGCATCCAGGGGATCTCCGTTCCAGCGGATGGTACCACCTGGTTCAATGGTGAGTTTCTTGTTGATGATATTCTGTAGGGTGAACAAATAGTCTCCCTTTTCGATGGTATACTCACCGAACATAATAAAATCCCCCGCGGTGCTGATTTTCATATCCAGATCGCCATGGCCGTTTCCCTTGATGATGTCCCCGAGTTTCGGATCGAAAATGATCTGGACTTCTGCATCCGGCGTGACGGTAAGTCCGAAATTGATCTGCATGCCGGATGAATTAACCTGATAATCAATAATATCCATTTCATCCGGTTGCTCATCGTACAGATTTACAACAGTAATAAATTGGTATTCATCCAGTTCACCTGTATTTGACAGGGGTAAACTGATGGTGGTATTCTTACCGGTTGTTGCCTGAATATCCATGGTGATATTTTTTGGAGGCCCGGCGATTTTAATATCTCCGCTAGCATACGCAGTTCCGTAGAAAACCTGGTTATCAGCCTGGGTGGTATTCATGCAAAGAAAATTCTGGAATCGGATGCCAAGATCGAGCTGAAAATCTTTCAGATACCTGTTGCGGATGGCTCCGGCGAGATAAGCCGAATTTCCTTTCGGATCAAATATTCTGATATCTTTAAAATAAAAGTTGTTATTTTCGATTTGCACCTTATCTGTGAAATTATAGCGGGTCTGGAGGTAATTGACGGTAAAAGCCGTTTTCTGAAGATCAAGCTCACCGTTTAACAAAGGCCGGGCAAGGGTACCTGTCAGTTTTAGTTTGCCTGAAGCCGCTCCCCGGAGGTCGGTGAATATCACCTTAACATAGGGATTGAAGAGGTTCAGTCTTAGTTTATCAAGTTGCAAATTGAAATCCAGCTTGCCTTCATGGGTCGGAAAGTATTCACCTTCCAAATCAATTGTTTTTAAATTGTCCCGCATGGCAAGTGCCATCAGATTCACTGACTTACGGTCATTGTTCCATTTCGAGCTGATTTGCGCGCTGCCAAGCATTTCATTATTGATCATCAGGCTGTCAATTTCCAACAAGCTCGTGAAAAGGATATTGCTGTATATGTCTGAAACCGAAGCATTGCCATTGAGTACCCCGCCCAGCTTATACCCTGAGGTGGCAGCAATTCCATTCAGATTGCCCAGGTTAAAACGATGGAACAGAATATTCATATTATCCGAGGGAGCTTCGGAAAGGACGCCTTCCAATTTGAAATATTCATCTCCATGATTGATGACAAGATTGTCGAATGTGATTTGCGAGCTGTCAATCATGATTTTCCCCGGCTGAATCGTCCACAGTGTATCATTGGTGACGAAACTGGCCGGCAAAAGCCCGATATCAAAATGCGGGAACCGGCTTCCTTCCTTTCTGGTAACTCTGCCCACTGCGCTGATATCACCTTTGTACTGCAAATCCTGCCAATTATTCCATCGAATCTGCAAAGCGGCTTCATCCTTTCCGACATTGGAATACAGCGTGAAATTATCCAGCTTGATCTTTTTTCCCAGAATCAGATTCCTGCCACCTGCTTCAATATCCAGGGAGTCATTATTCCCTGTCAGGTATACATTCAGATTATTCCAGGTAATGCCTTTTGCAATGAGCTTCGAGGTTTGCAAACTCATCTTTATATTTTGATTATCAGGGATGTATGTAAGGTTTATCGTACTGTTTTCAGCCATGCTGTATTCAGGAAGAAAAAAATCCAGCAAAGGTTTGGCATTTTTTATGATTGCTGTCAGTTGAAGGCTATGGTCGGGAGTGGCTGTCTTCAATACCGATGAGTCTGCAATTGAAGGAAGGTAGGTCAGGATGAAATACCTCACGGCGTCGTCAATTTTTGTCAGTTCATAGTTGCCTTTCATATCAGCGTCCAGGAAATCTGACCGGAGGGTAATGTTGCTATAACCGGAAGCGTTTTCTGACAGAACGCTGAAATCATAGATCTGCAATTGTTTGTCTTTTCTTATAAAAAGCGAATTCAGCAGTTTGACCTCACCATTGAGCGTATTGACAGAGTTGCCCCTGGCATTGGCGATCAGGTAAAAGGACGCCCTGAAATCAGGATCAGATTTTTCTAAATTTAAAGCGTAAAGATTTGCATCTGTTATGTTCGCAGTGAAGTCAAACGCAGCCACGGAATCGGAAAAATTTACCTTTCCCAGGAATTCAAGTTCCGCATTGGGGTCGTTCATATTAACCGATCCGTTAAAGGTTTTGTCATCCAGGTTGCCGGACAGGCTGATGTTGGTATATTTGTATTGTTTTAGCTCAACGCTTTGTATCAAACCTTTCAGAGACGCCTTGATCGATTTTCCAGCGAGGGTAGCCCCATTGATTGTGGCAGAAAGATTAATCTGTCCAACATTTTTGGATGCGTCCAGAAGATACCCAAGATCGAAATCCCTGGTAATTAATTTTCCCTCAAAACTGACGTAATTGGATGTATCCGGCCTGAAGAGCAGGTCGGTGCTGAGTATGCCAATATCGGTATTAAACTGGCCATAGGTCACGAAATCGTTGAAGAAACCTGTAAAGTTACCTTTGAATGTAATATTGCCAAGTTTTTCAAATTGTTCCGGAAGTTTAAGCCTTTTATTTCCGGGGAGTTCAAGGCTTTTTATATCTGATGCGGATGTGGTAAAATCATCAATATCGGCCAGGATGAATGTTTCACGGATATCAGGCAGGCCTTCAAAATTTAATTCCCCGGTAAGCTTTGAATTGTTTCCATAGCTGAGATCAATTTTTCTCCCCTTCAGGTTGCTTACAGGTCCTGTTACCTTACCCGTGAAAGATATTAGCTGGTTGGTGTTCCGGAAAGCAGGTGCGAAATACCCTATGTCATGCAGATTTACTTTTGAATCCAACAGATCGACCCTTAACCTGACAAACCGGGTAAATGAATCTGCTTTAAACTGGTCCCAGTTATCAAAACGCAGGGAGATCTCAGGACCGCTGATTCGGGAATAGGGTGTTCTCAGATTTAGATCCCTGAAGGCGAGAAAGGTCTTGCTTTCGCTGAACTCCCCGGTAAGCTTGTCAATACGGAATCCACTCTTCTCCCTGAGATTCATCGATTTTATAAAGAAGGAGAGGGAATCCTTTGAAGGTCTGAAACGCCGGATATCCGCATCCATATCCGAAACTTGCATATCGGCATAATTCATTCCGTATTCCACAGGCTTATTATCTGCATTCCTGAAATTAAAGCGGCTGTCACGCATTCTGAGGTTATTGAATTTAACCTTTATTCCTCCTTCCCCTTTCCCCTCACCCTGCAGTTTGCTGATAAAATACTTCAGGTTCAGATCACCGGCTGAATCCACAGCCAGTCCAACAAAAGCTTTGTTGAGATCAATGCTGCCTATGGAAATCTCCCGTCTAAATGGGTTTACAGACCGGATACCTGCAGTGAGGCTCTCAACAAACAACATTGTATCACCTGAAAGGTCCTCCAGATATACATCATTTAATCTGATGCGGTACAGGAAGGATATATCCACTTTACTGATGGTGAACGTGGTATTCAGATTTTTGGAAACGATTTGCATGATACGATCTGCAACATTCGTCTGTATCCGGCTGCTCTGAAGCATGAAAAATGCAGTTGCCGGTATGGCAAACATCAACAACAGCATGATTGCTGTTATTTGTATTAACTTTTTGATAATTTTGCGGCTCTGCATAGTATAATAATACAAAAGTTGTAAAAAAAGTTTAATCTTTCATTATTTGTCGGGACAAATGAACATCACCATCCTGGGGATTGAGTCCTCCTGTGACGATACTTCTGCAGCTGTGATTGAGAACGGTTATCTTCTTTCAAACAGGATCGCCAATCAACAGGTGCATAAGGAATATGGAGGCGTTGTTCCCGAACTTGCATCCAGAGCACACCAACAGAATATCGTTCCTGTTGTTGATGCAGCCATAAAAGAAGCCGGCAAAACACGTGCCAGTATAAATGCGATTGCGTATACCCGGGGACCTGGCCTGATGGGAGCATTATTGGTTGGTTCTTCCTTTGCAAAAGGGCTTGCATTGGCATTGGATGTTCCTTTGATTGATGTCAATCATTTGCATGCACATATTCTTTCTGTTTTTATTGCCCGCAATGAGAATGACAGGCATTTCCCCGGATTTCCCTTTCTTTGCCTGCTGGTCTCGGGAGGGCATACACAGTTGGTTGTGATGAAGAACCACCTGGAAATGGAGATCATAGGACAGACCATTGATGACGCGGCCGGCGAAGCTTTTGACAAATGCGCGAAAGTGATGGGAATGCCTTATCCGGGCGGGCCGTTGATTGATCAGTATGCCGCTCAGGGTAATCCAAGAGCATACCATTTTGCCAGGGCCCGAATTAAAGGATTGGATTTCAGTTTCAGCGGTTTGAAAACTTCTTTTCTCTATTTCCTGAGAGACAAGTCGCACCTGGATAAAAACTTCATCACAGAAAACAGGAATGATCTGTGCGCTTCAATACAGGATGCCATCATTGACTCACTGATGCAAAAACTAACCAGGGCCGCCCGGGATACGGGAATAAGGGATATTGCCATCGCCGGAGGAGTATCTGCCAACTCAGGTTTGCGGGAAACTGCAAGAAGGCTTGGCTCCCGTAAGAATTGGCGGATTTTTATTCCTGAAATCCAATTTGCCACGGACAATGCTGCAATGATCGCCATTACCGGCTATTATAAATTCCTGGGCGGGCAGTTTTCTTCACAACAAATTACGCCTGTAGCCCGTTTTAATCACTTATAGGCGGATTACCAGAGCGTGCGTTCGTCAAAAGATAGACGCCGTTGGTCAATTTTGATTACGTGGGTTGTAACCATTACCGTGAAGGTCAATGCCTTATCTCTCTTGACTCTTCAGGCGATCAGGAGATTCTTTGATCGCCGGATACGTGTATTTAAGGCCTCGTTTTTCATAGGTATACGGGCGATGGTACGTTTTTTTGTTATAAATTTGTTATATTGGTGATGTATTTAGAATTAATGATATTCAATTTCCTAATCGGGTGTAGGTTATCATGCTACATTTGACCCATATTGATCTTTTTATGGATAATCTGCTGATTGAAAGCACTAAAAAAACACCTGACGTTGCCTTTAATATCGACGGCAGGATGCGAATCAGCGGACGGTCGATTCCGGAAGACGCCTCAAAATTTTACGATGAGCTTTTCGAGTGGGTGTATGAATATTGTCAGACCCCCCCTGAATCAACCACGGTTGATATTGAACTGGAATATTTTAACAGCGGTTCATCAAAGGCATTGCTCCACATCCTCAGAGCCCTGGCCGAAATTGTTAAAAAGGGCTATAAACTCACCATCAACTGGTATTATGAAGAAGGGGATGATGATATCATGGAAAGGGGTGAGTATTACGAATCGATCCTCGAAATAAAATTTAACTTTATCGAAACCGACTGATTATAGGCATTTTGTTTTATTTTATGGAGATTATTTTCTTCTCAGCCTTCTTTTAATTACTTCAAAAAATTTTCTGATATTGGCAAAATTAAGGGCATGCCTGCTGGTGCCCCTTGTTCCCATAAGGTATACATAGGGCTGCATGCCGGGTATTTTTTTGAGTACGATGTGCAGCATGGCCAGAAAGGGAATGACCACAAGCATACCCGGAACTCCCCATATCATGGAACCTGCGATCAGACCCAGTATTATTATAAAGGGATTGATGCGGATATTGTTACCAACAATATTTGGCGACAGTATATTGTTTTCAAAAAAATGAATAATATAAACGAAAATCGCAATCCGCAGGGCATATACCTGTGAATCCTCCGTGAGCAGGGCAAAGATAAAGGGAATTGAACCTCCTATAAAATTGCCGAAATACGGAATAAAACTAAAAAGGGCAGAAATGACACCCAACAGGAGCGGGTATTTAATGCCGATCAGCAGAAGCCCGATGGAATTAAAAACACAGAGAATCAGCACCACAGAGGCTACGCCAAGCATATACCGGGTGACAACACTGGCAATCTCCCGGAGAACCTGAATGGCAATGAGTCTGTTCTGCCTGCCAACCACCTTGAGGACAAAATAAGCGAATTTGGTCCTGTAATACAGGAACAGAAAAACAAACACAGGTTGCATCAGAATGACAAATAGGGTCCCTGTTGTGGCTGAAAATATCTTTCCGGATTCGGTGCCGATATCAAAAATTCGGCTGAGCAGAAAGTTTTTGAACCTTTCAGCCGGAATTCCGAATTCGCTTTCAATATACCTCTGCATATCCTCAATGTGGGCAATGGTCTTTGCCCTGAATTCCGGCAAATCATCCATGAAAAGACTGACGCGCTTCAAAACAAAAAGAGCCAGGATGGCAAATACAACCAATGCAATAACTATGGGTATCAAAATGGACATGATGCGGGGCATGCCTTTCTTTTCGAGGAAATTGACGAGAGGGTAGAGAAGGTATGAAAGCAGAATGCCAAAGGCCAGCGGATACAGGAAATCCTTGGCAACTATTAAACCAAATATCAGGAGAATGATTGAAAGCAGGAAATAGGTCAGACGCACTCCAATCAACTTACTGTTCATTGCAGTTTATTTTGGTGATCAGGTAAAGATAGCAATTAACAGTGAATGGTGAATGGTAAATGGTGAATGGCTACTCCTCTAAAATCAAACTGCGGATCCTTTCAATCTGAGCCTGTTTATTCACCTCCCGAAGATTTCTGGCAGTCAGCGTAAAATACTGATGACCTGAAATGAATCTCATCTGCAATTTGTTCCAGTCTTTTAAAGATCCGATCATGGATCGTTCCTTTAATTCCAGGAAAAGAGTGTTGGAAACAGGTATCATATCGCTGCGGCCCAGGTAATCCAGATCAGCGTCACACATGATTTCTTCCAGTTTGTTCTGGGGTCTCGGAGGAAGTTTTGTGGCCATGATCAGTTCACAGATTGTATCTATCTGCGATGTGGTGTAGTAATATTCCGGTAAAACCTCACGGGCATTCATACAGCTCATGCTTTCATGATCGTCGTAGGACTTGGCATGACCTGTATCATGAAACAAAGCCGCGGTTTTAAGCAACAACAAATCTTCATCTGTAACCCCCTCACCCAGTCCGATTAATTCAACCTGTGTTACTACGTCAACAGTATGTTTGATATTATGATAATAAAGGTTCTGTGGCAAATGTTTTTCGAGTTTATCCAACACGACTTCCTGGAGATTTGTAAATTGGATCAGTCCATAACATATGCTGAAACGCTTGTTGGGTATGATACCTTTTCCCTGAAGCGAAAATTCCGGTTTGATGCTTTTGACTACGTACAAGGGTATCTCTCCTTCGTATTTCACGGGCATCTTATGATAATAATTGCATTCAAACAAATCCTTCACCAATTCGTAGGTTGTGGCAGAAATGAGAATATTTCCGGTTTCGCAAAACTGCAGGATACGGGTTGCCAGGTTAATGGTTTCACCCTTGACTTCATACTGCGGTTTTTTTCTTCCCGATACAGTGGCCTGAACAGTTCCTGTATGCACGCCGATCCTGAATTTCCATATCTTGCCAGCCGGGTGAATCTCCTGCAGCACCTTGAAATAATACTGCATTTCAACAGCGGCCTGTAATACCTCAATGGGATTGGTTATGTTTTTCTGTGGAATACCACCGACGTACATCAATGTGTCTCCAAAGGTGCGGATGCTTCTGATCGGATACTTGTCCGCAATTTGCTGTAAATTGATGAAGATCTCATCCAGCGAATCCACAACAAGCTTTGAATCCAGTTGTGGTATAAAATGCTCGGCCGCCGTAACATTTACATATAATATCGTAGCGGTTCTGTAACGGATTTGGGAGAGTTTTTTTTCAAGATGTGTATTTCCCGAAGAAATAACATGACCCGATTTATCAATCACTTCCTTATACTGGTCTACCTCCAGCAACAGCCTTTCATTCTGTCTGTAAAGTTTCTCATTTTCAACAGAAAGCATTTTGTTCTGAATGATAATATTCGCTATCCGGCGAAGTGTTCCTTTTCTTTTCTTAGGCATGAATGGTTCGTTAAGGGCCGCAATTTCCATGGGATTCTTAAAATTACAATACTTTTACGTATCGTATGCATAAAAAGGTTTACTAATTTTGACCTCTCACAGAAAAACAAGGATGATTGCAACGATATGGAGTTTAAACTCACATCAACGTATTCCCCCACGGGAGATCAGCCCGAAGCCATCAGGCAACTGGTAAACGGACTGCAAAGGGAGTCAAAACATCAGACCCTGCTGGGGGTTACAGGGTCGGGCAAAACCTTTACCATGGCCAATGTGATCGCCCGGGTGAACCGTCCCACCCTGGTTTTAAGTCATAATAAAACTTTGGCGGCCCAGTTGTTTGGCGAATTCAAGCTTTTCTTTCCTGAAAATGCGGTTGAATACTTTGTTTCCTATTATGATTATTACCAACCCGAAGCCTACCTTCCGGTAACTGATACCTATATTGAAAAAGATCTCGCTATCAATGATGAAATTGAAAAACTGCGTTTAAGCACGACATCTTCCCTGCTGTCAGGCAGAAATGATGTTATTGTGGTATCATCGGTATCCTGTTTATATGGCATCGGCAATCCGGATGATTTCCATAGCAATACTGTTCATATCGAACGGGGTGGTATTATCAGCCGCAATGTCTTTCTTCGGCAACTGGTTGACAGCCTCTATTCACGCAATGAAAATGAATTCAACAGGGGTAATTTCAGGGTCACGGGTGATACGGTCGATGTTTACCTGGCATATAGTGATTATGCCTACCGGTTGAGTTTCTGGGGTGATGAGATTGAGGATATCCGTTCCTTTGATCCGGTCACGGGTAAAACGCTTGAGGTTTTGGAACGTGCTTCCATATATCCGGCCAATATATTTGTTACTACCAAAGAAAGAATGAACCAGGCGTTAGGTCAGATCCAGGTTGATCTTGGGAAACAGGTCGAATACTTCAAGGAGATTGGCAAACACCTTGAGGCAAAACGGTTAAAGGACCGGGTGACCTATGATCTCGAGATGCTGCAGGAATTGGGGTATTGTCCGGGTATTGAAAATTACTCTCGTTATTTTGATGGTCGCCCGCCGGGTCAGAGGCCTTTTTGTCTCCTGGATTACTTTCCGGAAGATTTTCTTACCTTCATCGATGAGAGCCATGTTACCATCCCGCAGATCAGGGCCATGCACGGCGGGGATCATTCACGCAAGCAAACCCTTGTGGAATACGGGTTCAGAATGCCATCGGCCATTGATAACAGGCCACTCAGGTTCGAGGAGTTTGAAAACCTGGTCGGTCAGATCGTGTATGTAAGTGCCACCCCTGCTGATTATGAGCTTGAAAAAAGTGAGGGGGTCATTGTGGAGCAGCTCATCAGGCCGACAGGTTTGCTTGATCCTGTCATTGATGTCAGGCCGGGTTTGAATCAGATTGATGATCTGATGAAGGAAATCCGCGGGAACATAATCAATAATGAACGTGTTCTCATTACCACACTCACCAAAAGAATGGCAGAGGAGCTTACCAGTTATCTGATGCGTTTAAATATCAGATGCCGTTATATCCATTCGGATATTGAAACCCTGGAACGCATTGAGATCATGGAAGGGCTGAGGAATGGTTCCTTTGATGTACTGGTAGGCGTGAATCTGCTTCGCGAAGGGCTTGACTTGCCGGAAGTGTCGCTTGTGGCAATTCTGGACGCAGACAAGGAAGGTTTCCTGCGATCGGAGAGATCCCTGACACAAACTGCAGGCAGGGCTGCCAGGAATCTGAATGGCAGGGTTATCATGTACGCTAATACAATGACTGATTCCATGCGTAAAACCATTGAAGAGACTAACCGCAGACGCGAGAAACAGCTGGCATACAACGAAATCAACCAGATAACCCCGCAACAGATCATTAAAGCGGCCTCGAATATCCTCAATGACATCCGGAAGAAAACAGGTGAGACCAAGGTTTACGTTGAGCCTCAGAAGATTGATATTGCTGCGGATCCGGTTGTCAGGTACATGAGCAGGGATGCCTTGGAAAAAGCATTGGAAACTTCCAAAAAGGCCATGGAACGGGCAGCAGCGGATTTGAATTTCATAGAGGCTGCACGATTCAGGGATGAAATGCTGGCGTATAAAGAGATATTGAGTGATAAACTAAAAGAGAAAACGAAAAGCAAATAAATGAAATTATTTCATTTATTTTGCGCTAAATTTATTTTATGGGAAAAGTATCAGATATTTCCAGGGGAAGTTTTGTAAGGTATAACAATGAACTTTCTGTAGTACTTGAATATGAGCACCGTACACCGGGCAACCTCCGGGCTTTTTACCAGGTCAAGATGAGAAACCTGAAATCAGGCAGACTGATAGAACAGAGATTCCGTCCTGATGACGAAATGGAACTCGTCCGGGTGCATTTCAAGGAGCATCAATTTCTTTACCTCGACGGAAGCAGTGTGGTATGCATGGACAATGAAACTTACGATCAGATCCATTTAACCAGGGAAACCCTTGGCGATGGCATTGATCTCCTGAAAGAGGGGGCCAACATAAAAGTTTATTTTGATGGTGAAGATCCTGTATTTGCTGAATTACCGGTGAGTGTCGAAATGGAAGTAACCTACACTGAACCCGGAATGAAAGGCGATACTGCCACGCGTACGCTGAAAACCGCCACCATCGAAACAGGCGCACAGGTAAAGGTACCCTTGTTCATCAACATCGGCGATCGCATCAAGATTGACACCCGCACGGGTGATTATATCGAAAGATGTAAATAAATAATTACGGACATTCCCTGAAACTTTTGTCATACTGTGTCATGGCCCTTTCGCTCATCCCCATGCTGCTGAAACCGCCGTCGTGGAATAGATTCTGCATGGTTACCTTGCGCGTCAGGTCAGAGAACAAAGTGACACAGTAATCGGCGCAATCATCTGCAGTTGCATTACCCAGGGGTGACATCCGTTCCGTAAAATCAATGAGAGAATCAATGCCATAAACACCGCTTCCGGCTGTTGTAAGCGTGGGAGACTGAGATATGGTATTGATGCGTATCCTTTTCTCCCGGCCATAAATGTATCCGAAACTACGGGCAATGGATTCCAACAAAGCTTTGGCATCGGCCATGTCGTTGTATCCGAAAAGTGTTCTTTGCGCTGCAACATAAGAAAGGGCCACAATGGATCCCCAATCGTTCAAAGCGTCCAGTTTTCTGCAAACCTGGATGACTTTGTGAAATGACAAGGCAGAGATATCAAGCGTTTTCAGATAAAAATCATAATTGATGTTATCATAAGGAATTCCTTTTCGCACGTTGGGTGACATACCGATAGAGTGCAGAATGAAGTCAAATTTACCGCCGAAAAACTCCATGGATTTCTTCACCAGGTTCTCCAGATCTTCAGCACTGGTAGCATCAGCCGGAACAACAATACTGTGACAGGCTTTTGCCAATGCATCAATTTCTCCAAGGCGCATGGCTACAGGAGTGTTGGTTAATACGATCTGTGCTCCCTCTGCATATGCCCTTTCGGCGATTTTCCAAGCAATAGACCTGTCATTCAAGGCACCAAAGATGATACCCTTTTTCCCTTTGAGCAGATTATATGCCATATGTATTTGGTTTGTTAAAATGATTGCAAAGATACACTTTGATCAGAAAATGTAAAATTATTTAGAAAAGGTTCAAATAAAGATGTACTATCAGTATCCCAGCAAGATCCTGGCATTCTCCAAAGCAGCATGCGTAATTTCCTCGCCGCTTAACATTTTGGCTATTTCTATATGTCTCTCCTCCGGTGAAAGAAGTTTCATATGGGTAACGGTCGTTTTCTCATCATCGGTTTTATACACCAGGTAATGGTACTTCCCTTTGCTGGCAACCTGAGGCAAATGAGTAATGTTGATGATCTGCATTTTATCCGCCATACGGTTGATGATATTGCCAACACGCTCTGCAATTTCGCCGGATACTCCGGTATCAATTTCATCAAAAATGATGGTGGGCAGACCTATGGAATCAGACATGAGTGATTTTACGCACAACATGAGCCGTGACAGCTCTCCGCCGGACGCGACACGCGCTATATCCTGTAAAGGCATGTTTCTATTGGCAGTAAAGAGGAACTGGATCCTGTCGGAACCGTGTTCACTGAAATCATCCAGTTTTTCCAGCAAAACGCTGAAACCCGCATTGGGAATCCCGACATCGTGCAACATTTCTGTGACACGTTGCCTGAAGGGAACAATGGCTTTTTGCCGCTGATGACTCAGCTTATCAGCGTATTTTCCGACAATTCCCTGTATTTCCGAGAGTTTCTTTTCAAGCTCCTCCAGATTGAAATCATAGGCATTGATCTCTTCAATTTTTTCCTTAAGGTGATCACGTACTGCAATCAGTTCTGCCAGGCCGGAAACCCTGTGTTTCTTCTCCAGGCTGTAAAGAAGGTTCAACCTGTCATTGACCTGGGTAAGCCGGTCGGGATCATAGTAGAGCTGATCATTGAGCGTTTCAATTTCCCGGGAAATATCCTTGATTTCAATATAGGCTGCATCGATACGAGCGGAAAGACTTTCATTTTCATGCAGGAATTTTTTAATCTTATGGATGGCCCCAAGGCTGTCTTTGATTTGCTGCAATGCGGAATTTCCATCACTCTGAAGCAGGGAGGAGGCAGTTGTTAATCCTGTCTTGATCTCTTCGGCATGTGTAAGTTTTTCATGTTCAAACTCCAGTTCTTCCTGTTCACCTTCGGTTAGCCGTGCCTCTGCCAGCTGGGTGTATTGGAACAGGAAATAATCGAGGTCTGATTTCGACCGCACCGATTCTTCGGTAAGTTGCCGGAATTTCTTCTGAATGGCTTTGAATTCATGAAAATGGGATCTGTACGTTTCCAAAAGTTCCTGGTCCTGCACAAAGCTGTCGATCACCTTCATCTGAAAAACACTGTCGGCGAGGTTCAGATTCTGATGTTGCGAGTGAATATCAATGAGTTTAAGCCCGAATTCAGTAAGAACTTCAAGGTTAACCGGGAAGTCATTAATGAAGGCCCGTGATTTGCCTGTGGCAGAGATTTCCCGCCTGGCAATAGGCTGATCATCATAATCGATTCCTTTTTCAGTAAAGAAACTTTGCAGGCCGTAATTCTCAATATTGAAAGTTCCCTCTACAATACATTTTTTCTCTTTGTCCAGTAAAACATTCGCATCTGCGCGTTTACCAAGGATAAGCGCAAGCGCTCCCAGGAGTATGGATTTCCCCGCACCTGTTTCGCCGGTTATGATGGTGAGCCCTTTCCTGAATTCTATTTCAAGCTTACTTATAAGTGCGTAATTCTCAACAAGTAAATTGCAGAGCATAAAGAACCGATTTTACGATGCAAGATAGCAAACATTATGGTGTCGAATCTAAAATCTTGCGGTATTTGTCGCCGTGGGTGGGGTCAATCTGGTTCAGCACCGCCATGACTCTTCTTTTTTCATCATCGAGCGAGCCCTGGAAGATACTGACAAATTCATCGGATTTCGCATCGAGAATCACCTGAAGGAAATGCATGAACGGATCGGGGCGACTTCGATAAACCTCCTGCAGCAGGGTAAGACTTTCTGCAGTGACCAACCGGCCATCCACTGGTTTATCATACATGACATCTAGCCCCAAACGGTGATAATTGTAGATGAACTCCCTTACCGGGGCATATTCTTCATCCAGGATGTTGTTGATCAGCCAGTAGCGATTTCTGCGGCTTGTGCTTTCGCCGGATCTCCAACCTTTCTCATTCGCATTCTGTGCATTGATCACGATTCTTTCGGCTTTTTGAAAGAATTCATTACCGGATTTAAGACCAAAGGAATCAAAATCCAGCCCGAGGATGATGTTGGCATAAAAGGCCAGCAGCGATGTAAGATTTGAAATGTGGGAAGTTTCGCTGAATTCGAGGGGTTGAAACTCAACGTATCTGAAATCCAGGTCATTGTCCACATAATTAAAAAGCACGGTATTGAATGAGGAATTGAAAACGGGACGGCGAACCTGTATCTGCAAAGTGCCTTTGAACTGATCACCTGAATAATCCTGAATATTGAACAGCATACTGCATTCGATGCGTTCGTTGGTGGTGAACTTGTAATTTGTCCAGGCTTTTCCGTTGATGAATTCATTGATGGCGCCCTGCAGAGTCTGGAATACCTGCCTGTTTGTTCCCTGAACCTGCTGGCTGGTGAGTTGGATATTGCACCGCAATTCCTGCGCCGTCAGCGGGATTGTAAAAAGAAAAACCGACAGGATGAGTAGTAACCTGGTCATCACCGTAATATTTGTTCTAAGTAGTGGATAATATCAAGAGCTGCTTCTTGCTTAGATTTTAACTCGAATTGGATTTTTTTATTGTTCTTTCCCAGGATGGTTATTTTGTTGGTCTCGCTGTTGAAGCCGGAACCTTTATCCTGTAGTGAGTTCAGCACAATGAAGTCGAAATTCTTCTTCTTCATTTTTTGCTGTGCATTGGCAATTTCATGATCCGTTTCCAAAGCAAATCCCGCCAGAAATTGGTTCAATTGTTTTATTTTACCGAGTTCGGCGGCTATATCCGGGTTGGGAACCAATTCCACAATCAGGTTTCCGGGTGTTCGTTTGATTTTGTGTGCCACAGGGGATTTTGGACGGTAATCAGCAACTGCGGCGGATAGAATAGCCCCATCTGCATGGCTGAAGCAGTCAAGACATATGGCCAGCATTTCCTGTGCCGTTTTAACCGGATAAAACTCAATCAGATGATGCACTGGTTTCAGGGATACGGGTCCGCTTACCAGTTTTACATGCGCGCCGCATTCGGCCAATCTTTCAGCAATGGCAAATCCCATCTTTCCTGACGAATAATTGCCAATGAACCGCACGGCATCCAGTGGTTCATAGGTAGGCCCGGCGGTGACAAGAACCGTTTTGCCTTTTAATTTAGGGAAGATTTTTTTTTTTAAGGGGGCTGCCAGGTGATTTTTCAGAGCAGCGACAAGCTTTTCGGGTTCTTCCATCCGGCCTTTCCCGACAAGACCGCTGGCAAGCTCTCCTGTAGCCGGTTCGAGTATGATATTGCCGTAAGACTTTAAGATCTCGATGTTTTTACGGGTGGCCGGATGGTTGAGCATATCAAGATCCATAGCAGGTGCTACGAATACCGGACAGCGCGCTGAGAGATAGGTTGTGAGCAGAAGATTATCGGCAATACCTGCAGCCATTTTAGCCATGGTATTGGCAGATGCCGGAGCGATCAGATAGGCGTCAGCCCAGATCCCAAGATCAACATGACTGTTCCAGTCGCCATTGACCGGATTCCAGAAATCAACAAGAACAGGATTTTTTGCCAAAGTGGCGAGCGTCAGTGGAGTAATGAATTCCTTTGCAAGCGGTGTCATAACCACCCTGACTTCGGTGCCTTCTTTAATAAGCAACCTGATGAGTGCAGCAGTTTTGTAAGCTGCAATACTACCGGTGACACCGACTAATATTTTTTTCCCGCTCAGCATGATGAGTGCGAAAGACTACTCAGCCTTGCGCACATATATCTGGTCGTTTTCGAATTCCTCGAGGGCAATGAGTGTATGCTTCGGCAATCGTTCGTAAAACTTTGAAATTTCAATCTGTTCACGGTTTTCAAAAACCTCTTCAAGATTGTCCGTGTAATTGGCAAATTCTTCCAATTTCCGGTTCAGCTCTTCCTTAATTTCAACACCAATCTGGTTGGCCCGTTTTGAACAGATCATCACGGCTTCATAAATATTGCCGGTCTTCGCTTCTAACATGTTTAAATCACGTGTAACCGTCGTGGACGGCGCTTTTGACTTTTTAAAATCTGTGTTTTGTTCCATTAATTATCAGTTAATTCCTTATCGATTTCTTTATCTTTAATATACTG
>JAFGGU010000053.1 GCA_016930375.1 Bacteroidales bacterium | reverse complement strand
TATCACGTTGCAACCGGGAAGGTCATGTCTGGAGATCTGTCTGACGGACAGGAAATTGTTACTCTGCTGGACAGGGAGGTTAACGTAACCATTAGCGAGGAGGGTGTCTTCATCAATAACGCGAAAGTTTTTGTCGCAGATATTGTTGCTGACAATGGCGTGGTTCATGTGTTGGATGCCGTTTTGATCCCGCAGGCCGAAACGGTTGTGGATATTATTGTAGGTAGTGCTGCGCACGACACTCTCGAAGCTGCCGTGATTGCTGCCGAATTGGCTGACGACCTGGCAGGCGAAGGACCCTTTACCGTTTTTGCACCCACCGATGCTGCTTTCAAGGCACTTCCCGCAGGAACAATTGAAGCGTTGCTGGAAGATCCCACCGGTGACCTGGCCGATATTCTCCTTTATCACGTTGCAACCGGGAAGGTCATGTCTGGAGATCTGTCTGACGGACAGGAAATTACCACACTCCTGGGCAAGGATGTTACCGTAACCATTAACGAGGACGGTGTCTTTATCAATGATGCCAAAGTCATTCTTGCTGACCTGCTTGCCGATAATGGTGTAGTGCATGTTATTGATGCCGTGTTGATACCTGCAGTCGAAGAGGCCGCTTTCCCGATCGACTTTGAAACCGAAACGGATGCCGTGTGGGAAGTTTTTGCCAATGGCACAGGAAGTGCGTCTGATTTTGAAGTAATCGCCAATCCGGATAAATCAGGCGTCAATACTTCGGACAATGTACTGAAATTCGTTGTTAATGCCAATGCAGATACCTATGCAGGCGCTTTCTCGAATTCCTATGCACCCGTCGAATTCACCCAGTCTTCCCATACCATTACCCTGATGGTCTGGAAATCCATAATCAGTCCGGTAGGATTCAAAGTAGAAGCCAGTACGAACGGCGGTCCCGTCACGGAGGTCAAGGTTTCCAATACGGTTACCAACGCATGGGAATTGCTCACGTTTAACATGAGTGCATGCATCGGCTATTCCTATGACAGGATCGTGATATTCCCTGATTTTCCGGAAACCAGGACAGCCGGTACCACGGTTTATATTGATAACATTGAGAGGAAAGAGGAAGCTACCGGAATACTGAATCTGGACGAAGATTCCAAGGGTCTTACCATCTACCCGAATCCGGCTTCCGGTTATATCCGGCTGTCAGGTCTCGGGGACCTGAAGGAAGGGATGATGCGGATCATTAATACCGGCGGCGTAGAAGTTGAGAACCGTTTTGTAAAGGATCTCTCAGGCACTATCGATGTCAGCAGGCTTGATCAGGGGGCCTATTTCCTGATACTTGAGTCCGGAAGCAACCGTTATACCGGAAAACTCTTCAAAAAGTAAGAACTTTTGCTTGATTGATAAAATGGGATGCCGCGGCATCCCATTTTTTTTGATGGCGATTCCCGTTCATGATCCCGAGGGGTTCAAACCCCCGACTTCCAGAACCGGAATTTGACCTTCTATTCAGCTGAACTGCAGGGCCGAAAATACGCTGTTTTCCCTTGTGGGTGAAACCAAAAATAACGGCATCGATGCGAATGGATTCCGCGTAGCCAAAGATTCACCCAATGCAGTTGATCTTGAACAAAATGAGGGATACTAAGAATAAGGTAACTACTTGCACTGGTTTGTTTTAATTTCATGCAAGGTTTGCTTTATTTCATCCAGATCTTTCATAATTACAGTGTTTGAAACTGTATTTTTATGATTCATCATAATAATTTTTATGGATACCAATAATACGCCTGCTTCTAAAAGCAGGTCATGGGTGAATCCTTTGGTAAATAAAGCTATCGTAAAGAGAAGAAACGTAATAACAATTACGATTAAATCGGCATTTGATAAATATTTTTTCATACGGATACTAATAATATTGCTGGCATTTATATTTCGAAGTTACGAAAAATCAAAATTTGGCCTGGTTGTCTTCAAAATAATCGGCAATCCGCATCAAGATGGATTTGAGATCCGGGCAACATGGCGTACCGTCAAACGCAGATATGCGGCGATTGACCGCATATCTGCGTTTGATGATAGTGAAATTGCGGGAATATTTTTTGTTTTTTTAACCGAATTTAAATTCCGGAAGCTAATCCGTTACTCCTAACGATTTATAATCCATATTCACGACAATCCCTGCCTTGAACCAAATGCCGGGTTGGACGATACCTCCAAAATCATAATAACGTGTGTTAAAAACATTGGATGCTTCGGCATACAATGTATAATGTTGATCTCTCCAATATATCTTTGCATCGGATAACCAGAATGGCTTATAAGACCTTACCTGTCCCTTCGCATCCTGATAAACACCATTGCGATCATGATAGGTTAACCGGCCGAAGATATTCAGTTTCCATGCAATCCTGACTTCAATACTTGAATTTATCTGGTACCTCAGATTGTCGAGCACATATTTTGAAAGCATATTATTCCGATTCGAATCGGCTTGTAAAAAAGCAAAGGATATCCGGATATCTGAGATTCTTTCAAATGTACCTGTTTTTGGAGGTGTCAATGTCAATGCGCATTCGATCCCGGTAAAATTTATTTTGGTATGATTCAAACTTCGCCAGAAGGTGCTATCCGGTGAAGGATCTTTTACCCAGTCAATCATTTTGTAGCCCCAACGCCGGAATGCACTGACATGGCCTTTGAGAGTTGGATTATTGTATTTCATTCCAGCTTCAAGAGTAATGGCTTCTTCGGGATTTAAACCTGGATTACCTTGTTGGGAGGGGCTTTTATAAAACATATCCGTAAATGTGGGCATCCGCAATGTTTTATTGGCAGACAAGTACAATTTGAAATTTTCATTCAATCTGTAGCTTACATCAATTCCCGGATAAATTTTAAATCCTGCAAGGTCTGAGTTATGATGAGCCATTGCGCCTGCAGTAACCGTAAGCATTCTCCACGAAATAAAGTGTTCTGCATAGATACTGGTATTCAGCCGGGCGTAAAATTTTGTATAATAAACGCTATCGAAACAAGGCACTTCAATGGGTACACTCAGTGTATTCCCCAGTAGATTACTTTTAATATGTTCTTTACGAAAATCAATGCCCACACTGGTTTTCCCGAGACGGTGTACTGTCCAGACATTCAGGTTCAGTCCCGCAGTGTTGGTCTGATGATGATTAAAAGGTATAGAATCATTGTTTCGTTTCAGTTCGAAACGATCGAGATGGCGGCGCAGGTAAAAAGTTGGTGCAAATCTTATAAAAGTATTGCTTTGGTATTTCAAACTCACAAATTCTGTTTTTGTCGCTTCAAACTGCTTTGGATATTTTAACGAATAGAAACCATTTGCGCCGAAATCTTTTGAATCGTAACCTGTTTGAAAGTCAAACGCACCCTTTTTAAAGTTGTACCTGGCCTGGTAAAAAATATTGCTGTTTGAAAAATCGGTATTTTCAATATATCCGTCGGATGATATCCGGTTCATGCTGATAAAATGACTATAATTACCAATGGCATTCGATATATTGACCATCGCTTTATATAATCCAAATTGTCCGAAAGTTTCCGATACCCGGATATGATTGGGTTTACTGTTGCCGGTAATGATGTTAATAGCTCCATTGAAGGCATTTGGCCCAAATGATTTGGCCGCAGGACCTTGCATGATTTCAATGCGTTCAATGCTTTCAATATCTATCGGCAGGTTCAGATTGTGGTGTCCGGTTTGTGGATCTGTAATGTTGACACCATTCAGGAGGATTAAAGTCTGATCGAAGGTCCCTCCGCGAATGCTTATGTCGGCTTGTGCTCCAAGTGGTCCCCGTTGTCGGATATCCACTCCGGCAATGTATCGAAGCAGATCACTAAGATTCTGGGCCGGTGCCCGCTCAATTTCAGATTTGGTAATGACTGTAACGATACGTGCAGCCTGTTGTGCCTCGAGCGGTGTACGTCCGGCTATGACCACCACTTCGTTAAGCTCATAGCTTTTGATTTGCAGGCTATCGCTGCTTCTCTGGGCTTGTAATTTTTCAGGTATTACTATAATGAAATATGCCAGACACAATGTGCAAATTTTAATTACTTTTTGCAGGCTGTTGAATACTGCGAAGTTTTTTCTGCTCCAACAACGAAAAGCTATTATTGAAATAGCCTTTCTTTTATTTTGTTTCATATACTATAATTATTTGCGAAAGTCATATATGATTTACATGTTTTGTCAAAAATACTGACAGGAACGCTATCATAGATAATAGTTGCGCAAAATTCCAGTGGCAAATAAAGAGAAAATTGTCAAATGATTTTAGAAACCATTGTATTGTATCAACTTTATATATTTACAGTCCTATAACCTTGTATTTTGCTGAAAAAATCAGAAGCCATCAGCCTTATGAATGCATTGGGAAGGGAACGATTACCTTTCCTGTTCATCATCGATTTCGAAATGAAAGCCATAAGGCTATTTCCATTGGATAAACAGCTACCCGAAACAGTACTGTATGATTTCCAAACCAACGGAAATTTAAATTGTAAACCGAAAGAGAAAGGTGTTTTTACTTTCAGGAAATTTCCCATGTCATTTGAAGCGTATAATAGGGCATTTAATACTGTGCAAAAGCAGATTTATACGGGGAATTCCTTCCTCACCAATCTTACATTTCCTACTCCTGTTGAAACTGATCTGACCCTTAGGGAGATTTACTTAAAAAGTTCTGCTAAATACAAGATATTTCTCGAAAATGAGTTTGTGTGCTTTTCACCTGAAACTTTTATAACCATAAAAAGTGGTATTATTTCAACTTTCCCGATGAAGGGAACAATTAAAGTATCATCCACTGAGTCTGAAAAGGAATTGCTCAGTGATACAAAAGAAATCGCTGAACATCATACCATAGTAGATCTTCTTCGGAACGATCTCAGTATGGTAGCTGACAGTATTAATGTGAAACGGCTTCGGTATGTTGAGAGAATACACACACATGAGGGTGAATTGTTGCAGGTCTCATCGGAAATCACCGGGAAATTACCCGATGACTATCAGGATCATCTGGGAGAAATTATGTTTAAATTGTTACCTGCAGGTTCTGTAACAGGCGCTCCCAAGCAAAAAACAGTGGCCATAATACAGGAGGCGGAGAAATCAGATCGCGGCTATTATACAGGAGTATGCGGTGTTTTTGACGGAAACAACCTGAATAGCGCTGTGATGATCAGGTTTATTGAAAATCACAAAGGAGAATTACGTTTCAGAAGTGGCGGAGGAATTACCTTTTTAAGCAATGCCCGATCTGAATATAAAGAACTTAATGATAAAGTGTATGTGCCAATTGCTTGAAACCATCAGGATAAAGCAAAATATGCTTCAACATATTGTTTACCATAACCATCGCGTGAACAATTCCCGTAAGCTTCTATTTCACGCAAAACAATTATGGGATTTATCGGAAATCATCCAAATACCTGACCTGGATCAAAACACCATTTACCGTTGCAGATTTCTCTATGCAAGAAAGGTTGTTGGATTTGAATTTGTTCCCTATATCCCCCGGGTTGTGAAGAAATTATACCTGGTGGATTGCGGTGACCTGAATTATTCCTTTAAATATTCAGACCGAAGTGCCCTGGAAAAACTAAAGAAAAACCTGCCTGATCCAAATCTTTCCGATATATTATTAGTGAAGAATGGTTTTATCACCGATACCTCTTTCTCAAACATCACATTGTTTGATGGCAGCAATTGGTACACTCCTTCCTCTCCGTTACTGGAGGGTACAAAGCGGGAATATTATATAAATAATAAAACCATCCTGAAATGCGATATTTCTCCGTCTGATCTTCCCAAATTCAAGAAAGTGAGATTGATTAATGCCATGCTTGATTTGGATAACAGTGATGACATACCCATGGAGAATATAATAATCTGGAAGTGACCCCTTCGGGAGTATTCGCACGCACGGGCCAACACACTAAAGCCGCTCAATAAGCATTGGGATTACTCGCTGCGCTCGTGATCCGCTAGGGTGGGGGTTTCACAAGCCTAATGATGCGCAGCTGCGCTGCTTTCATTTTTTATTTGCTTCCACCAGGATGGCACAGGAAGTGCCCTCCTGGTGTAAACAAATAAAAAATGCCGCCAAAGGCGGCATCATTAGTCTTGTGACCCCGGAGGGATTCAAACCCCCGACTTTCAGAACCGGAATCTGACGTTCTATTCAGCTGAACTACGGGGCCGACTAGGGTGTGAGTGTGGGTGTGACTAGAGTGTGGGTGTGGCAAAGGTATAGAAAATCGGGGGAAGGACAAATAAATGTGAAAGAATTCTAGTGTTACTTTCGGCCAAATACCCTTACCAGCGCTTTGCGCCCGCGGATGGTATTGGCATCATACCAGAATTCAATCTCCCGGATGATCCTCTCTTTTCCCTTAAGATCAATAATCCTGGAGGTGCCACCTGCCGGTATGGTATTCCTCAGCTCAATCTCATCACGCTCTCCATTCCCGTACACAACCGTCACCTTCTTAAAATCAATCGAAGCTCCCTTGACCCTGATTATTATGCTTTTAAAGTCACCCTGTTTTGCGGTGACCAGTACAATATCGTGATCAAGCCTGTCATTTACCAGTTTTTCACCCAATAATGTCCATTTACGACCTTGTGAGAACGATGGCATGGCCAGAACAAGGGTCAGTACAATAATAAAAAAAGATCTTGTTTTCATAGTCAAAAGAATTTTAGTATTAATAAATGAATGCTCTTTACTGTATGACCTGTGAAAACCAAAAAGGTTTAATCTTTGCCATCGTAATCAAACCAATCAAAGTACGCCGGGGTTGCTTTGGATTTGGCATTCCCTTCGGCAAACATTCCCAAATATACCCCGGTAAAACCTCCGGCTACTTCGGATGACAGATACCTTGATTCCATTTTTCCCGCAGGAATGAATTCACTGGCCCCAGCAGGCAAATAGCTGAACGTGTACCATAACGGTTCAGCAGTTATCCTGAATTGAACAGGTCCCTCCGGCAACGGGGCTTTGAAGGCAACATGCTTCAGGTTCCCGATCCGGTAGCTCAAAGTAATACATTTCTTTTCTCCTTCCCGGATAATATGAAGGTCATAGTGATGCTTTTCATTCATCAACACGGTAATCCCCGCCGTTTCGCCTTCGGCGGACGGTTCAAATTCCAGTTTTGCCGTTGCCGTGCAGTTAAAATGCTGCTGGCGCCTGCCCACAAAGGCAGGGGAGGATGACTGGTCAAGGGTCACGGAATTTCCTGCCAGGGTCAGAAATCCGGGTCTTTCAGCCAGTGACCATGTTGCCGGATCAGGATTCCGCAGGAAATTCCAGCAAAGGTTCAGTTGCGATTTATCAAATTCATCACGCACCAATGGCCGGGCAACGGAAACCAGGGGAAGCGTTTTAACCTTGATATCAGGACTGACGATATCATCAGCACTCACAACAGGCCATCCCTGCTCATTCCAGGTAACGGGTGTTAAAAAGGTTTCCCTGCCCAGGTGGTGAAAATCTCCGCCGGCCTTCCGGAATGCAAGGAATACCATCCACCATGAGCCATCATGCGCTTCAATGATGTCGGCATGCCCGGTTCCCTGAACCTGCAGATATTGTCCGGGTAAACCCCTGTGCGTGAGTATGGGATTGTCGGGATTGGATTCGTAAGGCCCCCAGATGCTTTTACTCCGGGCAATGGTCTCCATGTGACCATATTCGGTGCCTCCCTCGGCGATCATCAGGTAGTACCATCCGTTGATCTTGTATATATGTGGCGCTTCGGGGTACCGGCCCCCCGTCCCTCCCCATATATGCTGTATGGGTGAAAGGATATCACCGGTTGCCAGGTCTATCTCCGAAAGGGCGATGCCGGTTTTCCCGTCAGCCATGGCATTGGTAACCAAATAATTCTTACCATCGTCATCGAAAAACAGGGTGGGATCGATACCTCCCTGATTGACCCATACGGGCTCAGACCACTCTCCAGCAGGATCCTGTGTATGCACATAAAAGTTACCCTTGCCGGATACATTCGTCGTTACCATGTAAAACGTGCCCTTGTTGTACCGGATCGTAGGGGCGTAAATGCCCCCGGAGCTACGGCAGTTGTCGAGCGGCAGCTGCGAATTTCGGGTAAGACAATACCCGATATGCTCCCAGTTGATCAGATCCTTGCTGTGATATACCGGTACACCCGGGAAGTACTCAAAGGTGCTGGTCACCAGGTAATAATCATCGCCCACCCTGCAAACGCTGGGATCGGGATTGAAACCGGGGATGACGGGGTTGGGGAGGGTGGTGGAAGGAGCAACAACATCGCCCTGTTGGGTATGTATTGAGAAAATAAAACCAAACAGGAAGATGAAATTCAAAAAGAGTGATTTCATAGTATTGGATTTAGTTTGTTTATTTTTTAATATCACCCTTGAAGGGTTATACGCGTATACCCATTTTTTTCATCAGAATCGATGCGTTCAGGCTCGTGCAAACACCCGGGGTCAGCTTATAATCAAAATACAATTCCTCGTCATCCACCTTCACGTCGAAATGATAGTTATCAATTTTACCGGGCAGATCCTTTTCCAACTCGGCGAGTTTCAGATCATGGGTGGCCACCACGGCAACTGTACCATAACCTGCCAGCTGTTTTATCAGTGCCACCGAACCGGTAAAACGGTCATTGGAATTAGTACCGCGAAGGATCTCATCCAGCAGGAGGAAAACCTTCGGATCCTGTTCGGACTGCCTGATGATGGCAGCCAAACGTTTCAGCTCAGCGTAGAATGAGGAGGTATTGTCTTCGAGTGAATCGGAAATCCGCATGCTGGAGTAAACCTGAACATGCGATATCTTGAAGGACGAAGCGCAAACCGGGGCTCCTGCCATGGCCAGAACGGCATTCACCCCGCATGTACGCAGGAAAGTGCTTTTGCCCGACATGTTCGAACCGGTGACTACCACTATCTTGCCGCCCTCGATGATTTCGATGTCATTCAGGATCCTCCGGCTTTCGGGAATGAGCGGATGACCTGTATTTTCGGCTTTCAGGGTAAAGTACCCGGGAACAATCTCCGGTAAAACCCAGGCGGGATTGTTAAATGCCATATTGGCCAGGCTGGTCAGCACTTCAAATTCAGCCATGGCATCAAGCCACGGCTCAATATCCGCGGCATGCTGCTTCTTCCACTTTTCCAGTGCCAGGGAAACGTGAATATCCCAGAAGAAGTAAAGGTTCAGCGGAACGGATACCATGACGTTCAGCCGGGTGTCCAGTCGGTTTACCAGTTGTGATAACCTTTTTATAGCCGTTGAAGCAGCAGGTTGCGATCTGAAGATCTGTTGCAGGGAGATTAATTTCTGGGTCCTGAATTCTTTGGCTTCAATCAGGCTGATAAGGACCGCATAGGTCTGCAGCAGGTCGGCCGATTTGCTTACCTGCTGGTGAAGCCGGTTTATTTTACGGCTCTGGCTGAAATAAAACAAAAAGTTCAGGACAAAGACGAGCAGCAGGACTGCAGGCGGTGTTCCTGCAATCACCAAAAAGGTCAATACGATAGTCAGGATGCTCAGGGCCAGGGTAATATATTTTAACCGGTTGATGTTAAGAAATTCGTTCTCCCGGCGCATCCAGGACAATAATTCCCCCGGATTATCCAGGGAGCGCCTTGAGAAGTAGCCTGTGGTCATGAGCTTTTGCCGCCAGTCGATCTCCGGTTTAAGTTCTTCAACAGCCCGCTGCCTTTCCTTAATCTCAGCCGGATTGGCTGGCGCTATCAGCCATTGGGCAAGCATGTGAGCTCCCGGCTGACTGTTGGTCCGGTTTATGAACTGGAATACCGAGGCATGCCCAAACAGGTCCAGGTCATAGGAATTGGGATGATCACGGTCAACATACTCATGTCCGTCGGCAAATCCGCTGCTTTCACCGGACAGACTTTTAAGCTCAAGGGTATTGATTTCAACGAGATGATTGTAAAATTCCTTCAGCTTTTCGGTTTTCGCATATTGCTTGATCAGGAAGCCGAAGGCTATGACGCAAGCCAGGGATGCGGTTACGGCCCATGTGACGGACAGGGAATTCAAGGCGAAGAAAAGGACAAAAATCAGCACGAAGGTTACCAGCCGGCCCATGGACAGCCTGTCCTCCTTATGCTGCAAGTGTTCCGCATTTTGCCGGTAGCGGTCGACTTTGTCCTGGTAGAATTCGATTAAAGTCATCCTGTTACTTTTCTTTTACAAATTTACAGGATATTTTTTTCTGTCCCTCGAGCGTGATCCGTGCAATGTATAAACCCGCCGGTCTGCCTGCAAGATCAACCCGGATGTCATAACTGTCATGTGCATCCTGCTGGTGAACAGGAATTCCGCTGCTATTCAGGATCTCGATTTTCAGGATCTTATCCATCGATTCAATATACAGCACATCATGAACTGGATTTGGGAAAAGCCGGAGACGGATATCTTCCGAAGGGCTTTCATAAATATCAGTTACTTCAGAAGGCGGCATGTTTTCGTCGAGCCAGGCCATCCGCAGCGCAATCCAGTTCCTGAATTTCTCAATCTCTCCTTCGAAGGTATCTGCCGGCGGATCAACTTCGGGGGCGCCCACACTTTCTCCGAGTATAGGCCATTTGACGTAATGGCGCTTCTGGGCCTCATTTACAAGGGCACTGACCGAATCGATGTAATGATCCAAATATTCGGCGCTCAGGATGGTCTGGCGTAGTGCGGTATACCTCGTATGAAGTTCTTCGCGGAATGCAGGATCCTGCAGCAGCCGTTTTACCCAGGACGGCACCACCGGCCAGTTATTGCATTCATTTACCCTGTAAGCCCAGTTGGAACCGTCGGTGACCTCCCAGATATAGCAATTATCCCAGAGGTTTTTCCAGGCCCAGTCGAAATCCCATACCGGTCCCGCATGCAGCAAGCCACCGTTGTCGTCCCTGTCTTTGTAATAGAAACAGCTCTTCTTATAAGCATCCACATTCCTGGATACCTCACCGATTATAAAATAATCGATGAAGGAGCTTACATCCATATAAGCCCGGTAACCCGCGGCCGGATCTGTAAAATGGCTGCCGTATAACTTGCTCTCGGCAATGTTAACGTAGGTCTTGATGTAGTTTTTCTGCTGCGGGGTGATTGCATCCGGCTCCGGGTATTTGTAAACGAAATGCACATGCCGGTCGGGCCTGTCGATAGGTACAAAATTGCTGGTCCAGCTGTTGTAATCATCATAATAGTCAATGGCAAAAATATAACCGCCCGATAAACTGTCACCGGCATTATCATCAGAATCCAGTTTGGCAATGTTCAGCCGGTTATCGTCGCTTTTAATCTTTTCGGTGAGCACAAATATCCCCAGGTATTCGTCATTGACCATTACTTCACAGATATTGTCACGGGGCGCATAGTGGCCCATTTTTCTGAACAAGTGAAAAGCAAGCGTGTTGCGCATAAATACCTTATCGTTGTAATTGGCCAACAGTATCCAGTCGTTTTCAGCCGGCATGCCCAGCAGGGGAACATTTAAATTGTTGCCCAGGGCATCGCGGGTTTCAAAGCCATACGGTTTTTGCGGCAGGCTCTGAGAGTATGCACCACGGTATTCAATCCCTGCCTTGCCGGTATATGCATTTCCCGAATCGGCAGGGTGGTTGTATTTGCCGGGCCCGTTGAAGATTATTTTCAGGTCAACGGTTATCTTGGGATCATCAACGATGGTGCCTCCGTTGGTATTGATGATCACGAGGGGGAGGTTCGTGGAATCCAGGAACGCCTGAGGTTCCCGGGCAGCAACAAAGCAACTGCAAGTGAATACGAGAGTGAAACAGATGATAAATCGCATGAGACAAATATACTATTTCAAATGATTTCTGTGATATGTGCTTTTCGGCAGACATGATTTAACAGTTGCTTATTCAGGCTTTAATTATTTATTTTTTACATTTGCCGGTCAATCATTCAGCATAATCACAATGGAATACGATTTCAGCCGGATCGAGAAGAAATGGCAGCATTACTGGGAAGAAAACAAGACATTTAAAACATTCGATGACTATTCGAAAAAGAAATTCTATATCCTGGATATGTTTCCCTATCCGTCCGGAAGCGGTCTGCATGTCGGTCATCCCGAAGGATACACAGCAACCGATATCGTAGCCCGTTATAAGCGGATGAAGGGCTTTAATGTTCTGCATCCCATGGGATGGGATTCCTTTGGCCTGCCTGCCGAGCAATACGCAATTCAGACCGGGACGCATCCGAAGGTCACCACGCAGAATAACTGTGATACCTTCAGGCGGCAGATCAAGTCACTGGGGCTGGGGTACGACTGGGACAGGGAGATCAGTACATCGGATGCCGACTATTTCAGGTGGACACAGTGGATATTCATGAGGCTGTTCAATACCTGGTTTGACGAACAACAACAAAAAGGACGTCCTGTCAGTGAGCTGAGCATCCCGGATGAGATTACAGCCAAAGGAAAAGTTGCCACCCGGGAATATATCGACAGCAAACGCCTGGCCTATTATGACAAGGCCCAGGTGTGGTATTGTGAACACTGTCGCATTGTTTGTGCCAATGAGGAGGTGCTGACCGACGGATCGCATGAGAAGTGCGGGAACATGGTTGTCCGTAAGAATCTGAAACAATGGATGCTGAGGATTCCACTCTATGCCGAACGATTGCTCAGTGGGCTGGAGAGCGTTGACTGGCCGGAGGGCGTTAAGGAAATGCAGCGGAACTGGATTGGCAAATCCACCGGTGCCGAAGTTGATTTCGAGATTGAAGGGCTTTCCGCGAAGCTCCGGGTTTATACTACCCGACCTGACACCCTTTTCGGGGCTACTTATATGGTGATAGCACCTGAGCACGAAATGACAAGGGTTATCACTGCCTCATCACAAAGTGGCCTGGTGGCGGAATACATACAGGCTGCCTCCTTAAAATCTGATCTCGACCGGACTGACCTGGCCAAGGAAAAAACAGGGGTATTTACAGGCAGGTATGCCATTAACCCGGTTAACGGAAAGAAAATACCCATCTGGATCGCGGATTATGTGCTTATAGGTTATGGAACCGGAGCTATTATGGCGGTCCCCGCGCACGACACCCGCGACTTTGAATTTGCAGAAAAATTTGGTCTGCCCATCGATTGTATCATGGATCCTGCAGGAGATGATGAAAAACTCCGTGCTGCCGTGCTGGCCGGTAAGGCGTGCTGGACTGAAGACGGTATTTATATCAATTCCGCCAGCGCGGAGAAAGGAATATCCATCAATGGTCTCAACAAAGAAAAGGGAATTGAGACCATCATCTCGTGGCTGGAGAAAAAAGGAATTGGCCAGCCCATGGTAAACTACAAGCTGCGTGACTGGTTATTCAGCCGGCAAAGGTACTGGGGAGAGCCTTTTCCAGTGATTCACTGGGAAGATGGAGAGATCACGCTGGTACCGGAGGATGAACTTCCGGTAACACTGCCCGATCTGAAGAAATACCAACCCGGGGAAGACGGGGAATCCCCTTTGGCCAACGCTGAGGAATGGCTGATCGTAAACAAAGACGGTCGTAAAGGTCGCCGGGAAACCAATACCATGCCCCAATGGGCCGGTTCATGCTGGTATTACCTGCGCTTCATTGACCCTGCCAACAGCAACGAACCCTTCGCAAAAGAAAAAGAACAATACTGGATGCCGGTTGATCTTTACATCGGCGGTACGGAACATGCAGTGCTTCACCTGTTGTACAGCCGGTTCTGGCATAAGGTGTTGTTTGACCTGGGCATCGTATCAACGGATGAACCGTTTCAGAAGCTCTTCAACCAGGGAATGATCCTCGCTTTTGCCTATGAATCCCATGCCGGCGCCAAGATACCGGCTGACCTTGTGGAGGACCGGGACGGGAAGTTTATCCATAAAGAAACCGGTGAGGAATTAAAGCAGATTGTGGCTAAAATGTCCAAATCCCTCAAGAATGTCGTGAATCCCGATGATGTAGTCAAAAAATATGGCGCTGATTCCCTGCGGCTTTACGAAATGTTCATGGGCCCTCTCGATGTGATCAAACCCTGGACCGATACAGGTGTCAAGGGTCTTTACGGGTTCCTGAACCGGGTAGCCCGGTTTTTTGGGGAGGTATCCAACATCAATGCCGATGAAGAAGATGGTGAAATTTTGAAAGGTTTGCACCAGACCATTCGGAAAGTCAGCCAGGATATTGAAAATCTGAAGTTCAATACAGCCATTTCACAGATGATGATTTTTACCAATCTCTGCATCAAAAAGGGAAAGATTACTCACCGTACGGCAGAGACTTTTGCCTGCGTGCTTTCTCCCTTTGCACCGCACCTGGCTGAAGAACTGTGGGCGCTGTATGGTAATAAACCTAGTATCAGCCAATTGGATTTCCCGGTTGCAAATGAAACTTATTTACAGGAAGATACGTTTGATTATCCGGTATCCTTTAATGGCAAGCTCCGGTTCAAGCTGACGTTGCCGCTGACAATGCAGGCTGCGGAAGCGGAGAAGGCAGTCAGGGAGGATCCCCAGGCCAGGAAATGGATTGAAGGCAAGGTCATCAAAAAGATCATTTTTGTGCCTGGCAAGATTATTAACGTCGTAGCAGGTTAACGTATGAAAAAATTCCTTTGGATAATTTCGACAGTCACCGCGCTGGCGCTGGTTGCAGCCGCTGTATATTGGTATTTGCTTCCGGATTTGAAAAGCATTACGCAGCAGGAACCGGCCATTAAACAGGCTGCTTCAGGTGAGTCTGTGGCCAGGATTTACGGCCTCGCGGTGGATTCTTTCACGATTGAAACCGATAAAGTGGGCAGGGATCAGAACCTGGGGCAGATACTCAACCGATATTCACTGCCGGAACGCGCACTGACCCAGCTCCTGTTGTATGCGGACAATGTTTTTGACGTACGCAAAATACGGCAGGGAAATAATTATACGGCTTTCCTTTCGAAGGATTCACTCAGCCGGCTTCAATATTTTGTGTATGAACATTCCCCCATCGAATATGTGGTTTTCGATTTCACGGACAGCGTGAAAATTTATCTCCGTGAAAAAGAAGTGGTCACCAGGCAGAAAAGGGTAAATGGTGAGATCATCACTTCTCTTTGGGATGCGGTCACCCGGAATAACATCAATCCGCAGGTTGCCCTCGAATTGTCGGAAATGTACGCATGGACCGTGGATTTCTTTGGATTGCAGCCCGGTGATCATTTCGCCGTGGTTTACGATGAGCTTTATGTAGATACCATTTCAATAGGACTCGGTCGTATTCATGCCGCCAGCTTTCATCACGTGGGAAAGGAATTACTGGCCATACCGTTTATGCAGGACAGTGTAGAAACTTATTTTGATGCAGACGGGAACAGCCTGAGGCGTGCGTTTTTAAAAGCTCCGCTCAAATTCAACAGGATATCCTCCAGGTTTTCGGGAAGCCGTTTGCATCCCATTCTGAAGATCCGGCGTCCGCATTATGGCGTGGATTACGCCGCCCCGATCGGCACGCCGGTTCATGCCATTGGTGATGGCCGGGTCATGCTGGCAGGGTATCAAAGCGGTGCCGGAAGAATTGTAAAAGTAAGGCATAATGCGGTCTACACATCAACTTATATGCATCTTAGCGGTTTCGGTAAAGGAATTGCGACCGGAACCTATGTCAAGCAGGGTGAATTGCTGGGGTATGTCGGCAGTTCGGGACTCTCAACCGGCCCGCATCTCGATTTCAGGGTAACCATGAATGGCTCCCCCATTGATCCGCTTAAAATGGTATCACCGCCTGTAGATCCGATAAAGCCTGAAAACAGAATGGCTTTCAATTCAGTCAAGATGGCCACCATCGATCTGCTTACCAGCAAGGAAGAGAACGAAATGGCGGAGGAGTTTATACCGACGGGATTGCCGAAGGATTTTTAACGGATTACTTCGTGATCCCCCCGTTCGGCTTAAGCTGTGCCTAAGACGTGTATATGATACCAGGCTTTGCCTGGTGATATGTAGAAAAGGGATTACTTCGTGATCCCTGCGGGGGTGATCCCAGCAAAAGAAAATAAATCCCCCTCCGTTGCTGCGCAACGGTCGGTCTTTTCCCATAAAAAAAGGCCTCAAACGGAGTTTGGGCCTTTTTTTATGGGAAAATCCCGAGCTTCGCCGGGGGATTTATTTTCTTTTGCGGAGAGAATGGGATTCGAACCCATGAACCGCTTTTGGCGATTACACACTTTCCAGGCGTGCGCCTTCGACCACTCGGCCATCT